>CATPBK010000166.1 GCA_955652705.1 Candidatus Dormiibacterota bacterium | reverse complement strand
CCGGGCTTCACCCGCGCTATGCGCGAGAGTGGCTGGAGCAGCAGGCGGTGACCGGGCTCCTGCTCGTGGATGACAGCACAGATCGGCCCGCGTTGCGCCGGTACCGACTTCCTGCGGGCCATGCCGAGGCGCTCACCAGCGAGGAGTCGCTGAACTACCTCGCTCCGGTGGCTGGCATGCTCGTGAGCATCGCGCAGCGCATGCCCGAGCTGCTGGCGGTGTATCGCACCAACGGAGGCCTCGATTGGGCCGCGTATGGCCCCGACATGTGGCAAGGCCAAGCGGCCATTAACCGACCCCTTTTCCTCAACAAGCTCGGCCAGGACTATCTGCCCTCGATACCTGAGGTGCACGCGATCCTTGGCCGGCCAGGCTCACGGATCGCCGACCTCGCCTGTGGTGGCGGCTGGTCGTCCATCGCCATCGCCCGCGCCTATCCGATGGTCACCGTCGACGGTTACGACCTCGACGAACCCTCGATCGAGCAGGCGGCCCGGGCCGCCGCCGACGCTGGCCTGTCCGACCGTGTCCGCTTTCACGTTAGCGATGCAGCTGCAATCGCCGCCGTCGGGCGTGTCTTCGACCTTGTCACGATTTTCGAGGCAGTGCACGACGTGGCCGACCCAGTGGGACTGCTGCGTGCATCTCGGACGATGCTGCGGACGGAGGGCCTCGTGCTGATCATGGACGAGCGGGTCGCCGATGAATTCATTGCACCCGGCGACGACGTGGAACGTTTTATGTATGGCTGGAGCCTCACAGTTTGCCTGCCGTGTGGCATGTCAGAACAGCCGTCAGCTGCCACCGGCACCGTCATGCGGCGCTCGACCCTGGAGGGTTACGCACGCGACGCGGGGTTCAACGCAGTCGAAGCCTTGCCGGTCGAGAACGACTTCTTTCGCTTCTACCTGCTCAGGCCCTGAGCTTGCGCCAGGCTGTTAGGCGGTCCTTTCAAGAGCGGTCACTTGCCAGACCAGGCCGCGCTGATTGAGGCTGGTCTTCAAACCGTGCTGCTCTGCTGTCGCCAGGATCAGCTCCGGCGGATGCAGGAAGGCTCGGAACTGAACTCTCAAGACTCGAAACCCGAAGTTGGCGATGGTCAGCCCGAGGCGCGTCCACCAGCGGCCATTCGGGAAGCTCATCACCAGCGTCGTTCGGGTCCGGTCGGCCGCCGCGCCGGCTAGCCTTGGCATGTCCGGATAACAGCAGATGACCCGGTTCATGACGACGAAATCGGCCGCCTCAACCTCAGGGCCGGCCTCGACGAAGTCCATCACCCGGCGCTCGACACGATCAGCCAATTCAGCTTCTCGCAGTAGTTCGCCGGCCGCCTCTTCGTAGGTGGGCGTCAGCTCCACGTTGACCGCTCGGGCGATTCCTGCTTTTAGCAGCTCGATCTCGATGGCGCCGATGCCACCACCCACCTCGAGAAGCGTCCTGCCTTCGACCCCCCGCTCCTTCAGCAAGTCGGCGATTCGCCGAGAGGTCGCGTCGAGGCCTTTACGCCGGAAGCGCTTTGCCTCCCCGCGCGCGCTCTTCGCGCTGAAGATCTGCTGATAGCCCTTCGGCGTGCAGCAATCGCTCATTTGAGAGATCCCGTGGCTTTCAAGGCTGCTTGCGAGCTCGAATCGAATAGCCGAGCGTCCCAAACTCACGCGCGCTCGCCTCTCCGGTGGCGCCAGCGAAGGTGTCCACCGGATTCGCCAGTTCGATGTCGACGAGGCCCGCACCTCCGATCACCGTTTCCCACCCTGCGCACGGCAGGGCACCGGCGATTCAACCGGTCCAGAGATCGATGTCCCGAAGCGCTTCCTCGGGTACCGGGCGCTCAAGACAGATATCCGCGACGGTCATGCGGCCGCCCGGCCGCAACACCCGGAAGATTTGGCGATAGACGCCCACCTTGTCCGGACAGAGGTTGATCACGCCATTGGAGATCACGACGTCGGCCCAGCCATCCTCGACAGGTAGGTCCTCTATCAATCCTTGCCGAAACTCGACATTCTCAAGCTCGAGCTTGGCGGCCAGGGCGCGGCTCCGGTCGATCATCTCCGGCGTCATGTCCACGCCGATCACCTGGCCGGTTGGGCCCACCCAAAGCGCGGCCAGGAAAGTGTCCATACCAGCACCGGAGCCCAAGTCGACGACCCTTTCGCCTGGCTTAGGGCCGCCCCAAAAGAAGGGGTTGCCGACTCCGGCAAATGCTTCGCAGGCTTCTTCGGGCAGTTGGTCCAGCGGGCTTGGGGGATACCCGAGGCGAAGGGCATGCGTGCGCCCCGTGTGGAAGTGGTATTCGGCCGTGGGATCCTGCGCGACTTCGCGGTACTTCTCGCGCACCTCTTTGCGGAGCTCATTGAGATCGACCAGCTCCAAGATCTCGGCCATTGGCTCTCCTCCTTCCCTATTTGACGGCAGTCGCCATCACGACATCGCCTCGAAAGACGTACTGATCCTCACCCTGGCCCGCCAAACGGTCACGCACACGCTGCAAGCAAGCCTCGCGATGATTGCTGCTTAGCGACTGAAGCCGTGCCAGCGAGGTCCTTCGGATGTTGTACTCGAAGTGATCGTCGGGCCGCCATCGGTGCTCCAGTGCTTCGGTCCAGATCTGGCTCGGAGTAAAGCCAGCCTGCTCGAGCAACGAAGCCATCTTCACTGCGCTGTCGCAGCAGCTCTTGTTGTCGGTGGCGGGCAGCTCGACTAGTGGCGCACCGGCGGCAACCAGCTCCTCGTCCCAAACCGTGTTGGCCGGCGGCGGCGACTCTGCAGCCCAGGTCACGGTCCCGACCACGCCTCCGAGCCTCAACACCCGGTGCACTTCCCGGAGGCATCGTTCCGGGAAAGGCAAGTGGAAGAGGACGAAGGCAACCACCGCCGCGTCGAAGTGGTTGCTTGACAGATCCAGCTTCTGAACGTCCATCAGTGCCAGCGGCCCGACGTGCTTCTCTCGGGCGAGGCGAAGCATTCCTTCAGAGCGGTCTACACCCAGCACGGTCGCCTCTGGTGCAGCCTTCTGGATCAGCGGCAGTAAGGCGCCAGCGCCGGTTCCTACGTCGATGATGTTCGTGGCTCGAGACAAAGGAAGATGCGCCAGCAGTCGCTCACCGACCGGACGGATCACCGGGCTCCAGAACGTGTCGTACGCCTCGGCTCCGAGCGTGTAGCGCTCGGCCAGGATCTTCGACTGCTCCTCGGCTGTCAGCTGATCGGCCGACTTCAT
>CATPBK010000165.1 GCA_955652705.1 Candidatus Dormiibacterota bacterium | reverse complement strand
GATCTCGAGCGCTACGCCGCAGAGCTCGCCTTGGCCCTGCCGCGCGTGGGTGTCGCCGGTGTAGAAGAGGGCGCCCTCGTTCCAAACCGGGAGGTAGACGGTGTTGCCAGGACACACGTCAGGTACGTCCATGTTCCCGCCGAAGGGACCCGGCGAAAGCGCGCTGATCGCCTCCAGGTCAGGAGCCACCGCCAGCGTCCCCATGAAGGGCTGCCAGGGTAGAGCGAGCTGAAGTTCGTCGTTGACCAGGTTGCCCTCCTTTAGCTGCCAGACCCAGACCTTCTCCGGCAGCGATTGCTGCAAGGTGCGGGTGAGTGCCGTGGAAGTGAGGCCGCCGAAGTAGGGGATCAGGCAGCTCACAGCGAAGTCTCGCGTCGGCGTGATCTCTTCAATCCGCACAGCAAGCACGTCGCCGGGCGCCGCGCCTTCGACGTAGATCGGTCCGGTCTGCGGGTTCAAGAACTTCGCGCCCGCCAGAGCACGGCTGGGTAGGTCTGCGGCCGAGCGAATGCGACTCTCGAACGCGTCCTCACAGTGGATGACGACCTGCTGGCCCTGGCTGACTCGGGCGATCGGCTCTCGGTAGGGGCTGAACACATAGCTGTAGGTCTCGGGAACGACCTCCACCGGCGCTTTGACAGCCATGTTTCGCCCTCATCTCAAGCTTATGACCGCAGCAGGCGGTTTGATCGTTGGGATGCATTGACAGGGAGGGCCGATCCTCGCGTTGAGGACCGGCCCCCTGGGTGGGAGGAGGGGAGTCCTCCCAATCGAAGCAACGTGCACGCCGCCAGTTTCCTTGCTCGCCCTAACCTTCGACGAATGGGCAGGCGCGGCGGCACCGGTTACTCGCTCCGCGAGCACCTTGCGTACCTGTATGGCGAGGCAGCGGCGGGGCCCTTTGAAGTCAAGTTGCAGGAGATCGTCAGGCATCGGCTGCCGGCCGCTGCGACGAACCCGTTGGCGGCTCGGGGCACCCTGCCGCTGAGCCAGCGCGACGTGCTGCTCATCACCTACGGCGACCAGGTTCACGAAGACGGCCAGGCTCCGCTCAGGACCCTCGGCGCCTTCCTGGACCGGCATGCCGCCGGGGCCGTGAGCGGCGTGCACGTGTTGCCGTTCTACCCGAGCTCGTCGGATGACGGCTTCTCCGTCATCGACTACTTCGAGGTCGATGCGAGCCTCGGTGTCTGGACCGATCTCGAGCGGCTGGGCAAAAGGTTCGACCTGATGTTCGACGCTGTCTTCAACCACATCTCGGCGCACAGCCTGGTCTTCCAGGGCTTCCTGCGCGACGACCCGCGTTATCGGGACTGGTTCATCACCGTGGATGGCGATCCTGACCTGAGCCAGGTCGTCCGCCCGCGCGCGCTGCCGCTGCTGACCCCCTTCAAAACGGCGGCCGGCGAGAAGCGGGTCTGGACCACGTTCAGCGCCGACCAGGTCGACCTCAACGTTCGCAATCCGGACGTGCTTCTCACTCTGCTTGACGCGCTCCTTTTCTACGTCGCCGCCGGCGCCCGCTTCATCAGGCTCGACGCCATCGCCTATCTCTGGAAGGAGATCGGGACGCGCTGCATCCACCTGCCGCAGACCCACCGGGTCATCCAGCTGATGCGTTCGCTGCTTGACCAGGTGGCGCCGGACACGCTGCTGATCACGGAAACCAACGTGCCCCACCAGGACAACGTGTCCTACTTCGCCGACGGGACCAACGAGGCTCAGCTGGTGTACAACTTCGCGCTGCCGCCGCTGGTGCTCCACTCGCTGGCGACCGGAAATGCGGAAGCCCTGACCACCTGGTCAGCCGCGCTGGAGCTGCCCTCCGACCAGGTCACGTTCTTCAATTTCCTGGCCTCCCACGACGGCATCGGCGTCAATCCCGTGCGCGGCATCCTCAGCGACGGCGACATCGACGCTCTGGTCCAGCGCGTCGAAGCCCACGGCGGCTTCGTCTCCTACAAGCAGAACCCCGACGGATCCAGAAGTCCTTACGAGCTCAACATCAACTACTTCGACGCGCTCTCCGATCCCGCCGCGAAAGAGCCGGAGGACCGCCAGATCGCGCGTTTTCTCAACGCGCACGCCATCATGCTCTCGCTGCGCGGCATGCCGGGGATCTACTTCCATTCCCTGTTCGGCTCGCGTGGAGATCGGCCAGCCGCGCAGGCCAGCGGAATTCCGCGGCGCATCAACCGGCAGAAGTTCGCGGCCGCGGACCTGGAAAGCGAGCTGGCCGATCCCAACTCTCGCCGAGCAAAGGTGCTGAGCGGCTTCAAGCGGTTGCTGCAGGAGCGGCAGGCCTGCGCGGCCTTCCATCCCGGCGGGCGCCAGGAGGTGCTGGCGATCGATCCGCGCCTCTTCGCAGTGCGCCGGACCTCGCCCGATGGCCAAGAGACCAGGCTCTGCCTGCACAACGTCACAGGGGAGCCGGTCAGCACCGCGGGCGAGGTCCTCGGCCCCTACGAGGTGCGCTGGCGTTAAACCGTCCGGACTTGAGCGTCCTTTTCGGTTCCGTCAGCTACTACCGCAACGACAAGACTCCGACCTTCGAATCCGACCCTCACGGGTTTCTGCTCGATCCCCGGCTGGCGGGTCGCAGCCAGGGGCAGGCTCAAGTGCTGGAGTTCATCAGCTCGGGAGGGGCGACGGTCATCGACCCGGACGGCCGGGCCCGGTCTGGGAGGTCCCGGTCGTGAATCGCAACAACCTCGACTGCACTCACTACCCGCAGCCGCAGACCGGGGTGGCCTACACCTTCTCATCCGGCGAGTGCTGATCGGCCGGCGGGCCGGCCAAGACCACCGCCGCGCCCTGGAAGCGGCCGTGCCGAAGATCGTCGAGAGCGGCGTTGGTGTCCTCGAGCCGGTAGGTTCGGACCTCGGTGTGAACGGGCACCTGGGGTGCTACCTGAAGGAAGTCCTCCCCGTCCTTCCGGGTCAGGTTGGCAACGGAGCGGACTTGGCGCTCCTTCCAGAGCAATTCGTAGGGAAAGCTGGGGATGTCGCTCATGTGGATGCCGGCGCAGACCACGACTCCGGCCGGGGCTAAGGCCCGCAGCGCCGCCGGCACCAGGGCGCCAACCGGGGCGAAGATCAGGGCCGCATCGAGCTCCTCGGGGGGGACCGTGAGTGAGTCGCCGGCCCATTCGGCTCCTAGAGTGCGGGCGAAAGCCTGGGTTTCGACGTCGCCTGGCGAGGTGAAGGCGAAGACGCGCTGGCCGCGATGGCGGGCCACCTGCGCGATGATGTGCGCCGCCGCTCCGAACCCGTAAAGGCCGAGCCGGGGCGCATCGCCTGCCATGAGCAGCGCGCGATAGCCGATCAGGCCGGCGCAGAGCAGGGGCGCCACCGCCGTGTCGGGGTAACTGGCGGGAAGTGGGAAGCAGAAACGCTCGTCGGCGACCGCGTAGCCGGCATAGCCGCCGTCGATCTGGTAGCCGGTGAAGCTAGCCTCGACGCAGAGGTTCTCGAGGCCGCGCCGGCAGTAGGCACAGCTCCCGTCAGTCCAACCGAGCCAGGGCACTCCGACCCGATCGCCGATCTGGAAGCGGGCTGAACCCGCGCCCACTTCCCGGATCGTGCCGACGATCTGGTGGCCGAGGATCAGCGGAAGTTTCGGGTCGGTCAGCTCCCCGTCGACGATGTGGAGATCGGTGCGGCAGACACCGCAGGCGCTCACCTCGATCAGCACCTGCCGGGTCCCCGGACGCGGATCCGGCAGATCCTGCAACAGCATCGGCTGACGCGGCGCTGTCAGCACCATGGCTCGCATCGCTAAGCCCGATTCTGCCCCGGCGGCGATTCAGGGCGCCGTGATCTTGTCGCCCCGTCCATCCACCACGTACCAGCCGCCGCCGTATTCGACCGCGGCCTGGCACTTGATCTCGCCGGGATTTCGGTCACCTGCGTAGTAGTAGAGCGGGTGACCGTTGTAGGCCACCTGCTTCGACCCGTCCTTCCGCGCGGTCGTGGATATCAGCGCCTGGTCCAGACTCGGCCCCGCACCGGGAGCCTGGACGGCCAGAAGCGGCGGCCAGGCACTGGCGCAGGCGTCGTAGCAGGACGCCGCTCCGCGATCCGCGTCGAAGAGGTAGAGGGCGCGTCCCGACACGTCCACGATGATCTTCCCGTAGCGAGACTCCGCCACCGCCAGCGTCGCGCGTGGCGACGGCGTCGTGAGCGCAGCGCCGGAAGCTGAGGGAGAAGGCGATGACGTCCCCCCAGCAGCTGCGGGTCCGCTGCCTCCGCCGCAGGCGGCGGCCAGCAGCAGGAAGAGACCCCCGCCAAGCCACCTCGTCACCGGCGAATGCTAGGCGGGGATCGACACTCCCGGCCGTCTGACCGATCCGCTTTCGCTGATCCCAAGGCGGAGGTGGAGCCGGCGCAGGAAGCCTGGAGCCCACCAGTTCCACTCGCCGAGGATGCCCATCAGCGACGGCACCAGCAGTGCCCGGACGATGGACGCGTCGACCAGGACGCCCACCACCGTGCCCAGCCCGAGCTCCTTCATGAAGACGATGTTCGAGGTCGCGAAGGCGCCGATGGCGACGCAGAGGAGGAGCGCCGCGGCGGTCACGATCCGACCCGTCCGCTGCAGGCCCAGCGCCACCGCTTCGGTATTGGGACGGCCGCCGTCGCGCGCCTCCTTGATCCGCGCGAGCAGGAAGACGCCGTAGTCGGTCGAGAGCCCGAAGATGATGGCGAAGAGGAGGACGGGCTGGGTCTGCTCCAGCGCGCCCGAGCTCGTGTAATTGAGCAGGCCCTGGAAGTGGCCGTACTGGAAGACGAACACGAGCGCGCCAAAGGTTGCGCTCAGGGTCAGTAGGTTCATCAGCACGGACTTGATCGGGAGGATCAGCGAGCCGGTCATCAGGAAGAGGATCAGCAGCGTCGTCACCGTCACCGTGGCGACCGCCAAGGGCAGGCTGTCGAGCAGGCCCTTCTGGAGGTCGATGAAGTAGCCGGTCAGGCCGCTGACCTGGACGGGGAAGGGGGCGCTCAAGGACCGGATGTCGCGCAGCGTCGTGGTGGCGCGCGCTGAGTAGGGGTCCTTGCCGAGGTCGGCGTCCAGCTGCCAAGTTCCTGATCCCAGGTACTGTGGCTGGCCCACCGAGTTGACGCCGCCAACCTGGCGGATGCGATCGGCGAACGCGGCGACGTCGGCGCCACGGTCCTGCCCGGCCTTGATGACGACGATCGCGGGAACGCCGCGCTGGCCCGGGAAGTCGCTCTTCACGGCGGTGTCCACGATGCGGGCACTGGCCGTGGCAGGGAGCGTGGTGGCGTCGACCGAGTTGAACTTGATGCTGAGGAAGGGCAACCCGAAGGCGATCAGCAAGGCGCCGCTGGCGAGCGCGACGATGACCGACCGGCGCATGACGAAACCGGAAAGTGAGTACCAAAAGCCGCGGCTGGAGGACTCGGTCCGCTGCCAGCGCCGGGGCGCGAGGGCGTTGACGCGGGTTCCCAGCAGCCGGAGGACCGACGGCAGGACGAGGAGGGCGGTGGTTGCCGCGAGAGCCACCACGATCACGCCGGCCACGCCCATAGAGAAGAGGAAGTTGAGGGGAAAGAGGGTCATCGAGGCGAGGGCCGCCGCGACCGTCAGCGAGCTGAAGAGAATGGTCCGGCCGGCGGTCTGCACCGTGACTCGAACCGCCTCTGGAACCGCCCGGCCGGCGGCAAGCTCCTCCCGGAAGCGGGAGACCATGAACAGCGAGTAATCGATGGAGAGGCCGAGACCGAGGCCGGTGGCCAGGTTGAGAGCAAAGATCGAGAGGGGCGCTTCGAGGTTGACCAGCCGGAGCCCGAGAAACGTCCCCAGGACCGTGATGCCGCCGACCAGGAGCGGCAGCAGCGCCGCAACCGCGCCCCGGAAGACCCAGAGCATGAGCAGAAAGAGGATCGGGAAGGCCAGGGCTTCGGCCCGGCCGAGGTCGGCCTGGACGTTGGCCTGGACCTCCGCGAAGGTGGTCCCGACGCCGCCAAGTGTCACGGCGTGGTCGTTCTTGAACTGGTCCTGGAGCCGGGTTGAAGCGGCCCCGATCGCGTCGTCGTTGACGTCCTTGAAGAGGCCGATCACGAGCGTTTCGCGGCCGTCACGAGAGACCAGTGACGGGTCGTGGGTCTGGTAGTAGCTGAAGGCGGCCTTGACGTCCTTGTCGGCCGCGATGGTCCTGACGACCTGGGCAACCTCGCTCTGGGCCGCGGCGCTGTTGATCGAGTCGACCCGGACGAGGGCGATGACGTTGCGGTCGGCACGAGTTCCGGTGGCGGCAGCCAGGCTCCGGGTCGCGGCCTCGCTCTCCGACTTCGGGTTGGTGAAGCCGCCCTGGTGGAGCTGGCCCGCGACCGGTCCTCCGAGCGCTCCCGAGAGGGCGGTGAAAGCGACGGCGAAGCCGACGACGACCCAGGCGCGGCTGTTGGCCAGGCGAGCGATCCAGTCAAGCATTCGGGTCAGTCCTCGTCGGCGGGCGGCCGGGGTGCGGTCGCCGCGGTGAGCGCCATCTCAGCCAAGGCGTCGAGGGCGGCGTTGCCGTCGAACTCGGGGTCGATGAGTCGCTGGAGCGCGATGCCCAGGAACGCGCCCCAGATGGCCGCGCCAAGCGCGGCGGAAGTAGCCCGCGGCGGGTTGGGCGCCTCCGTGACGACGGCATCCGTGACGCGCGTCACCAGGTCGCGGCGGTTGTTCAGGAAAAGGCGGATCTTCTCGGCGATCCGCGGGTTGTGCATGCCCACGCCCACCATGTCGAAGATCAGCTTGTAAGCGTCCAGGTTCCAGATCTGACCCTCCCGCTCGGCGGCGAAGCCGAGCTTCGCCTGGTCGAGGCCGGGCAGCCCTTCCAGCCGGATGTCGGCCAGCGGGCAGCCGAGCTCGAGCGCGGCGAGGAGGAGGTCGTCCTTGCTCTCGAAGTAGTAGTGGGCAAGGCCGGTGGCGAGGCCGGCGCGGCCGGCAATGTCCTTCACAGTGGTGTCGTGGTAGCCCTCCTCGACGAGTGCCCGGAAAGCGGCGTCGACGATTCGGGTCTGGGTCTCTGCGCGGGTCATGCTAGCCGCCTCCTTGAACAGGCGTTCAACTTTGAATGAATGTTCAACCAACAAGCAGGCCGTTGTCAAGTGGCTGACAAAAAAAGCCCCGACTTGCTCCAGTGAGCAAGACGGGGCGGTCGGGAAGGGAAGGCTGCCTACATGTTCGGGCAGTTGGGATTGGTCCCCGGCGAGGCCGGGGTCGTCGGGGCGGCGGCGCCGGTGGACGGGCTCGGCGACGGAGTCGCCGCGAAGGCCGGGATCGACACTGCGAGGGCCGCTCCCACCCCGGCGGCGGCCAGCATCGTAAGGGCGACCTTCAAGAACCCGCGAGTCGGACGCATCTGGATCACCTCCTGACAGCAAGATTGCGGCGCGGATCTCATAACCCGCTCGGAGCTGGCTTGGAATCCGCTGTGAGTTAGGAGGTCTGTGCGGGGGCCTGGGAATCTGCTCTGCGTGTACGGTTCAGGAGGCGATGAGCGAGGCCCGCTACCGCTACCGGGAGATGTTCTTCCGCCGCTGTGGTCGCAGCGGCCTGCAGCTGCCGATGCTCTCGCTCGGTCTCTGGCAGAACTTCGGCGGCGAAAGTCCCTCCGACACCAGCCGCGCGATCGTGCGCCGCGCTTTCGAGCTCGGCATCACGCACTTCGACCTGGCCAACAACTACGGCCCGCCCTACGGCTCGGCGGAGGAGAACTTCGGCCGGATGCTGAAGTCGGACCTCGCCGGCCACCGTGACGAGCTCCTGATCTCGACCAAAGCCGGCTACGACATGTGGCCCGGACCCTACGGCGACCGGGGCTCGCGCAAGTACCTGATGGCGAGCCTGGACCAGAGCCTCCGCCGGCTGGGACTCGACTATGTCGACATCTTCTACTCGCACCGGTTCGACCCGGAGACCCCGCTCGAGGAGACCATGGGCGCCCTCGATACGGCGGTCCGCCAGGGCAAGGCGCTCTACGTCGGCGTCTCCTCGTACTCCGCCGTGAGGACGAGCGAGGCGATCGCCCTCCTGGCGCGGCTGGGCGCGCCGCTTTTGATCCATCAGCCCTCGTACTCGCTGCTTAATCGCTGGATCGAAGGCGACCTGCTGGATCTGCTGGGCCGCTCGGGGGTGGGATGCATCGCGTTTTCGCCCCTCGCGCAGGGCTTGCTGACCGACCGCTATCTGGCCGGCGTCCCGGCGGGGTCGCGCGCCAGCCGGGCCGGCACGCTTTCCGGCGACATGCTGAGCGAGGAAAACCTGGCCAGGGTGAAGGCACTCAACGAGATCGCGCGCCGCCGCGGCCAGACACTGGCCCAGCTGGCGCTGGCCTGGGTGCTCCGGGATCCAGGGGTCACCTCGGCGCTGATCGGGGCCAGCAGCGTGGCTCAGCTCGAGCAGAACCTGGGCGCCCTGGAGAACCTGGAGTTCTCGGCCGAGGAGCTCGCCGAGATCGACCAGTTCGCGACCGAAAGCGCCATCAATATCTGGGCGCGCTCCAGCAGCTCTTAGAACCGTCAGTCGGTCGAGAAGTCGGGCAGTGGGCTCGGATGCTTGGGCTGGTAGAGGCCCATCTGGCCGGCGCCGGGCACTTTGAAACGGGTGAGCAGTCCCCAGCTCTCGTCCGTGATGCCCGAGACGAACTCGACTCCCTTTGCTTTCAGGCCGGCGACCGTGTCCTGGATGTCGTGGCACATGAGATAGAGCTCGTGGTGACTGACAAACTGGCCCGAGCTTGCGTCTGGATGAAGGGCAAGCTCCCCTGGAGGCAGCTTGAAGATGAGCCAGCCGCCGCCTGAATCCACGTTCGGAAAGCCGAGCACATCCCGGAAGAAGGCGCGGGCGCCCTCGGCGTCCTCGGCGTAGATGATCGCGTGGATGCCGCCGATCACTTCAGCACCTCGTCAGCGCAGGGTAACCTCTCAATCGCGGATCGGGCCCCGTGCCCCCGTAGCTCAGTGGATAGAGCGCGGGTTTCCTAAACCCGGTGCGAAGGTTCGATTCCTTCCGGGGGCACCACATTTCGAATCCAGATTGGCTCTGTTTGAGCGGCTACCTTCAGTAGCCGTATTACGAATTCCGCTGAGGAGTCATCTTGACTTCCTCCTCCCTGGGCTGGCCGGCCTGCCAGTGGACTCGCGAACCACAAGTTGCGGCTGGAAGACCACATGTGCGTGCTCCGGGGGCCGCCCGGACAGTGTGCCGGTGAGTAGTTCGGCGGCTGTCGTTCCCATTTCGTAATGCGGTCTGCGGACGGTCGTGAGGGGGACAGACAGTTGACGCGCAAAAGGAATGTCGTCGTAGCCCATCAGTGACACATCTGCAGGCACGCGGATTTCATGCTGGAGCAACGCCTGGAGTACCCCGAATGCGAGAAGGTCGATTGCCGCGAGTACGGTGGGCCGCCGGCTGGCGGGCATGGCCGCGAGTTCTTCCCCGCGGCTACGTCCCCCATCCACCGTGAGCTCGGCAGGCAGGACGTCGAGACGGACGTCCACACCCGACTCAGCCACCGCCATTCGCACTCCGGTCACTCGGTCATGAACCGGCGCGGCGGCGGACTCGTCACCCACGAAGGCGATTGTCGGGGGCCGAGTGAGATCAGGTGAGTGGACGCGAGGGCGCCGCCGCTGGCCGTCGTCATCGGTCTAGACCGGGCGGCGGAGGTGATCGGTCACGACGCGGACCGAGATGCCATTGTTCGATTCCTGCCAGGCGCATTCAATTCGGGCTGTTACAGAATGAGAACCTTTCGAGGTCAGGGTCTGGGCTCGACCGTGCTCCTCAACGCGCGACGCAGGATGACGGTGAACCAGCGATCGAAATCCAAGATGGACTCGGGAGGCAAGAAGTCGCGCTGGCGCAGCCAGGCGATCGCATGCGCCACCATCCCAACCCGCATTGCCAGCTCGAAGGTCTCGGCCAAGCCGGTACCCCATTGATCTAGGTACGCGTCCCGAAGCCGGGAGAACCAGGGGTCGGTCGGCGCCAGACCGTTGGTCTCCTCCAGAAAACGGAAGGTGACCACCAACGACATGAAGGGATTGGATATGGACGCGTCGCCCCAATCGAGCACCCGCAGCCGATCTCCTTCGATGTAGAGGTTGGCCGCGTGGAGGTCATCGTGCTGGACGGAGGCTGGCACGCCTCGTGCATCGAGCTCAGCGCAAAGATCCGCAAAACGAGGAGCGAAGTCCCGCAGCGCTTGGATCTCACCGTCGTGGAGTGGGAGCTCGCGGCCCACGAGATCCGGATAACGTGGCGGCAACGTAGCGGGACGCATGTCGGGCACCCCGACTGCGAGGTATTCGTCAGCATGCACCGTCTCCCCGCGCTGGAGTTCGGCATACCCGGGTAGGGCCGCGAGCCAGGCTTCTGGTGGATTCCCAGTCTCGCGGAGCGGCGTTCCGGCATGGGCGAGTAATAGCCAAAGCTCGGTCCGCGTCGTGACCGATCACTTCCGCCACCCGGTCAGGCCAGCGAGCATAGAGCTTTGCCGTGAGCGTCGGCTCGAACGCCTGCACCCGCGAGCAAGCTTTGAACCACGCCGAGCCCCTGGCGAAGTGGCACACGGAGGACCGTCGACCATGGTCGCTCGTGTGCTACCTGGATCGGCGCAACCGGCTTGACGAGGGATCGAATCCAGTCTTCAGCGGCGTCGCGGTTCAGGTCGGGCAAGGCTTCGCCCGGATTACGTTTCCCGCTGGGCGACAGGCGGATCCGCGGTGCCTATCACCGGGTTCGAGGCCCCCGATACCCGTCGCGACGCGCCTTTGCGTGGCGGCCCCTCGCTTGTCGCCTTGTTTGTAATCGTGGCGATGGCCTCGGCACGGGCAGATCCGAAAGGCTGTCGAGAAAACCCAACAACCTCTCACGCCTGACCTCGTCCAGATCCACGTCGTCGAGATAGCACCGGAGCCATCCGACTGCCTCGCTCAGAGCCACCTCCAGCACATCGCTACGGCGCTCGTCATCCGTCACCGTCAGCATGCATCTGCTCCTGACAAACGCCTACCGCCACCGCCTAAACCTAACCCGTACTACCGACGCTCAGAAGACGCGACGAGCCACGCGCCGGTGACCGTACAGCAACCCAGGCGGAAAACGGCGGTAAACGGCGCCACTCAGCGGCACTCACCGAATTCCAAAGGGCTACTCCGAAGGGGGTTGCCTGCAGCTCCGTACCGCAAGGCAGCAGGTTCGATTCCTGCCAGGCGCACTTGTATTCGAAACCGGGCCCGAGAGTCGGCGCTGCGCGAACCTTCTCATGTTCGCTAACTAATAAGCCCGATGGCTAATGACAGTTATCTTCTAGGCTCGTACCGCATCGCCACGGCCCCGGAACCGAACTCCAGCCGGCTCACGAGCCTGAGGTCGACAACCTTCGATAGGCCCGCGAACAAGGTCGGCCCGTGGCCCACCAGCCTGGGCTGCACAACGAACTCGTACTCATCGATCAATCCTAGCTCCGCCAACGCCAGCGGGAGCTTCACGCCTCCCACCAACAGTCCCTTACCCGACTCCAGCTTCAGCTCCTGAACGGCCTTCCCCAGGTCCCCGCGCACGAGCTCCGCGTTCCAATCAACCCGGTCCAGTGTCCTCGACACGACGTACTTCTTTGCCGCGTCGATAGTCCGGGCGAAGGGTTCCATCCAATCGGGCCTAGCTCCCGCCGGTGCCGGCGACCGGAACGCTGCCTCCATCATTTCGTAAGTCACCCGGCCAAAGAGGAGAGCATCGGCCTGATCGAGGTTTTCCACCGCGTGACGATGTAAGTCTTCGTCCGTGGATACTGCACGATGATCGCAGCAACCGTCCAAGGTGACGTTGATGGAATACCGCAGGGATCGCATTACGCAAGCGTACCGATGATCAAGCCGATCGGAAGGTTGGTCGGCTCGGCGACCGCCACGCTCGAGGACCGGTTGACTGCGGCTGTTTCGACCCCAAACCCAAGCGCGGATGGTCTCCAGAGAGACTTGTTATGGGTTAGCGGCCCAAGCCTTGTAGCCGTCCCGCCGGACCTTTGCGTGGCGGCCGGCGAGAGCGATCGGCCCGCCATTAAGGAAAGGACCTTCCGGCTGGTGCACGTCGAATGGGAGGGATGGGCGAACTCTGCGGACTTCGCAGCTCTGCTTGACGCCGAGATGCGAGCCTTGAGGGAGCACGGCGGGACGCGCCTCCTCCCTGACTGCCGGCGCCAGAGGGTTCTCAGCCCAATCGACCAGGACAAGGCTGCCCGCGGGGCGGAGCGCTTCTCCCGCTTTATCGGACCTTGAGATCGGGGTCGTAGGACTGCAAAATACACGACCATTGAGTCAGCCTAAAGGGGTGCCAACAATTCGGTTCGATGCCACGCTGTACACGATGGACGAGTGGACCATTTTGCGGTTGCCTGAGCAAGCGAGCGAGAAACTGCCGTCGCGCGGGCAAGTGGCAGTACAAGGAACAATCAATGGCCATGGGTTCCAGACGGTATTGGAGCCGGACGGCTATTTTGGCCACTGGATGAGGATTGATGAAAAGCAACAACAAACCGCTGCCGTAAGCGCAGGTGACACCGCGACGCTCGAAATAGAGCCACTCAAAAACTGGCCGGAGCCGAACGTGCCACAGGACTTTGAGACTGCTCTGGCAGCGGCCCCTCAGAAGATCCAAGACCTATGGAAAGACATCACGCCGATGGCGCGATGGGAATGGGTTCGCTGGGTCAATGCAACCAAGAACTCTGACACGCGCAAACGACGGGTCGAAGTAAGTATCTCGAAAATGAAAAGCGGGAAGCGACGGCCCTGCTGTTTCAATCTTGCCGCATGCACCGACCCGGACCTATCGAAAAACGGCAGGCTTCTCGAGCTAGCGTGATTCGTCGTGTTGGACGTCGTTAGTAACGTTGCAATATTTGTGTTAGGCGTTGGGCAGTTGCGAGTAGAAGGGTGCTGGGTGTGATCCTCCCGAAAGACCGCGACCCTCGTTTCGTGACGATCCGCCGCGGTGGGACCCTCACCGAATCTGATCACCAGCTACTCGCCCTGTGGGCGGCATCGTGCGCGGAGCACGTCCTAGACCTCTTCGAGTCGGCTCAGCCTGAGGACCAGCGACCGCGTCAGGCGATCGACGAGGCCCGCGCCTGGGTGCGCGGCGAGATCACCATGAGCCAGGCT
>CATPBK010000164.1 GCA_955652705.1 Candidatus Dormiibacterota bacterium | reverse complement strand
TGCCGGTGGCAGACGAAAAGTGTTTCGAGCTCAACGACCCTCTACTCCTTAAAGAGCCGGTTTTCGACCCCGTTTTGTTACAGGTCCGCAAAGAGCGGATGGTCGACGGACGCTTAGCGGACGCTCAGCGGACGCGCCGAGCAAGCAGGGTGCCAACGTGACTGGAACGATTTCGTCACGTTCTACGACTTCCCCGCCGACCACTGGATCCACATCAAGACCACCAATCCATTGGAGTCGGTCTTTTCGGGGGTGCGTTTGCGGACCCGATGTGGCAAAGCGTGCCCGACACCGCGAGGACGCGCTCTACCTTATCTACAAAATCGTGCGTCGGCTGAGACGCGAGTGGCGCGCGTTGAATGGTGGACTGAACCTCATGGCGATGGTCGTCGCAGGCGAGACCTTCAAGGACGGAGTGCGGCAGGGCCGGGTATCGGAGGAGGTGACGAGCGCCTGAAACCGTCGATCATCCGGAAGAAATTTCCACACCTATTGACAAAGGCTGGCACGCCGCTCTCCCGGTGAGGGCAGCATAATGATCTGCGAGAGGAGGGATAAGATGAAGTAGGACCTCGATCGTAAGGTTCGGCCTCTATTTTCGTTATCAGAAGGAGGATGCAATTTTGATGCGTCGTGCCTTTCTTTCGCTCATGACCAGCGCGTTCCTGTGTCTCAACCTGACGAGCGTCGCATCGGCGGACAGCCAGCCGAACAACTACACGCGGCAGGCTGGGATCATCGACCTCGAGACTTCAGATTGGTATAACGTTGGAGTACGCAGTCACTTCACCACTAGCACATACCAGACACCGGCCGTGGACGGTGCCAATCAATTCTTTTGGGTTGGGCAATCCTTATCTAACGGCACGTTCTATCAGGCTGGGATTAGGGCCTGCGGGTCGCAGTGTTTACAGTGGTTTGCTCAGGCTTACGACGCCAACAGCCAGCGAATCCTCAGTTGGCTGGGGTCGACAACAACTCCAGCCTATCACGATGTCGCGATTCAGATGGTGCGGGTGGACTCGCTCTACAACTGGTATCCAACCTTTGATGGCGTGCGCTATCAGAACAGTGACATTTGGAACATTGCGCCGAACTCGGGGCCCACTAACCCCAAGGTGTTTGCCGAACTTTCGCTGATGCCCGGGGGTCCAATGCCTAACCCGAGCAGCCAGTTAGGACCACTGACCGCTACCGACTACGGGACCGGCGTCAAGGCTCTCCAAACCAAATTCGGGACGGGATGGCAGGACGCTTTGCACGCGTATGCACTCTTCGTCAATAAGGTCTGTCCGCCGATCAACGTCTACGGCTGGGGTTATCAGTCGGCCAGTATGGGCACCCTCAATGGCTACGCATGCGCTGTGGATTACAACCCCCTTGGTCGTTGGTGAGAGGAGGAATGGAATGAAGCTACTTCTGCTTGCGGCCACCCTGTGTCTCGCTGCCTGTGGTCAGCAACAGCAACAACAGTCGGCACCGTCTCCCCCGGCGGTTCGCATGGCTGGCCCGGTGCTCCCGGCTTGCGTGTTCCCGACTGCCGCCGAGCTCGCTGTCCTGGCATCGTCGAGTAGCGTCGTGGCGATCGGGCAGGCCGACAGCGCACAAGTATTTCACCGCCCTGGCATTTCCACCCCATACACACGCCACACGTTCCAAATTCAATCAATCGTCCTGGGCGCCGCTAGCAGCAAGACGTTGGTTATCGAGGAAGATGGTGGTGTCCCCATTCCGATCCTTGAACCGGGTCAATACCTGCTCTTTTTGAGCCAGACGGGATCGACCTATTACATCACCAATGGCCTGTACGGCGCGTTTCCCGTACGAGGCACTGGCGTAGTTCGCCAGTGCCCCACCTTCCCGGCCACAGCCGCGAAGCAAGAGGCGCCTGGCGGTGGCGTCTCGCTGCAGGACTTCACCCAGACGCTTCGTAGTTTGCCGACTGTAGCCGTTACGCATAAGTGAAATAACCGGGAGCACCCGTCCGTGAAGTGGAGGCGTGTCCTCTCGATTGCTGGTGTCCGGACGGCGCCCCCCGCAGGCTGATCAGCAGTAACGAAGGATGGCGGAAGGCGATCCTCAAGACCGCGTGACCGCGCTCTTCCTTTCCCGAGGAGTCTACAAGAACTTTGGGATTCGTTCTGAGGAGAGAGCCGCACGACCCGCGCCGCCCGGCTGTACAATGTCGCCCGCTCTTTCCGACGGCCTCCTCGATTTAGCCAAGCATCAAAAATAGTTCCAGTTGGGAGTCGCGGAAGGAGGCCTTAGCCCCGGCGGACACTATTCGAACAATCGATCAGCGAGTGCCTACCAAGGTGGTTACGGACTTAGGGCTAAGCCACCCGAGTCGTAGCAACACTTACGCCGTCAGAACAAGTCGGATGCCAGACCATTCGTGGTCTTGCGTGAGCCCAACACTTGTCTCCCGCTGATTTTCCGCTTGAGTTTTGGTGGCTGCCACCCGTTAGAAGAACGTTTCCAGCTGGGTCTCAGCTCACGGCTTTCTTCACGAGCGCGGCGATCCTTGCCTCTTCGGCGGCGGTCAACGCCGTCACCGCGAAGGCGACCGGCCACAGGGTGCCTTCGTCGAGGTGCGCCGCGTCGTTGAAGCCGAACGTCGCATACCTGGTTTTGAATTTCTGCGCGGGTTGGAAAAAGCAGACGTTCTTGCCGTCCTTGGCATACGCGGGCATCCCGTACCAGAGTTTCGGCGAGAGGGCTGGCGCGCTGGCTTTGATGATCGCATGGAGCCGCTTGGCCATGGCGCGATCCGGTCCCGTCATCTCGGCGATCTTCGCGAGCACGGCGCTTTCCCCGTCCGCCGTGTCCGCGGCCGCCTTCGTCTCTCGGACGCGCTCCTTGATCGCGGCTCGTTCCTCGTCCGTGAATGCCTCGGCCTTCTTTTTGGTCGGGGCAGCGCTCTTGGCGGACTTCTGCGTGGCCTTCGTTGCAGGTTTCCTCTCAGCC
>CATPBK010000163.1 GCA_955652705.1 Candidatus Dormiibacterota bacterium | reverse complement strand
CGTCCGTCAGCGGCTCGCCGACGCCGGCCAGGTCACCGCCGCCTACTGGTTCATCTCGCCGAGAGGCCGCTTCCTCCGGATCGAGGTCGCCGACGCCGAAGCCGGTGATCAGCGGCTGGCCGGCGTGGTCGGCGTCGTCAACCAGGGCATCCTGGCGGGCGCCTTCCCACAGGTGCCCGGTGAGGACGAGGGCTGGGGCCCCGCGCGCCGCCCGGCTTGGTCGAACTGCCGGTTTTGCGACTACCACCGGATCTGCCCCACCGGGCGCGACCTGATCCGCGAGCGTAAGCGCGGCGAGCCGGGGGCCAACCTCCACCAGAAGCTGCTGCTGGAGCCTTCTCCCCCCTCGGGGGGGAGGCCAGGAGGGGGGCCGCAAGGGGGGCCTGGAGCGCCCGGGTGATTGCCCAGCTTCCAGCCGACGAGGCCGTCCGCCGGCGGCTCCGCGAAGACTTCGACACCACCTTCTTCGTCGAGGCGGGCGCCGGCACCGGCAAGACGACGACGCTGGTCGACCGGATCGTGGCCCTCGTCGCCTCGGGCCGCCTGCGCGCGCCCGAGCTGGTCGCCATCACCTTCACCGAGGCTGCCGCCGCCGAGCTGCGGGCCCGCGTCCGCGAAGAGCTTGAGAAGGACGGCAGCGCTGCCGCCCGGGCCGCGGCGGCCTCCCTCGACGAGGCGGCGATCGACACCATCCACGCCTTCGCCGGCTCGCTCTTGCGCACTTACCCGCTGGAGGCGGGCCTGCCGCCCAGCTTCGAGACGCTCGACCAGATCGAGCAGGACCTCGAGTTTCGGGAGCGCTTCCGGACCTGGTTCGAAGCCGCCGCCGAGGACGAGAAGTCGAGCAAGGCGATCAAGAACGCGCTCCTTTTGAAGCTCACCCCGGACAAGATCGAGTCGATCGCTCGGGCGCTCCACGACCACTACGACCTGGTCCAGTCCACCGCCAGCTGGCCGGCGCCGGCCGCGCGCGAGGCGCTGCCCGGTGCAGCGGAGATGGCCAAGCGCCTGAAGGCGCTGAGCCGCTACCTGGACGACTGCCTGGAGCCGACCGATCGCATGTACGAGAAGCTGAGCGAGGTCGCCTTCGCCGCGGAACGGCTGGCGGAGGCCGACACCGAGGGAAAAGCGCTGGTCGCCCTCCTGCTGCTGGATGACTTTCCGGTCCTCGTCGGTAAGAAGGCCAACTGGCGCGGCTCGGCGCTCTACCTGCTGCGCGAGGAGCTGCGCGGATGCCTCGACGAGGTCGACGCGATCCTCTCCACGCGCCGGACCGAGATCTTCAACGGCCTTCTGAAGGAGCTGCGCGGCTTCGTCCTCGGGTACGCGGCCGAGCGCCGCCGCCGCGGCGTCGCCACCTTCCATGACCTCCTGACCGGGGCGCGCGACCTGCTCCGCGATCGCCCCGACGTACGGGCCCGGGCCCAGCAGCGCTGGTCGCGCATCTTCATCGACGAGTTCCAGGACACCGACCCTCTCCAGGCCGAGATCGCGGTCTACCTGGCGGCCCGGCCGGACGTCCAGTTCCCGGACAGCTGGCTCGACGCCGAGCTGGTGCCCGGCAAGCTGTTCGTGGTCGGCGACCCGAAGCAGTCGATCTACCGCTTCCGGCGCGCCGACATCGCGCTCTATCAGCGCATCCAGGAGCGAGTCGGCGAGCAGGTGGCGCTGGTCCAGAACTTCAGGTCCGTGCCGGCCGTGATCCAGTGGGTCAACCGCCACTTCGGCGACGTCATGCGCTTCGACCGCGACGTCCAGCCCGAGTACCGCGAGCTGGTGGCCGAGCCCAAGCCGGGCGGCGGCCTCTGGTACTTCGGCGGCGAGCTCGCGCGCGCTCGCCAGAACGAAGTCTGGAAGCGCGAGGCGGACGACGTGGCCCGCGCCTGCCGCCTGGTCCACGACGACCGCTGGCAGGTCTCCCGCAAAGACGGCGAGAAGCAGTGGCTGGAGGACGCCCGCTGGCAGGACATCTGCGTGCTCATCCCTACGCGCACCAACCTCCGGAATCTGGAGCGCGCCTTCGAGGCCTGGCAGGTGCCCTACCGCCTGGAGTCGGGCGAGCTGATCGTTATGACGCAGGAGGTGCGCGAGCTGGTTTCCTGCCTGCGAGCCATTGACGACCCTTCCGACCAGGTGGCGCTGGTGACCGCGCTGCGCTCGCCCGCCTACGGCTGCAGCGACGCCGAGCTGCTGCGCTGGCGCGACAGCGGCGGGCGGTTCAACTACGAGTACCCCGGCGACGGCGAGGAGCCGCGGGTGCGGGCGGCGTGGGCCAACCTCGCGGAGATGCACGCCCGGCGGCACAACCTCTCCGTGCCGGCGCTGGTCGAGACGTTCCTGGACGAGCGCCTGCTGGTCGCCGCGGCTTTCGGGCGCCCGCGGCCCCGCGAAACCTGGCGGCGCTACCGCTACGCGGCCCGGCGGGCTCGCGACTTCGCGGCCACCGGAAGGGCCACGCTGCGTTCCTTCGTCGAGTGGATGGAAGGCCTGGAGCGCGAGCAGTACCGTGATGTCGGCGCGTCCACGGCCGAGGCCGACGACGACGCCGTCCGCGTCCTCACCATCCACGGCGCCAAGGGCCTCGAGTTCCCGGTCGTGATGATGACCGGCTGGGGGTCGAGCCGGCGCGGCGGCGGCACTCAGGTCATCCCCGACCGGCTCAACAACCGGATCGAGGTCGGCACCGGCGACTGGCTGACCAAGGGTTACAAGGACGCGCTCGAGCGCGAAAAGCGTGCCGACCAGGCCGAAGCGGTCCGGCTCACTTACGTGGCCGCCACGCGGGCTCGCGACCACCTGGTCCTGAGCCTCTGGCGCCGGGAGGAGTTCAAGGCGGGTGACGATCCGCTGCCTCAGGCGGCCGGCTTCGAAGAGACGCTCGAGGAGTCCGGCCTCGGCTCCAAGCTCGACTTGGAGTCGGTTGCGCGGGCGGCGGAGGAGCCGGTGCGGCCGCTGGCCCAGCCCACAGCCGCGGAGCACCTCGTCGGCGAAGAGGCCTGGAAAGCTCGCCGGGACCGGCAGGTCCAGGAGCTGGGTGAGCTGCGGGTTGCCACGGCCACCGGGCTGGCGCACGAGACCGACCCCGAGCTGGAGGCCGACGACGTCGCCGCCTATCGCCGCGGGCGGGGCGGGACGAGCTTCGGCCGGGCGGTCCACGCGGTGCTCCAGGCCATCGACCTCGACTCGCTGGCCGGCCTCGAGCAGCTGGCCCGGGTCCAGGCCGCGGCCGAAGGCGTGGGCCGGCGCGAAAGCGAGGTCGTCGAGGCGGTCCGGCGGGCCCGCGACTCGGAGCCGGTCGCCGGCGCGATCCGGGCGGCGCGCTACTGGCGAGAGGTACCGGCCGGGATCCAGGCGCCGGGCGGCGCCATCCTGGAAGGCTTCATCGACCTCCTGGTCGAGGACGGCGACGGGCTGCGCGTGGTCGACTACAAGACCGACCAGGTTTCGCTGAAAGAGGTGGACGAGCGCTTCGCCACCTACCGGCTGCAGGGAGCCGCCTACGCGCTGCTGGCGGCGGGAGTGACCGGACGGCCGGTGACTCGGGTCGACTTCGTGTTCACGGACAGCGGCGAGGTGCGCTCGCTGGCCGGCGCGGAGCTGGCGGCGCAGGTCGCCGAAATCCGGGTTCGGCTGGGGCAGGCCCGGGGCGAACTACCCAGCCTGGGGGGAGAAGACCAGCTGCGCCTGCCCGGGCTGAACGGCTCCTAGCCCGGCCGCTGAAAAGGGTTCCCGGGCCCTTCGGGCCGTGCGTCGGCGGTGAGTCGCCCTAACGGCCGATCCGTCAGTCGGCTCATCCTCAGAAACCGCTCAGGTTGACGGCGTGTAATTCAAGTTCGAAGTGGTCTCGCTGCGAGCGGCTGCGCTCCGGGTGGCGCGAGGGGACGGAGGGGGAGGCGTGCGGCTCACGCCGCTCGAGCTCGCCAGGCGGGCGGGCGGCGGCGACCGCCAGGCTTTCGAAGAGCTGGTCCGCGGCTACCAGCGCCGGGTCTACGGCCTCGCCTACCAGTACGTCCGTGACGCCGGCGAAGCCCAGGACGTAGCCCAGGAGATCTTCGTCCACCTCTACCGCAACCTCCGCCGCTATGACACGGCGCGCCCTTTCGAACCCTGGTTCTGGAGGCTGGCCACGAACGTCTGCCTCAACTACGTGCGCCGGCGCGTGCCCGAGCCGCGCGACCTGCCCGACAGCGGCGACGCCACCGGCGATCCTGCCGAGCTGTCGGGCGAGTCGGCCCTGGCGCGGGCCCTGGGCGAGCTCGACAGGGCTTACCGGCTGCCCCTGATCCTTCACTACCACCTCGACATGTCGCTCCAGCAGGTCGCGCAGACCATGGGATTGAGCGTCGCCGCGGTGAAGTCACGGATGCACCGCGGGCGCGCCGTCCTCCGCCGCACCCTCAGCGAGGAGGCCGGATGAAGCAGCTCACCTGCGGGCAGGCGCGTCCGCTCCTGGAGCCGTTCGTAGACGGCAGTCTGGACGGCGAAACCGCCGCCGCGGTCCGCGCCCACCTGGCCGGCTGCGCCGACTGCCGGAACCAGCACCGCGAGGCGGTCTCGATTCCGGCGCGGCTGCGAGCGCTCACCGCACCGGAGCCGCCGCCCGACCTGCTTCCGAGCGTGATGGCAGCGGTCGCCCGCGTCCGGCGGCCGCGCTTTGCCTGGGGCCCCGTCATCCTGGAGGTCGGGCTCTGCGCCCTGATCGCCTGGTACCTCTCGGGCCTGGCCGGGCTCTCGACGCTCTTCTCGTACACCAGCGGCGAGCTGACCGCGGTTGTCGGGTGGGGACTCGGCACGGCCCAGCTGCCGACCGCCCCGAGCCTGGACCTGCTGCTCGTCCTGGCCTGCCTGGCCCTGGTCGCGGTGACCGGCTATCACCTGGCGCTGATCATCGGCGGCACCTCGGAACCGTCTGGGAGGCGGGCTGGCCAGGGATGACGGCCCGGTGGAGGTGGCCGGCCCTGCTGGTCGCCCTGGTTCTGGTCGCCCTGCTCCTCTGCTGGCTCGACGCCAGCCTCTTCGAGCGGACGGTCCAGCCGGCTTCGCGGCGGGTCCTGACGAGGGCGGACGGTCTGCCCCGGCCCGCCGGCTTCCCGCCCCGCGGCCTGGGGGGCAGCCCGTTTGGACCCTTTCCGGAGGCGATCTCGGGCGCCCTTTACAGCCTTGGCTGGTTTGCGGCCACAGCCCTGGGGCTGGTGGTGCTGGCGAACGCCCTGCTGGTGGCCTTCCCCGCCCGGGCACGGGTGGTCGTGGACCGGCTGGACAGCTACACGATCGCCGGCACCGCTCTGGTGGCGGGGCTGGCGACCGTACTGCTGCTGCTCGCCTTCTCGTTCCTGCTCCGGCTCACCATCGTGCTGCTCCCGCTGGCGGGCGCCCTCAGCATCCTGGCGGCGCTGGCGGCGCTCTTCGGGATCGCCTGCCTCGCGCTCTGGCTGGCCGGCCAGGCGCGCCGGCGGATCGGCTCCGCGCACCCGCTGCTGATCGCCTTAACCGCGCTGGTCGCCTTCGCCGACCTGGCGCTGATACCGTTCGCCGGCCCGTTCCTAATCGGCCTGCTGGCCGTGAGCGGGCTCGGCTTGACCGTGCTCACCCGCTTTGGCTCGCCGCGTGGCTGGGCCATGGACGAACTCGACTGGTAGGAGGGATTTGAGTGGTACCCGCAAATCGCCGTCTCGAGGTCATCAGGGGCAGCGGCAGCTGGCTGCGCAGCCCGCGCGCCTGGGTCGCTGGGCTCGTGGCAGTCGCCGTCGTTCTCGGTGGCCTGATCGCGCGCGACGTGTTCTTTCCGCCGACCGCCGGCAACGTGGCTTCGCGCACGTACACCGTGCAGCAGGGCACCGTCCGAATCCAGGTCAGCGGCACCGGCAGCGTGGTGCCCTCGACCCAGGTCGGGGTGGCCCCCAAGACGGCGGGCACTTTGAGCGAGGTCGACGTCCACGTGGGAGATCACGTCCTGGCCGGCCAGCTTCTCGCGAGGATCGACACGACCACCCTGCAGACGGCGGTCGACCAGGCCAACGCCAACCTCCAGACGGCGCAGGCCAACCTGCAGACCGCCCAGACGCCGCTCACCGCCGACCAGGTCACCCAACTCCAGCACGCGGTGGACACGGCCCAGACCAGCTACAACGACGCGGTCACCTCGGCGGGCGCGACCAACGCCGCCGATGCCGCCGCCGTCAGCGCCGACAACGCGGCTCTCGCCGCCGCCAACCTCGCGTTCGCCAACGACCAGGCGGCGCTCGCCGCCAACGTGCAGTACCAGACCGACAAGCGCCAGCTGGTCTTCGACCAGGGCCAGCTGAGCATCGCCCAGGGCCAGTTCAAGGCCGACGGCTGCGCCACCGCGCCGCTGCCCTTCACCGGAACCTGTCTCACCGCCTTCAACGCGGTCAAGGCGGCGCAGGCGACGGTCAACGCCGACGCGGCCAGGCTGCCGCTCGACCAGGCCGCCGCCGCGCCCACGTACGCCGCCGACCAGACGGCCGCCGGCGCCGCCTCGGCCAAGCTGGCGACCGACCAGGCCAAGCAGTCGGCCGACGGCGTGGCCGGCCAGAAAGCGATCAACGCCGCCTCCGCCCAGCTGACCTCGGCGCGCGATCAGCTGAATGTCCAGTCGACGGCCAAGCCCAACCAGATCGCCTCCGCGCAGGCAGCGGTCGCCTCTGCCCAGGCGGCGGTCAGCGCCGCCCAGAACAACCTGGACGGGGCGACGCTGCGCGCACCCACCAACGGCGTGATCAGCGCCATCAACGGCCAGGTCGGCGAGGCTATCGGCGCGTCGACCGGGATCACGTCGGAGGCGCCCGGCACCAGTGCGCCGCAGCCCACCACGTCGAGCACTGGCTCCAGCTCCGGCGGCAGCTCCACGTTCATGGTTCTCAGCAGCGACAGCGCTTACGAGGTGATCGCCCCCTTCGCCGAGACCGACGCCGCCAAGCTGGCCGCCAACCAGACCGCGTCGATGACGTTTGACGCGCTCTCCGGCCTGAACCTGCCGGCGCACCTGCTGGCCCTGGCCGCCAGCGCCAGCACGATCTCGAGCGTCGTCAACTACTACGTGACCTTCACCCTCGACCGGGCGGACGCCCGGCTCAAGTCCGGCATGACCGCCAACGCGACCGTTACGGTCCAGCAGCAGACCGGCGTCACGGTCGTCAGCAACCAGGCACTCCACCGCGTGGGAGGCCTCACGACGGTGACCCTGCTCAAGTCCGACGGCACGCAGCAGACAGTGCCGGTGCAGACCGGCCTGGCCGGCGACACCACGACCGAGGTCACGAGCGGCCTCACCCCCGGTGAGAAGGTCGTGCTTCCCTCGCTCAGCGGCAGCAGCAGCGGCACCACTCGGGGCATCCGAGGCGGCGGCGGCATACTCGGAGGGGGAGGCCCCGGCGGGTGATCGTTCTCGAAGGCGTGACCAAGGTCTACCGAATGGGCTCGGTGGAGGTCCACGCCCTGCGCGGCATCAACCTCCAGATAGCGGCCGGCGAGTTCGTCGCCATCATGGGCTCGTCAGGGTCGGGCAAGACGACGCTGATGAACTTGATCGGCTGCCTCGACCAGCCCAGCAGCGGCCGCTACCTGCTGGACGGGATCGATGTGGCCGAGCTCAACGACAACCAGCTGGCAGCGATCCGGAACCTCAAGATCGGGTTCGTCTTCCAGTCCTTCAACTTGATCCCGCGCTCCTCGGCCCTCCACAACGTCGAGATGCCGCTGATTTACGCGGGCAGCGGCGACGGCCGCCGCGAGCGCTCGCTGGACGCGCTGCAGGCAGTCGGACTGGCCGACCGGGCCCGCCATCAGCCCACCGAGCTCTCGGGCGGCCAGCAGCAGCGCGTGGCCATCGCCCGGGCGCTGGTCACCGACCCGGCGGTCCTGCTGGCGGACGAGCCCACCGGGAACCTCGACTCCGAGTCGAGCCTGGAGATCATGAAGCTCTTCGCCGAGCTCCACCAGCAGGGCCGCACCATCGTCCTCATCACGCACGAGCCCGACATCGCTCGTTTCGCGAGCCGGGTCGTGCGCGTCAAAGACGGGCTGGTCCAGAGCGACACGCTGCAGGCGGCTTACGCGCAATGAACATCGTCGAAGCGCTCCGCCTGGCCGTCAACGGGCTGGTGGCCAACCGGCTCCGCTCGGCCCTCACCATGCTCGGCATCCTGATCGGCGTCGGCGCCGTGATCCTGCTGGTCGCCGTCGGCAACGGGGCCAGCGCCGCGGTCCAGGCCCAGATCCAGGCGCTCGGCTCCAACCTCCTGATCGTGTTTCCGTCGTCAGCCCGGACGGGCGGCGTCCAGGGTGGCTTCGGGTCGCAGCAGACCCTGACCTTCCAGGACGTGCAGGCGCTCAACAACCAGTCGGCCGCGCCCGACGTGGTGGCGGCCATCCCGATCAGCAACTCCCGGGGCCAGGTCGTCTTCGCCAACCAGAACTGGAACACCTCGGTCAACGGCACAACGCAGGCGTTTCCGCAGGTGCGCAACTACACGGTCGGGCAGGGCGCCTTCTTCACCGCCGAGGACGTGACGGCCGGCCGCAAGGTCGCGGTCATCGGCCCCACCGTGGCTCAGAACCTCTTCGTCAACGGCGAGGACCCGCTCGGGCAATCGATCAAGATCAACCGCCAGCTCTTCCGCGTCATCGGCGTCTTCGACTCCAAGGGCGCCGCGGCGTTCGGCGGCAACCAGGACGACCTCATCACCGTCCCCATCACTGCCGCTTGGGCCTACCTCTCCGGCGGCCGCAACAAGAACGTCGCCAGCATCTACGTCGAGGCCGGCAGCAACACCACCGCAGCCAAGAACGAGGTGACGCAGGTTCTTCTCGACCAGCACAAGATCTCCGATCCGGCGCAGGCCGACTTCAGCGTCAATTCGCAGCAGGACATCGCCGCCACCGCGTCACAAGCGACCGGCATCCTGACCATCCTGCTGGGCGCGATCGCCGCCATCTCGCTGGTGGTGGGCGGCATCGGAATCATGAACATCATGCTGGTGACGGTCACCGAGCGGACCCGGGAGATCGGGATCCGCAAGGCGATCGGCGCCCGCCGTCGCGACATCCTGCTCCAGTTCCTGATCGAGTCGATGTTCCTGTCGGGCCTGGGCGGGCTGCTCGGGATTCTCGTCGGCGCCGGCGGCGCCGCCCTGCTCCCGAAGCTCGTCAGCGCTCTCCCCACTCCCGTCGTCTCGGTGCCGTCCGTGCTGCTCGCTTTCGGGGTGTCGGTCGGTATCGGCCTCTTCTTCGGCATCTACCCAGCCAACCGTGCCGCGGCTTTGAACCCGATCGAAGCGCTGCGTTACGAATGAGAACCCAGGAGGTATCGCGGAAATGATCTCGATGAAGGCCCTCGCCGCCGTGCTGGCGGTGGTCGTCGGCATGCTCGGCGGCTTCTACGGCGGCTACCGCACGGGCAAGAACAGCCCGACCACCACGAGCGCCTCGGCGGCCCCCAACCTGGGGGGCGGCCAGGCGACAACCGGCAGCGGGCAGGCCGCCACTGGACAGCAGGGCGGCGGCTTAAACGGCGGCGGCTTCGGACGTGGTCAGGGCGGCACTGTCAGCGCCGTCACCGCCAACGGTTTCACGCTCCACAGCGCCCGGGCCGGCGGCAGCGACGTCAAGGTCTCCTACGGCACCAACGTCACGGTGCGCAAGACCGCAACAGGGTCAGTGAGCGACATCACCGACGGCGCCACCGTCACCATCCAAGGCCAGATGGCGGCGGACGGCAGCTTCCAGGCCACCAGCATCACGATCGTTCCGGCGACAGCCGCTGGTGGTTAGGGCCCTCTGGGCCCTGGCCGCGCTCGTGCTGGCGCTGGGCGGTTGGTACCTGCTCATCTTGGAGGTCGGCGGCTGGTGGCCTTACCTGGTCATCGGTGTGGGCGCCGGGATCGGTTGCGCGGTGGTCGGCAGCCTGGCCCACGATGCGTTAGCCGGCACGAGGGAAAAGCTCTAGCGCCGCCGCGCGCGGCGACTGTTCAGCGGCCTTTGAAGACCGGCTTGCGCTTGCCCAGGAAGCCGGCGTGGAACTCCTGGAAGTCGGCCGCGGTCATCAACAGGGACTGCGTCCAGGCCTCCATCTCGATCGCCGACGAGTAGTCCATGGAGGCGGCCCGGTTGAGCATCTCCTTGGTCATGGCCAGGCCCCAGGGCGCCACGTCCTTGAGCTTGGCGACGTACTCGCCGACCGCCTCCTCGAGCTGACTGTCAGGGACGACCCTGGTGGCGATCCCGTACCCGAGCGCCTGCTCGGAGTCGATGCGCTCGCCGAGCATCAGGAGCTCGGTCGCGCGCCCGAAGCCAATGACGCGCGGCAGCAGCCAGCAGATCCCCATGTCGCCGCCCGAGATGCCGACGCGCGTGAACAGGAACTGGAAGGTGGCGCTCTCGGCCAGCAAGCGGATGTCGCAGGCCATCGCCAGCACGGCGCCCGCGCCCGCCGCCACCCCGTTGACCGCGGCCACCACCGGCTGCGGCATCTCGCGCAGGTTGCGCACGCAGGCGCCGGTCATGCGCGCGAAGTCGTAGACGCCGCGGCTGTCCATCTCCAGCAGGCGACCGATGATCGACTCCACGTCGCCACCCGAGCAGAAGCCGCGGCCCTCGCCACGGAGCACCAGGACGCGTACCTCGTCGGGTCGCTGCTTCAACTCCGCGGCCAGGTCGCGGATGTCGGCGTAAACCTCGAAGGTCAGCGCGTTGAGCCGGTCCGGCCGGTCGAAGGTGACCGTCGCCACGCCATCGGCCTCCGAGTAGCGGAAATGCTGCCAGCTCCGGCCCACGGCCCGAGAATTGTGCCATGCCCGAGAACGTCAACCCGCCGGGCCTACCGCCGGCGCGCGGCTACTCGCACGTCACCATCGCCGGCGATACCGTCTGGCTGGGCGGCCAGATCGGCTGCGACGAGACCGGCCAGGTGCTGGAGCCGCTCGACGTCGCCGCCCAGTTCGGTCGCGCGCTGCGCAACGTCGCAACCGCGCTCGAGGCCGCGGGTTGCCGCCCGCGAGACGTCGTCAAGCTCACCTATTACGTGACGCACGTGGCGGCTTACCGGGCAGACCTGAAGCCGATCGGCGAGCACTACCGCTCCGTCTTCGGCAAGCACTACCCCGCGACCACACTGGTCGAGGTGAAGGGCCTCTTCGATCCCGACGCCATGGTCGAGATCGAGGCGGTCGCCGTTCGTCCCTAAGGTTTGGCAGCCACCGCCTGAAGCCGGTCGCGGATCGAACGCCGGGCTCGCTGGAAGGCGACGTCGCCGGGGTCCGTCACAGAGCTGTTGTTGGCGCCGATCAGCAGGCAGTTCAGCTCCCAGGCCAGCTGGTCGGCATCCACCTCAGGGACGATCTGGCCGGCGGTCTGAGCCTCCCGGATCGCGCGTGCCAGGCTGGCTGCCCAGTAGCGCCGCTTCTCCACGACCGAATCCCGCACCGGGCCTGGCCGGCTGTCGAACTCGGCGACCGCCGCCTCGAAGAAGCAGCCACCTGGAAACACCCGGCGCTCCACATAAGAGAGAAAGGCCTCGCAAAGGCCGGCCACCCGGCCGACCCCGGCCGGCTCGCTCAGGCCGGGCTTTAGCACTTCGAGCGTGAAGACCCAGGCAGCTTCCTCCACCGTGGCCAGCTGCAGCTCCTCCTTGGACCCGAAATGAGCGAAGAGGCCGCTCTTACTGATGCCGAGGTCGCCGGCCAGCCGTTGCAGCGAGACCGCCTCCAAACCCTCCGCCGAAGCGAGCCGGGCGGCGTGGCTCAAGATCGCCTGACGGGTGCGCTCACCGCGCAGGCGCCGCCTGTCCACATGCTCCGGAGCTGCTGAACTCATTTTCATGATAGTAGCACGAACGGTCGGTTTTCTATTGACATTTAACGACCGGTCGTGCTATTTGTATGGCAAGCAATCGGAGTAGGCCCGGGAGGAGCTCGACATGGTGGCGATCAAGGCAGCGGCAGGCGACGAAGTCGGGCTGGCCAGGCTGGAGCCTTCGGATGGCGAGGCGCTGCGGCGCTTCTTCTACCGACTCTCCCCCGAAACGATCTATCGGCGGTTCTTGAGCCCGCTGGTGTCGCCCGAGCAGGCCCGCCCGGAGCGGCTCCTGGACGTCGAGCATCACGAGCGCGAGGCCGTGGTCGGAGTGGTCGACGGCGAGATCGTCGGGGTCGCGCGCTACTTCCGCCAACCCGGCACCGATACGGCCGACCTGGCGG
>CATPBK010000162.1 GCA_955652705.1 Candidatus Dormiibacterota bacterium | reverse complement strand
CCCCCCGCACCAGGGGGGAGGCCCGGGGGAAGGGCTTCGCCCGGCCGGGCCGAGGGGGGGAGTCCCCCTGCACCAGGGGGGAGGCCCGGGGGAAGGGCTTCGCCCGGCCGGGCCGAGGGGGGGAGTCCCCCCGCATCATGAGCGCCCACCTGCTCGCCGAGATCACCGTCTTGGTGCTGGCGGCGTTTGTCGGCTTCGAGGTCATCTCGAAGGTGCCGACGACGCTGCACACGCCGTTGATGTCGGGCACCAATGCGATCCACGGCGTCGTGATCGTGGGCGGAATGCTGGTCGCGGGCTCCTCGCACGACTGGGTCGGAATTGTGCTGGGCACCATCGCGGTCACCTTCGGGACGATCAACGTGGTCGGCGGCTTCCTCGTCACCGATCGCATGCTCGAGATGTTCAAGGGCCGGCGGCCGGCTCCTTCGGACGAACAGAAAGCCGCCTAGTGGACCTAGTGGACCTAGTGGACCGCTCTGGGGTGATGGCGGGCATCCGACCGCTCAGGTCCGCCGGGCGCCTGACGGCGCTGATGCCGGCGTCTTGGGGCCCGGCGCGCGTCGTCTCGCATCTTTGGATGCGTTACCTAGCGCGCCACCCCATCCTGGGCACCGACGGCCTGAGCGGCCGGGTTTCACCCCTCCGGGCTGCTGGGCCTCACCCCAGAGCGGTCCACTGACGTGCCGCAGATCTGGATTGACGGGGCCTACCTGCTGGCGGCCGTCTGCTTCATCCTCGGACTTCGCTTCCTGAGCCACCCGCGCACGGCGCGGCGGGGAAACCTGGTGGCGGCGGCCGGGATGGCGGTCGCGTTGATCGCGACGCTGCTCGACCCGCACATCACCAACTACACCTGGATCGTCGTCGGCGTCGTGATCGGCACCGCCGTCGGGGTGGCGGGTGCACGCATGGTGAAGATGACCGCGATGCCGCAGATGGTCGCTCTCTTCAACGGCGTAGGCGGCGGCGCCGCCGCTCTGGTGGCCTCGAGCGATTACCTGCGGGGTGCGGCCAGCGGTCCCGGCGACCTGGTCCCGGTCATTTTCAGCGCGGCCGTGGGCTCGATCTCCTTCGCCGGCTCGATGATCGCGTTCCTCAAGCTGCAGGAGTGGATGACCGGCCGGCCGCTGACGTATCCCGGCCAGCAGGTGGTGAATGCCGTCGTCGCCCTCGGCATCCTGGCCATCGCGGGCTACCTGCTGGTCACCGCCAGCCCGCCGCTCTACGTGACGCTGGTGGTGCTCGCGCTGCTGCTCGGTGTCGCTTTCGTGCTGCCCATCGGCGGCGCTGACATGCCCGTCGTCATCTCGCTGCTGAACGCGTTCACCGGCCTCTCGGCGGCGGCGACGGGCTTCGTCCTCAGCAACACGGTGCTGATCGTCGGCGGCACTCTGGTTGGGGCCTCCGGCACGCTGCTGACCCTCATGATGTCGCGCGCCATGGGCCGCTCGATCGCCAACATCCTGTTCAGCGCCTTTGGCAGCGCGGTATTGGTGCCGGCGGCCGGAGGCGGACCGTCCCAAGACGGCCGGACGGTGCGCAGCGGCTCGGCCGACGACGTCGCCGTGCTGCTTGCCTACGCCAATTCGGTCGTAATCGTGCCCGGCTACGGACTCGCCGTGGCGCAAGCGCAGCACGCGGTGCACGAGCTGGCCGAGCTGCTCGAGAAGCGCGGCGTCGACGTGAAGTACGCGATCCACCCGGTCGCCGGGCGCATGCCCGGCCATATGAACGTGCTGCTGGCCGAGGCCAACGTGCCGTACGAGCAGCTGGTCGAGATGGACGAGATCAATCCGCAGATGGAGAGAACCGACGTGGCTCTCGTCGTGGGAGCGAACGACACCACCAATCCGGCGGCGAAGAACACGCCAGGCAGCCCGATCTACGGGATGCCGATCATCGAGGTCGACGAGGCCCACAACGTGGTGGTTCTGAAACGGAGCCTGGGCGCCGGCTTCGCGGGCATCGACAACGAGCTCTACTACAACCCCAAGACCACAATGCTCTTCGGTGACGCGAAGAAGTCATTGACCGAGCTGGTCAGCGCCGTAAAAAACGTCTAGTCAGCCGCCTGTCGGTGCGGAAGATCGCTTGCGCTGCAGATACCACTCCGTGAATTCGCGGCAGCGATCCTGGTCGTCGAATCGCATCACGAAGAGGTTGCGGTACTCCCGCTCGGGCTGCTCGCCGCTCGCTCGATAGCGCGTCCAGCCCCGACCGATGCCGAGGTCGCCCATCACGGCCAGCGCCGTGTAGCGGCATTCCCAGCTGTCCGGGTCGTTCGGCTTGTCGAGCCAGGCGCTGACGATGGCTTCGCGCCCTCGGACCGGGCCCTCGTCGAAGGGATCGAAGGCGTATACGGCATCATCGCTGAAGAGGCGCCCGATCGCCTCCGGCTGGTTCAGCCGCCACGCCTCGACGTAGGCGTCGAGCCACTGCTGGAGCCCGGCCATGGTCAGCATCGCGCCCGACTCAGCTCGAAGAGCTTGAGCGGCGAGAGGGGCATCTCGGTGATCCGCACCCCCAGCGCGTCCTCGATCGCCGAGGCGACCATCGCCCCGACCGGGATCGTGCCGGCCTCGCCGGCGCCTTTGATGCCGAGCGGGTTGAGCGGTGAGGGAGTCTCCTGGTGGTGGATCTCGACCTCCGGAACCTCGGTCGCATAAGGCATTAGAAACTCCATGAAAGAAGCGTTGCGCAGCTGGCCGTCCGAGTCATAGGCGAGCCGCTCGTAGAACGCGCCGCCGATGCCCTGGGCGACGCCGCCCTGGATCTGCCCTTCCAGGACCAGCGGGTTGATGACGCGGCCGCAGTCGTGCGTCACGACGTATTTCAGGAAGCGGAGCCGGTAGGTATCCGGGTCGATCGCGACCCAGGCCGCGTGGCAGCCGGCGGCCCAGGTCGAGCCCAGGGGAGGGCTGTAGTAGCCGGTCGCCTCCAGTCCAGGCGCCTCGCCTTCGGGCAGTGGCGGTCCGGGACGGGGACGGGCCTGAAACGGAGTCGCGATCTCAGCACCACCTCCAAACGCGTAACGCAGCGGATTGCTCAAGATGGCGACCGCCGCCAACGGCAGCCCGCGATCAGGAGCGCCCTTGACGCGCACCATCCCGTCGGCCAGCTCCAGGTCTTCCGGGTCCACCTCCAGGTGCTCGGCGGCGATCCGCCTCGCCTTCAGGGCGACGTTGCGGGCCGCCACCGCCATGGCGTTGCCGGCGGTGACCGCTGCCCTCGACGCGAAAGTGCCGACCCCCCACTGGAATCGGCGAGTGTCGCCAGTCGTGACCGCCACCTGCTCCGGCCGCACGCCCAGTTCGTCGGCGACCACCTGGGCGAACACCGTCTGATGGCCCTGGCCCTGGGTCGGGATCCCGGTGGAGGCGACCACCTGGCCGTTCACGAGCACCTGAACGTGGGCGCCTTCGTAGGGGCCGACGCCGGTGCCTTCCACATACATGGCGAGCCCCAGCCCGACGTGCTCGCCCGGTGGCTTGGGCCCGAGGTGCTTCAAGGTCGTTTCCAGCAGCGCGGGGTAGTTCCCGCTGTCGTAGACCACCCGCCCGCCGTCCTGCCAGCCGACCCCGACCTCGTGCGGAAAGTCACCCGGCTGGAGCAGGTTGCGCCGCCGGACCTCGGCACGCTCGAGGCCGAGATCGCGGGCGATGGCGTCCAGCGTCCGCTCCATCACGAAGCAGGCATGCGGCCTGCCGGCCCCCCGATAAGGTGACGTGGGCGTCGCGTTCGTGTAGAGGGCCCGGAAGCGGACCCGATAGCTCGGCACCCGGTAGGGTCCAGGCACCTGGGCGGCCGTGATGATCGGCAGGATGATCCCGTACGGGGTGTAGGCGCCGGCATCGTGGATGAAGTCGACGTCGAGTGCGAGGAGCCGGCCGTCGCGGTCGTATCCGACCCGCACCTCGTGAACCTGGCCGCGCTCCTGGTTGACGGCCGTGAAGTGCTCGCGGCGGTCCTCGGTCCACTTCACGGGGCGGCCCAGCTGCATGGCGGCGAAGGGCACCAGCAGCTCGTCCGGGTAGAAGAGCATGATCTTGGGCCCGAAGCCCCCACCGACGTCTGGCGCGATCACCTCCACGGAGGTCTCCGCCAGGCCGAAGAGCATCGCCAGGCCGCCCCTGATCGAGGTCGGCGACTGCGTCGAGTCGTAGACGGTGAGCTTGCCTTCGCGCTCGTGCCACCTGGCCCACACCGCTCGCGCCTCCAGCGGGTGGGCGCCGCCCCGCTCGAACCGCAGCCGCAGCCGCAAGTTGTGGGGAGCCTTCGCCAGCTCCACCTCCACGTCGCCGCTCTCCTGGCGGAGCTCGGCGGCAAGGTTGCCGGGCACGTCGGCGTGGACGAGCTGCTCGGCACGCTCGGCGGTCTCCGGCGTGATCACTACCGGCAGCGGCTCGTACTCGACCAGGACCTGGTCGGCGGCGTCCTCGGCGACGTACCGCGACTCCGCCACGACGAACGCCACCGCCTCGCCGACATAGCGCACGACCTCGTAGGCGAGGCACTTCTGGGTGCGGCCGTGCGTCAGGCTAGGATGCGGGATCAGGAGGGGGAGGTCGGTTTTGCCGAACGGCAGGTCGGCGGCGGTGTAGACGGCCACGACGCCTGGAACGGCCTTCGCGGCCGACGCATCGATTGCGGTGATGCGCGCGTGCGCGTAAGGGGACCGTACGAAGCAGCCCTCCAGCGCGCTCTCCCCGACGTCGTCGGTGTAAAGACCCGTGCCGCGCAGGAAGCGCTCGTCCTCCAGCCGCAGGACACGTTCGCCGAACCAGCGAGTCGTCACTTCGGGATGGGCTCCGGGGGCGGCGCCCAGAGATCCGGCGATCCAGGTGGCCCGATGCCGCACTCGCGACACCGAGCACCGGAGGGAGCGCACCGGCAGGTGCGTGACCGAGGAGCGCAGGCGTCGAACCCGGCAGCGGCCCGCATGGGCGCCGCAGATCGGCCGCCGTTCCCGGAGTTCATCCCGTAAGCTCCGCGGCTCGCTGGACTGCCCGGCGGATTGACGCGTAGCCGGTGCAGCGGCAGAGGTTGCCGGAGATTCCCTCATCAATCTCCGTCTCGCTCGGGTGGGGATGCTTGGCGAGGAGGCCCGCGACCGCCAGCACGAAGCCAGGCGTGCAGAACCCGCATTGGAGCGCGTGGCACTCGTGGAAGGCGCGCTGGATCGGATGCAGCTCTCCCTCGCCGGCGAGACCTTCGATGGTGGTGACTTCGTGGCGACCCGCCTGCACGGCGAGCATCAAGCACGACCGTACCGGCCGGCCGTCGAGGAGGACAGTGCAGCAGCCGCAGACGCCGTGCTCGCAGCCGACGTGCGTACCGGTCAGCCCAAGCTCGTGGCGGACGTAGTCGGAGAGCAGCAGCCGGACGCTGGTCGGGCCCGGACGCTCGACGCCGTTGACACGGATCACGAGGCGAAAGCCTTTCGCACCAGCACCTCGACCAAGTGCAGACGGAAGGCGGGCGTCGCCTCCAGGTCGCCGCTGGGAGTGAGGCCCCGGGTCGGATCGGCGGGGTCGGCCAGGACGGGGGTCGGGGCGACCCCGAAAAGAGCCAGGCGATCGCCGCTGCGAACCGCCCCGGCCAGGGCGAAGTCGCCGTGGCGCCGCGACTCCTCAACCAGGGCGACCGGTCCGGGCGTGGCTGGAAACCAGGCTTCGACGAGCAACTCGTCCGGCCGCAACGCCGAGTCGAAAACGCCTTTGAAGAAGTCTTCGGCGGCGATCCGGCGCTCACCGCGCACCGAGCGGGCGACGACCTCCCCGCCCGCCGCCAGCAGGACCGCCGGCAGCTCGGCGGCGGGGTCCGCGTGGGCGAGGCTGCCGCACACAGTTCCCCGGTTGCGGATCACGGGGTGCGCGACCTGACCGAGCGCTTGCGCCAGCAGCGGACAGATCCGGCGGACGGTCTTGTCCTCCTCGACGTCGGACTGCCGCGCGCCGGCGCCGATCGCGACGCCGCCGTCCCGCTCCTGGATGTAGTCGAGCTCGGCGATCCCGTTGATGTCCACGAGGTGGGCGGGGCTGGCCAGCCGGAAGTTCAGCAGCGGGATCAGCGACTGTCCGCCCGCCAGCACCTTGGCGTCCTCAAGAGTGGCGAGCAGGTCGAGCGCTTCGGCCACGGTGGAAGGCGCGTGGTACTCGAACGGGGGTGGCTTCACGCGTCACTCCAGGAAAACTACGGCGCGGCACAGCGCGGCTTCGCCGCCCTGGAACCGCCACGGGAAGCAGCCGAACGTCACTTTGCTGTCGAGCACCTTATCGATCTCGCCGCCCAGGTTCTCGATGTGGATCACGTCGTGCGGGAAGAGCTCGGTGTGCATGACCTGGTAGTCGGCGAGCGGGAAGATCTCGTCCAGCGACCGCCCCAGCTTCTGCTCGGCGAGGCCCGCCTCGTCCGCGCGGAGGCGGCGGATGACGGTGTTCATCGGGTGGTCGGCGCTGCCCGCGTCGACCGCCAGCCAGCGCACGCCGCGAGCCAGCACCCAGTCGGCGAACTCCCGCGTCGGACCGGGGTGGCGGATGAAGTAGCGCGTCTCGTCGACGGCGGCCCTGCCGTCGGCCCAGTTCTCCGGGTAGTAGCGGTGATACCCGGTGTGGATGACCAGGATGTCGTCGCGCTCGATCCGGAGGCCAGTGTCCCTCTCCCAGCGCTCGAAGTGGGGCGGACCGTAGAGGTCGTAGTCGCCGATGCCCATCCGTTCCAGGTCGACCACGCACGCCGGCCCGATGAGCCAGTCGAGCGGGAGGTCGCCGATGAACTTGCCGCCCGACAGGAAATGGGCGGGAGCGTCCAGGTGGGTGCTGACGTGCAGCGTGGTGGTGATCTCCTGGCCGCCCGCCCTGTCGAAGGCCAGCCGCTTTACCCACTTGATCGACGGACCGGTGTAGCTGGCGAAGGCTGGCGTGTGCATCGAGAAGTCCTGCGACAGGTCCAGGACCTTCATGCGTTCAAAGCCCGGAACGCGTCCAGGAACGGCTCGATCGGGGCGCGGGTCAAGCCTGCCCCGATCTGCCCGACGCCGGCCCGGCGGTGCGCGATGCCGGTATTGATCAGCGGCGGGATGCCCGTCTCCACCACCCGCCGCAAGTCGATGCCGGTGGGGGTGCCGCGGAAGTTGAGCGCGGGCACCTGGTGGTTCGGGTTCTCGGCCAGGGTGATCTCGTACATCTCGAGAGTCGCGTTGCGGGCCGTCTCGACATCGCCTCCGACGTACTGGACGATGGCCGGCGCGGCCGCCATGGCGAAGCCCCCGAGCCCGTACGTCTCGGTGATCGCGCTGTCGCCGATGTCCGGGTTGGCGTCCTCCTGCGTGTAGCTGCCCAGAAAGAGACCCGTCGGGACCGGCGCCGGGGCGGTGAACCAGCGGTCGCCCAGACCGCTCACCCGCACGCCGAACTCCGTGCCGTTGCGCGCCATCGCCACCACCAGGCTCGACCTCGCCACGTCCGCGGCGGCGTCGCACGCGGCCTTGGCGGCGGCCATCACGAGGTTCAGGTAGAAGTAGTCGTTGGAGTCGACGAACTTGAGCGACTGACCGCTCAACCCGCGCACCGCCAGCTCGCGGAAGAGCAATGAGGTCGCCGCCCGGTGCCGGTTGTGGAGCTCATCGCCCATCTGCAGGGCTTTCGAGTTGATCGCGGTGAGGTCGACCGGGCCGGCCGCCAGCGCCCGCGCCAGGTCGGGCGCTAGCTCCGCGGCCATCCAGCGCAGCCGGTCGAGCACTGCCTCGTCGTTAGCCCCGTAACGGAGGACCTTGCCGAGGCCCTCGTTGAGGTTGCTGTAAGCCCGCTGCCCGCTGGTCTCGTCTGCAACGACGACGACCGGCATGGAGGCGCTGATGACGCCGGCCATCGGCCCCACCGCCTGGTGGTGGTGGCAAGGCTCGAGGTCGGCCGAGTCGCGCCCCTCGAGCCGGAGCGCCCCGTCAAGCGCCCCCCGCAGCGGGCCGGAGGCGTCCTCCCAGCGCAGCGGCGGCCCGGCGTGGAGGAGGAGATCCGCCCGCATGCCCGGGATCAGGTCGAGGGCGCGGCCGATCCCCACCCAGGCCGGCCTGGCTGCCAGGAGCCTGGCTACGGCGATCTCATTGGCCGCGTCCGTCGCCGGGTCCGGCTGGAGCCGCCGCAGGGGAGGCCGCCATTCGACGGAGACCCGCGGCGCGTCGACGGTCTCGGCGATCAGGTCAGCGCCGGCCGCGACCGCCCTGATCGGGCCGATGATTGGCATGGTTCCATACCTTAGGTTGAGTGCGAGCGGCGCGTGCTCAGAGCAGCGCGCGGGCGGCCCGCGAGTTCGACAGGTAAACGCGAGCCCCGGCCGCCTCGAAGGCAGTCCGCTGCCGATCGAGCCCCTGGGGGTCGCCGGCGGTGCCGATGAGCACCACCGTCGCGGTGCGGCCCCGGAGGGCTGGCGCCAGCTCAGCGGCTGGGTCAGGGTGGGCGCCGCGCCCGAGGACGACGTCCAGGTAGATGAGGCCTTCCGCGCGTCGGATCGCGTCCAGCCGGATCGTGTTGTCGATCATCGGGTGGGGCCGGCCCCGGGTGTACTCGTCGGCGCCGTAGTCGACCGCGCTGAAGCGCGGGTCCTGACCCCAGATGAGGGCGGCTTCGTCGCGCAGCGTGCCGCCGCTGAAGATGCCGCTCACGCGGTCGGGCCGCGGCGGCGGCGGATCGTCGGGGAGCTTGCCCCCACCAACTCGAAGCGCGACCTCGGTCAGGTCTACTCCCGGCGCCAGGAGCGCCTGCACCAGCGGCTTGCGCGCGCTGAGCTCGGCTGACGCGGGCTTGCTCACGACGACTATCAAGTCGGTGTCCGCGTCGGAGTCCAGGCGCCGGATGGCCTCCCGAGTCATCCGGCCGCCGACTTCGGGCGAGAGGTCGCGACCACCCACGCCGATCGCGTGCGAGATGCCCACGCCCTGGTGCGCGAGCAGGCAGCTCAACTGCTGGATGCCGGTCCCAGAGGCGCCCACGATCCCGATCCGGCCCTGGGGTACGGCGTTCCAGAACCCGAGCCCGACGCCGTCGACGATCGCCGTCCCGCAGTCGGGTCCCATGAAAAGGAGGCCCCGCCGGAGGGCTTCGTCCTTGAGCAGGACCTCGTCGGCGACGCTCACGTTGTCGGAGAAGCAGAAGACATTCAAGCCCGCAGCAAGCGCGTCCCAGGAGGCCCAGGTGGCATGCTCGCCGGGCACGGAGACCACAGCCAGGTTGGCGCCCCCGAGGAAACGGGCCGCCGTCTTGACGGTGCGCGGCGGCGGTTGTCCACCGCTGGCCCGCGCGGCGGCTCGCTCGGTCAGCGCCGAGAGGCCGGCGGCCACCGCGGCCGCAGCCTGCTCACCGCGGGCGGCCAGCACGAGGTCGTCCGGTCCGGCGCCCTCCAGCTCGGATCCCCAGAGACCTGCCTCTTGCATCAGCTCGAGGTTGAGGGGGGTAGCCATCGCCGCCATGGCGGACTCGGTCCCTGGCACATCCAGCATCCGGCGGGAGGCCAGCATCAGGACTATCGAGTCGTGATACTCCCGGGGCCGAAGCTCGGCCTTCAGCACGCCAGGGCCAGGCCGAGGAGCAGGGCGCAGCCCGAAGAATGCCCGAACCGCCGCAAAGGCTCGGGGTCGCCCTCTTCGAGCAAGCTGTGGGCGGGCTCGGGCAGCTCGCCGCGAGCTGCGTGGCGCAGCAGGGTGGCCGAGAGCGTCGTGGTACGCGGCGCCGCCACGGCCGCGATTCGGACCGCTTCCAGGCACCGCCCGTGGAAGAGCGTCAGGCCCGCTGCGTACCCAGCCAGGACGTCGTCGCCGGCCGGCGTGAGCCCGCTGCCGCGCCCGGCCAGGCGCACCGCGTCAGGGCGCCACCGCCGGTCGACTTCGAGGCGGATCCGCGGTACCGGCCGCGGGTCCCACCAGGCATCGGGCTCGAGGGTGCCGCCCCCGATCCAGAGGCAGAGCGGACCACCACAGCCATTGGGCATCCGGACCCGGGACCCGAACGCCACCACCCAGCCGCCGAAGTCGACGTAGCCGGCGCCCAGCGCGACGCCAGGCCGGAGCGGTCCTTCCAGCAGCGGTCGCAGCCCCGAGCTGGCCTCGATCATTTGTGGATCACCTGCGTGCCGGCCTCGCCGGCGAGCGCCTGCCGGGCCTGGTCGAGGTGGGCGATCACTGCCCGCCCGCCGCCGCCCTCGACAAATCGCAGCGCTGCCTCCACCTTGGGGCCCATCGAGCCGTCACTGAAGTGGCCGGCGGCCTGGAACCCACGCAGGATGGCGGGCGTGACCCGTTCCAGTAGGCGCTGGTCGGGCCGGCCGAAGTTGATGGTCGCGCCTGGTGCGTCCGTCAGGATGACGAGGGCGTCCGCATCCAGCCGGCGGGCCAGCAGCGCGGCGGTCAGGTCCTTATCGATCACCGCCTCCACCCCGAAGTAGCGGCCTTCGGCGCCTTCTTCGACCGGGACGCCGCCGCCACCCGCGGCGACGACGACGGCGCCGCTGTCGAGCAGGTGTCGGATCTCGGCCTCTTCGAGGATGGCGACCGGCTCCGGAGAGGGCACCACCCGCCGCCAGCCGCCGCTCGGCTGGGCGGCATAGCGATGGCCGTCGTCGGCGCGCGCGGCCGCGTCCTGCTCGGTCAGGCGGCCGCCGATCGGCTTGCTGAATTCCAGCCGGCGCGGGTCAAGCGGGTCGACCAGCACGCGGGTCAGGACGACCACGACGCGGCGGTCGGCGCCCAGCCGGCGCAGCTCCCACTCCAGCGCGGCCTGAATGGCGAGACCGATGGTGGCCTGCGTCTGCGCGACGCACCAGTCGAGCGGCATCGCGGGAACGACTGCCCGGGCGAGCTCGTTCTTGACAAGGAGGTTGCCGACCTGGGGGCCGTTGCCGTGGGTGACCACGAGCTCGACGCCCTCGGCGGCGAGTGGGGCCAGCTGAGCAGCCGCGCCGCGGACCTGGAGCATCTGCTCCTCGGCCGTGCCTGCCGCGCCCGGCGGGATCAGGGCATTCCCGCCGAGGGCGACCACATACCGACCCTGCCGCTCACGCCCCACGAGCGGATTCTAGGTGTCGGTTATTTTTTGCTAACCCGATCGGCGAGCGTGCTTCAAGGCCAGGTCGATGCGGTCGTCGAACCGCCACCCCGCCTCGGCCTGCCACACCGAGTCGAACAGTTCCTCGAGCTGGGTCTGAAGGTCGGGCACCTCGATGCCCCGCCTCGCCTTGCTGCGACGGTTCCTGCGCGGCCTGGTTGTCGTTGCCATGACGTTTTGATGAACCTCCTATCAGCCATAACGCGCGGAGGTGCCTTGGTGATACGAACTTGAAGATCAGGACCTCGTAAAGGCCCGCTCAAGCGGACAGCGAGCCAGCCGAGGCTAGGTGGCGGTGAGGGTCCCCACCATGCCGGCATCCTTGTGGCCGACCACGTCGCAGTAGATCTGGTAACTGCCGGCGGTCAGGTTGTCGACGGTGAAGGTCGAGGTGTCGCCGGCCTGCACCAGCGCGCTCTTGGCGACGACCTTCCCGCTCGTGTCGGCGATGGTCATGTCATGGCTGGCGGGCCCGTCGTTGACGAGGAAGAAGACGGCTTTCCCGGCCTTCACGCTGAGCGTGTTCGGCGCGAACTTGAAGTCGCTCATCGTCACCTTGGTCGACCCGGCCGGCTGGCTGGGAGCGTTGTTGCCGCCCCCGCCGCCGCAGCCCGCGAGCAGGACGGTCAGCGCCAGCGCCGCAAAGAAGGCTTTCAGCATCGCCCCTGATTTTCGGCCATCCTGTCCCCGCGATGCAGGACCTGGAGCTGAGCGGGCGAGCCACAGTCGTCACCGGCGGGGCGGCCGGCATCGGGCTGGCAACCGCCAGACGGGCGCTGGCACTGGGTGCTCGCGTAGCCGTCCTGGACTTGAGCCAGCCGCCGGAAGGCATCCTGCACATCGCCTGCGACGTCAGCGACTCCGGGCAGGTGGAAGCGGGGTTTGCCGAGGTTCGTGAGCGCCTGGGCCCCATCCGGGTGCTGGTCAACAACGCCGGCGTGGCGCCGCCCTGGCGGCCCGCTCAGGAGATCGACGAGCCGAGCTGGGAGCGAACGCTCGCCATCAACCTGAAGGGCGCCTTCCTCTGCACTCGGGCCGTGGTGCCGCAAATGCGGGAGGCGGGCGGCGGGGCCATCGTCAACGTCGCCTCGCTGGCCGGCCGGCTGCGCAGCTTGAGCTCGGACGCCGCCTACGCCGCTTCCAAAGGCGGCCTGATCGCTCTCACCCGGCAGACCGCCTTCGAGCTGGCTGCATACGGAATTCGAGTCAACTGCGTCTGCCCGGGCGGCGCCGCTACCCAGATCCTCGACCGCAACTTCGATGCCGAGCAGCGGGCGCGGGTCGAGGCTTCGATCCCGATCGGCAGGTTGGCGCGGCCGGAGGAGATCGCCGCGGTGATCTGCTTCCTCGCCGCCGACGCCGCCTCCTACATGGTGGGCGCGGCGGTCGACGTCAACGGCGGCCTGCTCTAGCAGCGAGAGGGAGCCGTTCCACCACGGGCGCGGCTTCCCGCGCCAGGGCGAGGCGGAGCCGGAAGGCTTCGTAGAAGGCTTTGGCGATGACCGCGGGGCGGGCGCCGGTCGCCTCGCCGGTTGTCCGCGGCCGGTGCCGGACGGGCACCTGGGCGATCTTGAGGCCAGCGCGGCGGGCCTGGGCCAGCAGCTCGGTCGAGATCATCGCGCCCCGGCTGCGGAGGCGGGCGGCCCGCAGGAAGTCGGCGCGGAAGACCTTGAAGGCGCAGTTGACATCCCGCACGCTGATCCCGAAGAGAGTCCGCATGAGCCAGCCCCAGCCGGCGGCGTTCAGGCGCCGCAGCGGTGGGTCGTTGCGGTTGTTGCGGTAGCCGACGACGGCGTCGGAGCCGGCCAAGCGGGGCAGGAGGCTGCCCAGGTCCGAAATGTCGAACTGGCCGTCCGAGTCCATGAAGAAGACCAGCTCGGCGCGCGCCTCGAGGGCCGCCTCGAAGCCTGCCCGGAGCGCGCCGCCGTAACCGCTATTGACCTGCTGGTGGACCACTCGCAGGTGCTCCGGGTCATGCCTGGCGAGCTCGTCGAGGATCTCTCCGGTCGCGTCCCGGCTGCCGTCGTCCACGGCCACGACCACGTGGTCTCGAGCCAGCTTGGGCAGCTTTGCGAGCACATCCTCAACCGTCGGCCGGATCACGCCGTCCTCGTTGTAAGCGGGGAGGACGACGGCGAGCCGTTCAGGGATGCTCACGTTGCGGGCCGTGAGCTTACCCTAGCGCGGGCATCCAGTCGGGGCGCTTCTCCTCAAAGGCGGCGATGGCGCTCTCCTGGCGCACCGTCAGCCCGATCTCGTCGAGCCCTTCCATGATGTTGATCCGGCTGAACTCGTCGATCTCGAACCGGTGGTCCACGCCGTCGGCGCTGACCACCTGCCGGTCCAGGTCGACAGTCACGTCGCCAGCCCCCATCAGCTCGCGTACTGTCGCCTCGGGCAGCTGGACTGGGAGGAGCCCGATCTTCAGGCAGTTGGCCTGGAAGATGTCGCTGAAAGAGGGCGCGATCACCGCCCGAAAGCCGTAGTCCTGGAGCGCCCAGGGCGCGTGCTCGCGCGACGAGCCGCAGCCGAAGTTGGGCCCTGTCACCAGGATGCTCGCTCCCTCGTATTCGGGCCGGTTGAGGACGAAGTTGGGATCCTTGCGCCAGTCGAAGAAGAGGAACTCGCCGAATCCCGTCCGCTCGATCCGCTTCAGGAACTGCTTGGGAATGATCTGGTCGGTGTCGACGTCGGCCTTATCGAGGGGCGCCACCCGACCGCTGTGCCTGACAAAGGGCGTCATCCGGCCCCGCCCTCGAACTCCCGAATGTCCACGAGGTGGCCGGCGATCGCCGCCGCCGCGGCCATGGGTGGGCTGACCAGGTGAGTGCGGCCGCCGGCGCCCTGGCGACCTTCGAAGTTGCGGTTGCTGGTCGACGCACAGCGTTCGCCCGGCTGGAGGATATCGGGATTCATGCCGAGGCACATCGAGCAGCCCGCCTCCCGCCACTCGAAGCCGGCCTCGAGGAAGACCCTGTCCAGCCCTTCGGCTTCGGCCGCCGCGCGGACGCTCATCGATCCCGGCACCACCATCGCGCGCACCTTGGGGTGCACGTGGCGGCCCTCCACGACCGCAGCCGCCAGGCGGAGGTCTTCGAGCCGGGCGTTGGTGCACGACCCGATGAACACTCGGTCGAGCGAGATGTCCTGGATCGCCGTGCCGGCCTTCAGCGCCATGTAGCGCAGCGCCCGCTCGTCGGTCTCCGAGGCGGGCTCCGGCACGCGTCCGGTGACCGGCACCGACTGGCCGGGGTTGGTTCCCCAGCTGACGTATGGCTCCAGCCCGCCGGCGTCGATGACGACCTCGTGATCGAAGGCCGCGCCCTCGTCCGTGACGAGGGCCCGCCAGTGGTCGAGCGCCTGCTCCCAGGCGGCGCCGCGGGGGGCGAACTGGCGCCCTTCCAGGTAGGCGAAGGTGGTGTCGTCAGGGGCGACCATGCCCGCCCGGGCGCCGCCCTCGATGGTCATGTTGCAGACCGTCAGCCGGCCCTCCAGCGAGAGGTCGCGGATGGTGGAGCCGCGGTACTCGACAAGGTGGCCCCGGCCGCCTGCCACACCGATCTTGGAGATGATCCCGAGGGCCACGTCCTTGGCGACCACGCCGAGAGGGAGGTCGCCGTCGACGGTGATCGCCAAGTCTTTGGGTCGCCGCTGGGGCAAGGTCTGCGTCGCCAGGACGTGCTCCACCTCCGAGGTCCCGATGCCGAAGGCCAGGGCGCCCAGCGCCCCGTGGGTGGAGGTGTGGGAGTCGCCGCAGACGATCGTCATCCCAGGCTGGGTCAGGCCCAGCTCCGGTCCGATGATGTGCACGATGCCCTGGTGGCGGCTGCCGACGCCGTAAAGGCGGATGCCCGCGGCGCTGCAGTTCTCCTCCAGCGTGCGCATCTGCAGCTGCGAGATCTCGTCGGGCGCCTCCGCGCGGGAGGTTGCGATGTTGTGGTCCATGGTCGCCAGGGTGAGGTCAGGGCGGCGCACCCGCCGGCCTGCCAGCCGGAGGCCTTCGAAGGCCTGCGGCGAGGTGACCTCGTGGACCAGATGGAGGTCGATGTAGAGCAGGTCGGGCTCGCCGGGCGCCTGGCGGACGACGTGGCTGTCCCACAGCTTGGAGGCAAGAGTCTTCGGCACGAGATCGCAAGCCTAGCCGAACCATCGGTGCCCATGTGGTGGGCGAACACTAGACGCGCAGCGCCGGCCTTGTGCGCCGCTCACTAGACGACCGCCGGCGCATGGCGTAGCATCGCTGACTCGATGCGCAACTTTGCGGGCTTCATCCTCGTACTCCTGGCCCTTGAGAGGGCGGGGCCGCCCGCGCGCTGAAAGAAGAGTCAGCCTGCGAAGCCCCTGCCCAGACCGGGCGGGGGCTTCGCATTTTTGAGGAGAACCCAATAGATGAAGGAGACCCAATAGATGACAGGAGCGGACATGGTGCTCGAAGCCCTCGAGAGAGAGGGAGTCGAGATCATCTTCGGCTACCCGGGCGGGGCCAACCTGCCCATCTATCAGCGTCTCCCCGCGCATCCCAAGCTGCGTCACATCCTCGTCCGCCACGAACAGGGCGCCGCCCATATGGCGGACGGCTACGCGCGCGCCACGGGCAGGCCTGGCATCGTCTTCGCCACCTCCGGCCCGGGCGCCTTGAACCTCGTCACCGGGCTCTGCACCGCCTTCATGGACTCGGTGCCGATGATCGCGATCACCGGCCAGGTGCCCACCGCCGTCGTGGGGCGGGACGCCTTCCAGGAGTCCGACGTGATCGGCTGCACGCAGTCGGTCACCAAGCACAGCTATCTCGTTACGAAGGTCGCCGACATCCCGCGCGTCATCAGCGAGGCCTTCCACATCGCCGCCACGGGTCGGCCCGGCCCGGTCCTGATCGACATCTGCCGCGACGTTCAGCAGGCAGAGGGGGGCGAGTTCGAATACAGCTACTGCTCGGTGTTGCCCGGCTATAAGCCGGCCCTGGAACCCGACCCGGTCCAGGTCGAGCGCGCGGCCGAGATGCTGGCCGGTGCCCGCCGGCCGGTGATCCTGGCCGGGCACGGCGTAATCCTGAGCCACGCCGAGCAGGAGCTGCTGGAGGTGGCCGAGAGGTCGGGCACGCCCGTCGGCACCACGCTGCTCGGTGTTGGCGCCTTCCCGGTCCAGCACCCGCTGGCCCTGCATATGACCGGGTTCATGGGCACCGGCTGGAACATCAAGGCCGTGCAGAACGCCGACCTCTTGATGATGGTCGGCATGCGCGTCGACGACCGCGTCACAGCCAAGCTCAGCGAGTGGGCGCCGAAAGCGGAGTCCTTTGTGCACATCGACATCGACGCCAGCGAGATGGGCAAGAACGTGCGGCCGCACCTCGAGGTGGTGGCTGATGCCAAACGAGCGCTGAAGGCGATGGCTTCGCAGGTCAAGCCGCCACCCGCCGACCGTGGTGAGTGGCTGACGCAGATCGACGCCTGGCGGGAGGAGCACCCGCTCAAGTACTCGCGGTCGAACGGCCACCTGCAGCCGCAGGACGTCTTGATCGACATGTACCGGCGCTGCAAAGACGACGCCATCGTCGTGGCGGACGTCGGCCAGAACCAGATCTGGGCCGCGCTCTGGTGGAACTACACGAAGCCCGGTCTCTTCATCAACTCAGGCGGCTCGGGCACGATGGGTTTCGCCTTCCCGGCCGCGCTGGGCGCCAAGTTCGGCCGGCCCGACAAGGACGTCTGGTGCGTCGCCGGCGAGGGTGGTTTCGTGATGACGGCCCAGGAGCTCTCGGTGGCGGTCGAGCACCAGGTGCCAGTCAAGATCGTCCTTCTCAACAACTTCAGCCTGGGCATGGTGCGCCAGTTCCAGGACGACTTCTACGGCGGCGTTCGTTCCGAGGTCGACCTCACCGTGATGCCCGACTTCGTGAAGCTGGCCGAGGCCTATGGATTAAAAGCCCGGCGCGTTGACAAGTACGAGGAGATCAAGCCGGCCTTCGATGAGGCCCAGGCCACCCCCGGGCCTTTCCTGATCGACTTCCGGATCGACCCCGAGGCCAACGTCTACCCGATCGTGCCGCTCGGCAAGGGCCTGGACGACTTCTGGGAGCTGCCAAACGGTGCATAGCCAGCTCCGGGTCTTGCGGGTGCTGGTGGAAGACAACCCGGGCGTGATGGCGCGCGTCAGCGGCCTGATCCGGCGCCGCGGCTTCAACATCCAGACGATCACCGTCGGCCCCAGCACCGAGCCAGGCCGCTCGCGGATGACGCTGACGGTCGACGCCGGCCATGCCGAGGTCGACCAGGTGGCCAAGCAGCTGGACCGCTTGATCGAGGTGATCGAGGTCGAGGACATCACCGACGCGCCCACCGTGAGCCGGGAGCTGCTCATCGCCAAGCTCGACAAGGTGCCGCCGGCTGTCGAGCAGTACGGCGCCCGCCTCCTGGCTGCGGGCATCGTGGAGCTGACCGCCGACTCGGAGACGGTCGAGGATTTCATCGAGTTCCTGAAGCCTTTCGGCATCAAGGAGCTGGCCCGGACGGGGCCCGTAGCCATGAGGAGAAGCGCCTAGATGACGGTGAAGATGTTTTACGACCAGGGGGGTGCGGCCCGTCGGGGCGTGCACCCGCGGGCCGTTACGAGGGGGGATGCCCCCCTCGCACAGCGCGCGGATGGTGCGGGGCAAGGAGGGGCAAAGCCGCAATGAAGATGTTTTATGACAAGGACTGTCCGCCCAAGCTGGGCGAGAAGGTCGCCATCCTCGGGTACGGCTCCCAAGGCCGGGCCCACGCTCTGAATCTGAAGGAGAGCGGCGAGGACGTCACCGTCGGGCTCTACGCGGGCAGCCGCTCGCGGGACCGCGCCGAATCGGACGGGGTGCGGGTCGCCGACGTCGCGGAGGCGGTGGCGGGCGCCACGGTGGTCATGGTCCTGACACCCGACACGGGCCAGGCCAGGCTCTACCGGGACGCCATCGAGCCCAGCCTGAAGGACGGCGCGATGCTGATGTTCGCGCATGGGTTCGCGATTCACTTCGGCCAGATCAAGCCGAAGGCTTCGGTCGACGTGACGATGGTCGCGCCCAAGGCGCCGGGCCACCTGGTTCGCAGCACCTACCAGGACGGCCAGGGCACTCCGGCCCTGGTGGCCACTCAGCAGGATGCGACCGGACGTGCCCGCGAACGCACCCTGGCGTACGCGCGGGCGCTCGGAGCCGGCCGGGCCGGCATTCTCGAGACCACCTTCAAGGAGGAGACCGAGACCGACCTCTTCGGCGAGCAGGCGGTGCTCTGCGGCGGCGTCAGCCAGCTCATCAAGACCGGCTTCGAGACCCTGGTGGAGGCCGGCTACCAACCCGAGTTGGCGTACTTCGAGGTCCTCCACGAGATGAAGCTGATCGTCGATCTGATGTACCGCGGCGGCCTCGGGTTCATGCGCTATTCGGTCTCGGACACGGCGGAGTACGGCGACTATGTGTCGGGCCCGCGCATCATCGACGAGCACGTCCGCAACGAGATGCGGCGGGTGCTCCACGAGATCCAGGACGGTACCTTCGCCGAACGCTGGATCGACGAGAACGAGACGGGCCGCATGCGCTTCCTGGCGCTGCGGGAGCAGAACGCCGACCACCAGATCGAGAAGGTGGGCGCCGAGCTGCGCAAGATGATGAGCTGGCTGGAGCCACCCGAACCTCAAGCGGCCGAGGTGGCCAAGCGCTGAAAATCGCCTATCAGGGGGAGGCGGGGGCGTACTCGGACGAGGCCGCCCAGACCATCCGGCCGGGCGCCCGAACCGTCGGCTTCGACACCTTCGACGGCGCTTTCAAGGCGCTCATCGACAGCCAGGTGGACGCTGCCGTTCTGCCGATCGAAAACAGCCTGGCCGGCATCGTCCAGGAGGTCAACGACCTGCTCTGGGAGAACCGTCTGGTGACCGTCGTCGGAGAGCACGTGCACCCCGTGCGGCACTGCCTACTCGCCCACGGCGAGCCCGTGCGGAGGGCGATCTCGCACCCCCAGGCTCTGGCTCAGTGCCGGCGCTGGCTCTCCAGCCACGGCATCGAGCCGGTGCCCTTCCACGACACCGCCGGCGCCGCGCGTCATCTGGCGGAGGCGCACATCAATGGCACAGGCGCCATTGCCAGCGCCTCGGCGGCGCAGCGCTATGGGCTCAAGATCATCGCCGAGGGGATCCAGGACGACCCCAGCAACCGAACCCGGTTCGCGGTGATCGAGCGCGGCATTCCGACCAGGCCGGAAAAGGCGCCCGCCTCCAGCAAGGCGTCCCTGGCCTTTATCGCCGCGCACCGGCCGGGCAGCCTGGTCTCGGCGCTGCAAGCCTTCTCAAAGCGGGCCGTCAACCTGACCCGCCTGGACTCGCGGCCGCTGCGCGATCGGCCCTTCGAGTACCTCTTCTACGTCGACTTTGAAGTCGGCGACCCGGACGCGGCCGGAGAAGCCCTGGCCGAGCTCGAGTCGCAGGCGAACGAAGTGCGCTTCTTCGGGACCTACCCGCCTTCGGTAAGTCCTGACGCAGGCTGACCAGCCACCGCGCTGAAGAGACGGTCCTGCTCAGCCCGGAGCTGGTACAGGAAGCCTGATGTGTCGACTTCGACGTCGTCCCAGCTGAGCGCCTGGTCCTTGGGCACCGGCCGCGTCACCCGGCCCTGGTAGGCGAAGCCGAACGGCACCAGGTTCTCCCGCCGCGCCACATCCGCCTTCTCGGAGAGGCCGTACACCGTGTAACCGCCGCCGCCGTCGAGCTCGGCGCCGGGTGCAAGATCCTTCTTGGCCGCGGCCACCAGCTCAGCCACCATCCCGCCCCGGAGGTCGCCGGTCGGCTTCTGGCTGAAGATCGCCCGCGCCATCGACATGGGCACCTCGACGCAGGCCAGGTGATAGGGGCGGAAGAGGCCCCAGTTGGGACCCCACTGCTGCGCCGTTCCGCCGAAGCCCGGCTCGAAGAGCGAGCCCATCGTCGAGCGGACTCCGGGGTGCTCCGAGGTGACGACGACGAAGACGCCCGGAAAGACCTTGTCCTCGTGCACGTAGTTGCCGTTCCCGTCGACCGCGTTGGCCATGTCGACGACGCCCTCCGCGTCGAGGATCCCGCCATCCGTCTGCAGCGAGAACACCTTGCCGAGGTCCTGCCAGCCGCAGTGGGGCTCGTGCATACCGCGCCGCGCGGGTGGCATTTGAAGGACGTTGGAGACCGCAACCATCTCCAGCTGGGACTTGGTGCCGTCGCGGAACTCGTTGTACATCTTTGGGTTCATCCGGTTGCGAAGCGCGATCTCCTGGTAGGTCTCCGGCGTGGCGTGGTGGTCGTCAGGAAAGAGCACGGTCCCGCGGCCGGCGCACACGATCCGGAAACCCAGCGTGGTCGCCCAGGTGCACATCTCGAAGATGGCCCCCGGCTGGTCGCCGGCGGCGAGCGTATACACGACGCCAGCCTGGCGGGCTTTCTCGGCCAAGATCGGCCCCACCACGGCGTCGGCCTCGACGTTCAGCATGACCACGTGCCGGCGGTTGGCGATCGCCTCCATCGCGACCCTGGCGCCCGTCTCGGGGTCGCCCGTGCACTCGGAGACCGCCTCCAGTGGGAGCTTTGGCACCAGGAGCGGGTCGGCCGTGGCCACAGCGCCGCCTTTACGGAGGGCATCCTGGGCTTCGCCCTCCCGATCCGTGACGGTGATCTGGGCCCGCGCCCAGCCGTTTTCGGTGAAGGCGCGCACCGCCCGGTCGACGTCGAGGTCGGCCAGGGCGCGTACCCGCAGGCCGGTCATCGTCGCGACCTGGTCGACCACCCCCCGGCCCATGCGACCGACGCCGACGACACCTACCGGCGCCGGGTTCTGAGCCCGCGCACGCAACTCGTCGGTATACAAGTGCTGAATCGTGAGACTACCATTGGCTGAATTCGGGGATTCCCTTTACGGGGAGGAGAAGATGGCCGATTTGGAAGACAAGCCGTACGATCCTGAGCGCGAGGCCTGGACCAGGCGTCGCTTCCTCAAAGCCGCCGGACTGGTCGCGGCCGGGGCCGCCGCGGTCCCCATCCTGGAGGCCTGCGGAAGTGGCGGCGGGGGCGGCGGCGCAACCGGGACCCTCGGCAAGGCTCCCGTGCCCAAGTCGGGCGCCAGCATCCGGCTGCTCCAGTGGGTCCACTTCGTGCCCGCGGCGGACACCGAGTTCATCCGCCAGTGCACCGAGTTCGGCACCAAGTACGGAGTCACGGTGGCGGTCGAGCGCATCACGGCCGACCAGCTGATCGCCAAGACGGCCGCCAACGTGGAGTCCAACAGCGGGCCCGACATCATCCAGATGCAGTACGGCTGGCCGCACCTCTACGACTCGGCCTGCCTGGACGTCACCAACGAGGTCAACATCCTGAAGTCGAAGCTCGGCGCCGTGGCGGCGGTGAACGACGCCTTCTGCAAGGTCAACGGCGTCTACAAGGCGATTCCCTACACGATCGTGCCGAACGCGTTCACCTACCGCACCGACCTGCTCAGCCAGGCCGGCGTGACCTCCTGGCCCAAGACCTGGACCGAGTTCGCGGCCGCCGCCGCGAAGATGAAGCAGGCCAACCTGCAGCCCTTCGCCCAGACGGACGGCCACGCCTACGGCGATTCGCTGACAATGTGGAACCCGGTCCTCTGGAGCCATGGCGCAACGGAGGTCAAGGCCGACGGCAAGACCGTCACCATCAACTCGAAGGAGACGCGCGCCGCCATCGCCTGGGCCCAGAACGCCGTGAAGGGCGGCTTCGTCGTCCACCCGGAGTGGCTCGATCCCGACAACAATCAGGCGTACCACGCCAACCGCATCAGCGCCACGCTGAACGGCGCCAGCATCTACATCCGCGAGAAGGTCGAGTTCCACCACTACGACTCGGTCAGCAACAACGGCGTGGTCCCGGCCGGCCCCAAGGGGCTCTACACGATGAACCTG
>CATPBK010000161.1 GCA_955652705.1 Candidatus Dormiibacterota bacterium | reverse complement strand
TGAAGCTCGACCGGAAGAGCAGCATCGCGTAGCCGGAGGCAAGGAAGACGAGGGCGACGAGATCCGTCCCGGCCGCGCCGAACGGGCGGCCAAGGAAAGTCTGGATCTCGCTGAGCAGCGCGGTGATCGCGAGCAGGCCGATGGCCAGTGCCAGATAGCCGCGGCTTCGCTCCCGGTGGACCAGCCAGTCACGGAGGGTGAGCAGGCCGAGAATGACGAAGGCCAGGTTGACGGCGTACTGCAAGAACAGGAGCAGTCCGCTCATCGCCAGCGTTCGGAGAGGTTACACCGAACCGCCTCCGACCGAGGCTTCCAAACCAAGCCTCCATCCGCCGGCGGATGGGGCCTAAATTCCCTTCACAGACCCCCGTCCGCCGGCGAATGCGAAGTATGAATCGACCAGTAGCCAATCAAAAAGGACTGGCCAGCGCCGCGCGAACTTGCATAACGACCGACTCTGGATTGCGCAGGACGTCGGATGCGGTGAAACGCAGGAGGCGAAAGCCGGCGTTCAACAGGCGATTCTGACGGCGGTTGTCGTCGACGAGGCTCAAGCGGTGCGTGCCCCCGTCGTACTCCAGGCCCAACCGCTGGGCGGGGTAGTAGAGATCCGGCCGGCCCAGGAAGCGACCGCGGCCATCGTGGAGCCGGACCTGTGCCAGCGGGCGAGGTAACCCTGCCAGTACGAGTAGCAGTCGGAGGCGGGTCTCCATTGCCGACGCGGCCGCGGGCTCGGCCAAGTCGACAACCCGCCGGAGGCGAGCTACGCCTTTGCATCCGGCCTGGCACTCGACAAGCGCCTGCAGTTCCGCCAGATCGACCAAGTGGAGATACAGCGCCATGTCAACGACCACCACTGCTTCTTTCAATGGCAGGCTCCGGGCCAGGTCGGCCAGCGTCCGCAGAATTGACGTAGCGCGCAGTCGGTGCCGCACCACGACGTCGCCCTCGTCGAGGCGGGCGCGGCGAACGGCCATGCCCGATCGCGCTGAGACACCGAAGCCTTCAGGCACAGTGACCTCGATGGGATCGCACGCCAGCACATCGAGACCGTGCAGCCAGGCCGCCGTGAGGCCAGAGAAAGCGGCTGCGAGCGGGAGGCGACCGGAGGCCTCCGCCAGGGCCAGGTCCGGAGTTTGAGGGAGCCCGGCCCATGTGTACCGGCCCGGGCCGACGCGATGCCAACTTGCGGTCCGGAGATGGTCCCGGGTGAGCCCGGCCCGCCGAGCTTCGTCGAGGGTGAACGGCCCTCGTGTGAGCTGCACTGGAACGAGGGAATGCCTTGCCACGCGCCCGGACGATGCACTGTCAAGCCGGCGCATACAACGAGGCCAGTTAAGAGGCGCATGCGCCGGCGGATGGGGCCTAGATTCCATTCACAGACCCCCGTCCGCCGGCGGATGGGGGTCACCGCGCGACTGCGGGCTCAGCCGCCCCCGACGCTAGTCGAGGCGTTCGTACGCCGGAAGCGTCAGGAACTCGTCGAAGTCCGGCGCCAGCGCGACCTCCTCGAAGAGCCGCCGCGCCTCGTCCCAGCGGTACCGCCCGTAGGCGTCACCGAGCGAATCGCGGATCTTCCCCAGCTCCTCGTCCTCGATCTCCCGCACCAGGTCAGCCGACACCACCGGCCCCTCGTCGAGCCGGATCGATTTCCGCTGCCACTGCCAGACCTGCGAACGCGAGATCTCCGCGGTCGCAGCGTCCTCCATCAGGTTGAAGATCGCGACCGCCCCGTTGCCATCCAGCCAGGACGCCAGGTACTGCAGGGCCACCGACACGTTGTTGCGCAGCCCCCCCTCGGTGACCTTGCCGCCTGGCACCCGAACGTCCAGCAGCTGGCCGGCCGACACCACGACGTCCTCGCGCGACCGCGAGATCTGGTTCGGTTGCGAGCCCAGCACCCCGTCGAACACCTCTTTCGCAACCGGCACCAGGTCCGGATGCGCCACCCAGGTTCCGTCGAACCCGTCCCCCGCCTCCCGCACCTTGTCCTCCCGCACCCGCGCCAGCGCGGTTTCGTTCACCTCCGGGTCCTTGCGGGAGGGGATGAACGCGGCCATGCCACCCATCGCGTGCGCCGACCGCCGGTGGCAGGTGCGGACCAGGAGCTCCGTGTAGGAGCGCATGAAGGGCACCGTCATGGTCACCAGCGCCCGGTCCGGCAGCACCATGTCGGAGCGGTTCCGGAACTTCTTGATGATGCTGAAGATGTAGTCCCAACGCCCCGCGTTGAGCCCGGCCGAGTGCGTGCGGAGCTCGTAAAGGATCTCCTCCATCTCGAAGGCGGCCAGGATCGTCTCGATCAGCACGGTCGCCCGTACCGACCCGACGGGCACGCCCAGCCGCTCCTGCGCGTACACGAAGACGTCGTTCCAGAGCCGAGCTTCCAGGTGCGATTCGAGCTTGGGCAGATAGAAGTACGGCCCCGATCCCTTTTCCAGGAGCCGGCGCGCGTTGTGGAACATGTAGAGGCCGAAGTCGAACAGGGATCCCGACACCGGCTCGCCATCGACCACGACGTGGCGTTCCGGCAGGTGCCAGCCCCGCGGCCGCACGAGCAGCGTCGCCACCTTCTCGTTCAGCCGGTAGGACTTGCCATCCGGGCTTTCGAACGAGATGCGCCGCTCGATCGCGTCGATCAGGTTCTGCTGCCCCTGCACCATGTTGGCCCAGGTCGGCGAGTTGGCGTCCTCGAAGTCGGCCATGAACACGCTCGCGCCCGAGTTCAAGGCGTTGATCACCATCTTGCGATCCGTCGGGCCGGTGATCTCGACGCGCCGGTCGCGGAGGTCGGCCGGGATGGGCGCCACTTTCCAGGTCAGGTCGGAGCGGACCGGTTCGGTCTCCGCCAGGAAGTCCGGGAGGCCACCTTCGTCCAGCAGCTGCTGCCGCTCCCGGCGCCGCCGGAGCAGCGCCTGGCGGGTCGGGTTGAACTCGCGTTGAAGGCCGGCCACGAACTCCAGAGCCTCGTTGGAGACGATCGCTTCGAGGCCGTCCGGGACCTCGCCCAGGACCTCGACCCCGGTCGCTCGCGCCATCCCTCGACTATATCGGGGCCGGCAGCCGCCCGCGCGGGTTTCCCGCCACAAGCACACTGTCGCAACGTGAGTCTGTTGATGTAAACTGCTGCCAAGCGTAGGACCGGCCGCCCTCCCCCGCGAGCGGTCGGTCCACCCTTAAGTACCGGCTCGGTCCACTCTTAGTACCGGCAGTGATCGAGAAGCGGTATCCGCCGATCGGCGACTACGCCTTCATCAGCGATTGCCATTCGGTGGCCCTCGTCAGCCGCTGCGGCTCGATCGACTGGTGCTGCATGCCGCGCGTCGACGCCGCCAGCGTGTTCGGGCGGATCCTCGATTGGCAGCGCGGCGGCCACTGCCAGGTGGCGCCCAAGGCCGAGGAGGCGACAGCATTCCAGACCTACCTGGAGGACACGCTGGTCCTCTGCACCACCTTCCGGACAGAAGGCGGCGAAGCCCGCGTCATCGACTTCTTCGTGATGCGCCCGGGCGGAGCCTTGAAACCCCAACAGCAGCTGGTCCGGATCATCGAAGGAGTCCGCGGCAAGGTGGACTTCCTGATCGAGGTCGCGCCCCGCTTTGACTACGGCGAGGTCAGGCCCTGGATCCGTCACCACGCGGCACGCGTGCACAGCGCCATCGGCGGCAACGACGGCCTGCTCCTGGTCGCCGACAAGGACCTCGAGGCGGATACGCCCAATCACCGCCTCCTGAAAGAGGTCAGCGTCCGCGAGGACGAGCGGTTCCGACTCTCCATCGAATTCGTGCGCCCCGAGCAGCTCGAGTTCGAGCTGCCGCGTACGTCCGAGCCGGACGACCTCGACTCCCGGCTCGAGGACACGCTCCGCTGGTGGCGGCGCTGGTCCGGCCAGATCAAGCTCCCGGGCGCCCACCGCGCTGACGTGGTCCGCTCCGCCCTGGTCCTGAAAGGACTGACGCACGCGCCCACCGGCGCCATCGCGGCCGCGGCCACGACCTCGCTGCCCGAGACGCCGGGCGGCGAGCGGAACTGGGACTACCGCTACAGCTGGATCCGCGACGCCAGCCTGAGCAGCCGCTCGCTGGCCGACATCGGCTTCGTCGACGAGGCACAAGGCTTCCGCCGCTTCGTGCAACGCAGCGCCGCCGGCAGCGCCCACGAGCTCCAGATCATGTATGGGGTCGGCGGCGAACGGCGCTTGACCGAGATCATCCTCAAGCTCGAGGGCTATCGCGGCGCGCGACCGGTCCGGATCGGCAACGCGGCCTCGAACCAGCTCCAGCTCGACGCCTACGGCGCCCTCGTGGATCTGAGCTGGCGCTGGCACCAGCGCGGCCACTCCCCGGACGACGATTACTGGCGATTCCTGGTCGACCTGGTCGAGGTCGCCTGCGAGCGCTGGGAGCAGCCGGACCAGGGCATCTGGGAGATCCGCGGCAGGGCGAAGCACTTCGTCCATTCGAAGGTCATGTGCTGGGTAGCCGTCGACCGCGGGCTCCGACTGGCGGAGGAGAGCCTGCGCAAGGCGCCGCTCGCCCGCTGGAAGAAGGTCCGTCGGCAGATCCGGACGGCGATCGAGGAGAAGGGCTACGACCGTCGCCGGGGAGTCTTCACCCAGGCCTTCGGCGCGAAGGCGATGGACGCGGCCCTGCTGATGCTGCCGATCGTCGGGTTCGTGCCCTGGAACGACGAGCGGATGGTCCGCACGACCGACGCGATCATGCAGGAGCTGATGGTGGACGGCCTGGTCCTCCGCTACCGGGTCGACAAGCTCGACGACGGCCTCAAGGGCCAGGAGGGCGTTTTCCTGCCCTGCTCGTTCTGGCTGGCGGAGGTGCTGGCCCACCAGGAGCGCCACGACCCGGCCGGCAAGATCTTCGACCGCGCCTCTTCCGCGGGCAGCGAGCTCGGCCTGTTCTCGGAGGAGTACGACAGCAAGCACGACGAGATGCTGGGCAACTACCCGCAAGCGCTGACGCACCTGAGCCACATCGCCGCGGCCGTCGCACTTTCCGAGACCGGCGGGCTGCCGGCGGCCGAATCTGACTGAGTTTCGAGTTCACACCACTTGACGGGACCGCTGAGATCGCATATGCCATTCAGGCAGGCATGGCACGGCGGTTCGAGAGGAAGCTCGTAGACGAATACCCAGTCGCGCTGCTGCTGGCGCCGAGCCGGCACGGCGCCGAGCTGCTCCGCCTGGCGCTGCAGACGCAGTACGAGATCATGGTCGTCTCGGACCTGGAGTCACTGCTGGCCGCCGCTCGTTCCCGGCGGCCGGACATCGTCTTCCTGGACCTGCCCGCGGCACCGGCGGTCGCCGCCGTCTCGCGGCTTCGTCTCGACAAGCTGACCGCCTTCTTGCCGATCGTGCTGCTCTGGGAAAGGGCCGCCGACCACCTCGCCGAGCGGGTCCGCAAGGACCGCATGGTCGCCGTGGCGCGACGTCAGGGGCTGCTCAGGCTCGGGGAAGCCTCAGGACGAAGACGCTCCCTTTCCCGAGCCGGCTCCGCTCCAGCCTGAGCGAACCGCCCATCCGCTGCGCCAGCTCTCGGCTGATCGGGAGCCCGAGCCCGGTTCCGGGGACGTGGCGCAGGTTTGGGTCGTCGACCCTGAAGAAGCGCTCGAAGATGCGCTCCAGGGCGCCGCGCGGAATCCCGTAGCCATGGTCGGCGACGGCCACTCGCGGCTGGGCCCCACCGCTGACGGTGACCTGCACCCAGGGCGGCTCCGGGCTGAAGCTGAGCGCGTTGTTCACCAGGTTGTCGAGGATCGTGGCCACGTGGCCGGGGTCGGCGGCGGTGTGCACAGACCGCCGCGGCGACTTGACCTGGAGCCGGGCGCCCACCAGAGTGCCGCGTGACCGGGCCCGCTCGACCGCGTCGGCCGCGGCCCGCCGGAGATCGAACGCCACCGGCTCGACCCTGAGCGTGTCCCCTTCCAGTCGCGAGGCGGTGAGCAGCTCGCCGACCAGGACCTCCAGCTCGCCCGACTTGCCGTGGATCATCGCCAGCGGCCGCTGCATCCCTTCGGGCACCGACCCGAAGGTGCCTTCCTCGAGCATCGCGACGTAGCCGGCGATAACCGAGAGCGGCGTGCGAAGCTCGTGCGCGGCCAGGTTCAGGAAGTCGGTCTGGGCCCGGCCGACCTGGCGCGAGTGCTCGAAGAGCTGGGCGTTGCGGAGGGCGAGCACCGCCTGGTTGCCGATCAGTCCCAGCAGCGAGAGGTCGGTTTCCACGTAAGCGACGTCGTGGCGCCGGCTCAACACGAGGACCGCCACCACCTCGTCGTCCAGGACCAGCGGCAGCGTCGCCGTGTGCCTGACCTCCGCCAGGGCGGAGTCCAGCGGCGGGTCCAGCCGGGAGACGTCGAAGCGGCCGCCCAGCACCGGCCGGCGGGTCGAGATCGCCTGCCGCATGAGCGGCTGAAAGGCGATCGGGTGACGGTAGCCGATGAAGTCCGGTCCCCCCGCGACGTCAAAGAAGTCCTCCACCACCGTCTCCGCACCGTCCACCCGCAGGAGGACGCCGCGGTCAGAGCCCACGGCCTGGACGGCCCGCCTGATCGCCCGCCGGATCACCTCGACCGGGTCGAGGGACGCGGAGAGGTCGGCGGCCGCCGCGATGGCCAGCTCGAGCCGGGCATGGGCGGCTTCCAGCTCGGAGTAGGTGAGCGCGTTGTCGAGCGCGATGCCGGCCTGTGCCGCGAGCAGCTGGATCGTGGCCTCCGACTCCGCCGTGAACGGGTCGACCCGCCGGCGGTGGGCGGCCAGGGTGCCGATCGGCCGGCCCCGCCGGAAGACCGGGGCCACCAGCATCGAGCGCAGCGGCTCCTTCTGGATGATCGCGCTCTTCACCTGCTGCTCTTGGGGCAGCTCCCAGTAGTCGTCGACACGCTGCACCCTGCCGCTGCGGATGGTGACCGCGTTGACGCCCAGGTCGGTGGCCAGCACTATCGACTTCCACTCGGCGGCGCGCTCGCCGGCCGTGGCCCGGAGCCGGATCTTGCCGGCCGCCTCGTCGAGCAGCCAGACGGCGCCGATGTCGCACTCGGCGACCTCCAGGATCGCCTTCGCCACCGCAGCCAGGGTCTCCTCCAGGTCGAGGCTGCGGACCATGCGCGTGCTGACTTCCCGGAGCGCTTCCAGCGCCGCCGCCCCGCGCGGCTTCAGAGCCCTTGCCATTTCAGCTCCCGAAGCATACTTCCCGCCCCTTGCGCGTTCTCGACCTAAAAGTGATATCCTTACTATAAGATGAACGCGGAATCGCCTATCAAGATTCCGACGCCAAAAGTAATGGAGAGTCGTTGAAATGCAGCCCGCCTATCCGCAGCTGCCAGGGTTCCCTCTCCCCTTCCGGCCGAAGCGCCCAGTCACGGAGCTGGCCGCGCCGCCCGTGGCCGAAGCGGCGCCCGACCACCACACCCAGCTCGAGGAGCTGATCGGGCACGTTCGCCGGTGCGAGAAGTGGGCCCGAATCGACGACCGCATCGACCTCTCTCTGCGCCTCCAGGGCGAGCTCTAGCCGGCGCCAACCACAACTCGCGGGTTGGGTTCGCGCCCCACCTTGAAGTCTTGCTATAATGTTTTATACATTCCGACTTTCAGCGTAGGTGGTGAAAGGTAGGAACCAAAAGTCCAATGCTGGATAGGAGAACCGGTGAGCGCCGCCAGGCGAGCCATCCGCAACTCGAGCTCGACAAGCCGCTCTACACACTCGGCGTCGCCTCCGAGATGCTGCACGCGCATCCGCGCACGCTGATGGTGTACGAGCAGCTCGACATGGTGAAGCCGAGGCGGACCGAGACCAACCGGCGCCGCTACTCGCCGCGCGACGTGATGAAGCTGCAGGCGATCCAGTCGCTCACGCGCAACCACGGGGTCAACCTGGCCGGGGCCAGGTTCATCCTGGCTCTGCTGAAGGGGCTGGAGGAACACGGAGTCGCCCCGCCGGCGGGCTTTCGCGACGTGGACGTCAGCCTGCTCGAAGTCTGAGTTCAGGGCAGAGGCTAAGTCAGCCCGACGTGGGCAGCTCGACCGAGAACGTCGAGCCGCGGCCCGGCGCCGACCTGGCCCGGACCTCGCCGCCGTGCCGGCGCGCCATCTCCCGAGCCAGGTAGAGGCCGAGCCCGGTGCCCGGGATCCCCCTGGTCTCGGCATTCAGCAGCCGGCCGAAGCGCGTGAAGAGCCGGGGCACCTCGGACGCGGGGATACCCAAACCGTGGTCGGCCACACTGATCCGCGCCAGCCGGTCCCGGGCGCGCAGCGTGCAGGTGACGCGGCCGCCCTCCGGCGAGTACTTGAGCGCGTTGTCGAGCAGGCTGGCCACGATGGTGACAAGCCGGGCCCGGTCACCTTTGACCGGGACCGGCCGGCTGCCGGGCCGAAACTGGAGGCGGTGGCCGGGCCCGACCTGCGCCTCAACGGCCCGGCGGGCATCGGCCAGGACCTCACGCAGGTCCAGGTCCTCCAGGTGGAGGACGAGGCGGCTGTCCTCGAGCCGCGCCGTCTCCAGCATCTGGTTGACGAGGACATTCATCTCGCGGACCTTGCCCCGCATCACGCCCAAGGCCGCCCGCATCGCACTCGAGGGTTCGCCGAGCGACCCATCCTCCAGCATCGTGAGATAGCCACGCAGCACCGCCAGCGGCCCCCGCAGCTCGTGGGAGGCCAGGTTCAGGAAGTCGGTCTTGAGCCGCTCCAGCTCGGTCATCCGGCGAATGTGGTCTCGGAGCTGGCCAGCTTCGACCTCGCGCCGCTCCGCCAGCCGGCCCTGCTCCTCGAGGCGTTTGCGCTCGGTGATGTCGGAGACGATGAGCACAGCGCCGGCCGGCCGGCCCAGCTCGTCGTCGGCCGGGTCGACGGTGACGCGGTACCAGCGCTCATCCGACTGCAGGTCGGCCGAGTGGCGGCGCCGGCTGGCCTCGATCGCGGGCAGCAGTCCCGGCACGTCGAGCAAGCCGAGCGCTTCGTTCAGGACCGGCGCCGGCGGCCTGCCCAGGATTTCCCCAGGGACGAGGCCGAGGAGCTCGAGCAGGGCGCGGTTGAGGCGCACGATGCGACCCTCGCCGTCGAGCAGGCAGATCCCGTCGCCGATCGCGTCGAACGTGGTCTGCCACTGGCGGGCGGCCTCCTCAGGGCCGCTGGAAGCGGCCTCAGGCCGCTGCCGGCCACTCTGAGCGTCGTCCCTATCACCCAAAGCTATGTCGCGTCTTTCCACATGTTTGCCACGCCTGTGGATAGGCCTGGTAGCTCTTGAACCCATCTGACTATCACGTCCTGCAGCCCTAGCGTATCCGTAGTAGCGGAAGAGTGATAGTCGCTGTGTCAGCCGAGACGTCGCAGGACGGCGAGCGAGCGGGGTGTCATCGGCAGCGTCTCGCCGGCCGCCAGGCGGCGGGTGCCCGCGGCTTCCTCGGGGTTGGCGGTGTCCAGGAGGACCTCCCAGGCGTCGCCCCAGCCGGTCGGCAGCCGCCAGTTGGCCCGGTGCCAATGCGCGTGGATCAGGACCAGGAGCGTGTCCCCCTGGATCTGCTCGCCACGCTCGGAGCGATCCGGGATCAGGTCGCCATTCAGCAGCATCCCGATCGAGAGCAGGTGGTCGTTCTTCCAGCTGGCGTCGCTCATCTCGTGCCCGTCGGTCCGGAACCAGGCGACGTCCTTCCGGTTCTGGCGGCGCCCCACCTGCCCGGCGAAGAACTTCTTGCGATGCAGCACGGGCTGGTCGCGCCGGAGCTGGAGCAGCCGCTCGGCGAAGTTGAGCAGGCACTCGTCGGTGTGCTCCCAATCGATCCAGGAAAGCTCGTTGTCCTGGCAGTAACCGTTGTTGTTGCCCAGCTGGGTGCGCCCGGTCTCGTCGCCGGCGGGGAACATGGGGACGCCCTGGGAGAGGATCACAGTGGCCAGGAAGTTGCGCATCTGCCGGCCCCGCAGCTCGATGATCGCCGGGTCGTCGGTGTCCCCTTCCGCGCCGCAGTTCCAGGAGCGGTTGTCGTCGGTCCCGTCCCGGTTCCCTTCGCCGTTGGCCTCGTTGTGCTTCTCGTTGTAGGTGACCAGGTCCCGCAGCGTGAAGCCGTCGTGGCAGGTCACGAAGTTGACGCTCGCGAACGGCCCGCGGCCGTCACCGCGGTAGAGGTCGGAGGAGCCGGTGAGCCGGAAGGCGAGGTCGGACACGCCCTTCGACTGGCCGCGCCAGAAGTCACGCACCGTGTCGCGGAAGCGGCCGTTCCACTCGGCCCAGCGGACCGGGAAATTGCCGACCTGGTAACCGCCCTCGCCGACGTCCCAGGGCTCGGCCACGAGCTTGACCTGGGAGAGCACGGGGTCCTGGTGGATGATGTCGAAGAAGGCCGAGAGCCGGTCGACGTGGTAGAACTGCCGCGCCAGCGCCGAGGCGAGGTCGAAGCGGAAGCCGTCGACGTGCATGTCAAGGACCCAGTACCGCAGGCTGTCCATGATCATCTGGAGCGTCTGCGGCTGGCGGACGTTGAGCGTGTTGCCCGTCCCGGTGACGTCCCAGTAGTAGCGCGGGTCGTCCGGAGAGAGGAAGTAGTAGCCCTGATTGTCGATGCCGCGGAAGCTCAGCGTCGGGCCCTGGTGGTTGCCCTCCGCGGTGTGGTTGTAGACCACGTCCAGGATCACCTCGATGCCCGCCCGGTGGAGGGCCCGCACCATGGCCTTGAACTCGTCGACCTGCTCGCCCGAGGTACCGCCTGAGCTGTAGCGGCCCTCGGGGGCGAAGTAGCCGACCGAGTCGTAGCCCCAGTAGTTGCGGAGGCCGCGCTCCAAAAGCGCGCCCTGGTCGATGAAATGGTGGACCGGCATCAGCTCGACCGCGGTCACGCCGAGGCGCTGGAGGTGCTCGATGGCGGCCGGATGCGCAAGCCCGGCGTAGGTGCCCTGGAGCCGTTCGGGCACGTCGGGGTGGCGCATCGTGAAGCCCCGCACGTGGAGCTCGTAGATGACCGTGTCCGACCAGGGCACGTTGGGTGGGCGGTCTTCCCCCCAGGGGAAGTGCTCGTCGATGACCACCGAGCGCGGCATGCTCGGCGTCGAGTCGAGCCGGCTGCGGGCGTCGTCGCCCTTGGCCAGGTCGTAGCCGAAGATCTCCGGACCCCACTTGAGCCCGCCCGCGATCGCCTTGGCGTAGGGGTCGAGCACGAGCTTGTTGGGGTTGTAGCGGTAGCCGTGGGAGGGCCGGTAGGGCCCGTGCACGCGGTACCCGTAGCGCTGGCCGGGGCTGATCCCGGGCACGTAGCCGTGCCAGTGGAGATCGGTGTACTCCGCCAGCTCGTAGGAGCCGGTGGTGCGCCCTTCAGCGTCGAACAGGACCAGCTCCACCCATTCGGCGTGCTCGGAGAAGATCGAGAAGTTGGTCCCTTCCCCGTCCCAGAGGGCGCCGAGCGGGGTGTGGGATCCCGGCCAGGCGGCCCTCAACGCCCGGCCGCAGGTTTGCGCATGGTCCTCTAACTTACCGGTTGGAGTCGACCGGAGCGTTAGGGTCGGCTGGCGTGCCGGCGCCGCGAGGGCAACCGCGCCTCGCTCTCCCGAGCCAGCCGCTGCCACTCGGTCTCGAGTTCGTCGAGCCGCTTCCTGATCCGCTTGATGGTCTGGTTGGCGCTGTTCAGCCGACCCGCCCGTCGAGCGGTCTCGCGGCCAGCTTCAGCCACTGAAAACCTCACTGTAACATTATCACACTGGATGATATTGCGACTAACGCTGCCGGAGGGTCCAGGGCCGCGACCGGACTCCCGGCAGGCCCGCGAAGATCATGTAGGCCGCCGTTTCCTGGTCGGCCCAGTACGTGTGCCGCTCGCCTGGGTCGATCAGGAAGATGCCGCCCGCCGCCACCACGCCCTCCTGCCGCCCGTCGCTGAAGTAGAGCTCGCCCTCGGTGACGATCACCGCCACCGGGATCGCGTTCCGGTGTTCCTGGACCCGCTGCCCTGGCGACAGGCGGAGACCCACCACGCGCAGCGCCCCGGCGTCCGCGATGGCCTCCCAGCCGAGCGGCTTGCGCTCCATTGCTGACGCCGCCCGAGGCTAAGGGCCTCCGCGAACGTAGAGCGTCTGGCCCGAGACGAACCCGGCCTCTTCGCTGCAGAAGAAGGCGATCGCGGCGGCGATGTCCTCGGGCTGGCCGATCCGCCCCACCGGGATCTGAGACGCGGCCCCCTCCTTGAACTGCTCGTACTCGACGCCCATCCGCTCCGCCGTCTGGCGCGTCATCCGCGTCTCCACGAAGCCGGGCGCGACGGCATTGACGGTGATGCCGTAACGGCCCAGCTCGATCGCGAGCGTGCGGGCCATGCCCTGCAGGCCGGCTTTCGCCGTCGAATAGTTGATCTGCCCGCGGTTGCCGAGCGCCGAGGTCGAGGAGAGGAAGACCATCCGCCCATAGCGCTGCTCGACCATCAGCTTCTGGGCGGCGCGGGCCGCGTAAAAGGTGCCCTTCAGGTGCGTGTCGATGACCAGGTCCCAGTCCTCGTCGGTCATCTTGTAGATCAGGTTGTCGCGGATGAGGCCCGCGCAGGCGACCAGGATGTCGAGCCGCCCGAAAGCGTCCTTGGCGCCTTCCATCAGCGCCTCCACCGAGTCCCGCGCGGTCACGTCGCAGGCGATGGCCTTGGCCTTGCCGCCCTCGCCGGTGATCTTGCCGGCCGTCTCTTCAGCCGGCGCCGCGTCCAGGTCGGAGACGACCACCGCGGCGCCTTCGGCGGCGAGTCGCGCCGCCGTCGCGGCGCCGATGCCCCGCCCTGACCCGGTGATGACCGCGACCTTCTTCTCGAACCTCATCCGCACACCTCTTTACTGAAATCTTCCACCTGTACATTGACTCCTCATGACAGTTGGTGGGCCTCTCCAGGGCCTTCGCGTCCTCGACCTGACCCGCGTCCTCGTCGGTCCCTTCGCCACCATGCTGCTCGGCGACCTGGGCGCGGAGGTCATCAAGGTCGAGCGCCCCGGCGAGGGTGACGAGACGCGCCACGTCGAGCCGCTCCGCGACGGCGAGAGCCACTACTTCCTCGCTGTCAACCGCAACAAGAGAGGGATCGCCGTCGACATGAAGGCCCCGGCCGGGCGCGAGGTCCTGGTCGAGCTGGCGCGCCGTTCGGACATCCTGGTCGAGAACTTCCGGCCCGGCGTGACGGGCCGCCTCGGCCTCGATTACGCGACTCTTTCGGAGGTCAACCCGCGCCTCGTCTACTGTTCGATCTCCGCTTTCGGAACGACCGGCCCCTACGCCTCCAGGTCGGCGCTCGACATCGCCATCCAGGCCATGAGCGGGGTCATGAGCCTGACCGGCGAGCCCGACGGGCCACCCACGCGCATGGGGCTGCCCATGGCCGACCTGGCCGGCGCCCTGTTCGCGGTCATCGCTGCCGTCAGCGCGATCCACGAGCGGGACCGCACCGGCCGCGGGCAGTGGATCGACCTCTCCATGCTCGACGGCATGGTCGGGCTCCTGATGTACACCGCGGGGCAGGTCTGGATGACGGGCGAGGAGCCGGCGAAGCTCGGCACTGGGCACTACGGGATCGTCCCCTACGGCGCGTTCGAGGCCGCCGACGGCCACGTCGTCATCGCGAATATCGGCGAGGCGTTCTGGCCCAAGATCTGCGCCGCGCTCGGCTTTCCTGAGCTGGCCTCCGATCCGCGCTACGACACCAACCCGAAGCGGGTGGCCCGCCGGGCGGAGGTAGACGCCGTCGTCAAAGACGCCATGCGCAAGCGGACGGTGGCGGAATGGGACCAGGTCCTGGAAGCCCACGACGTCCCCCACGCCCCGATCCTGAAGGTCAGCGAGGTCCTTCGGCACCCGCAGGTGATCGCCCGCGGGATGGTGGCCGAGGTCCAGCATCCAACCCTGGGCACCTGGCCCGTGCTCGGCCGCTCGATCCGCTTCCCCGCTCACGAGCCGGCCGCCTTCGCGCCGCCACCCCGGCTGGGCGAGCACACGCGGGAGGTGCTCCGCGACCTGCTCGGCTACCCGAACGCCCTGGTCGAGAAGCTCCTGGGCGAGGGGGTCGTCGCCGAGCCGGAGATTCAGCGGTAGCGCTTCGGAGGTTCCTCCCCCCACTGCTCGCGGCTGGCCTGCGGGTTGCGTTTCAAGACGAGGACTATCGATCCCGCCTTGAGCCAGGTTCGGTCCCGTTCGACGTAGGCGTCGAACTCACCGCGGCGGACCATGTCGCGGAGCTCCCACTTGATGCGTCCCCGGGCTGGCCTGAGGGGGGACTCCCCCCTCGAGGAGCCGCGCCGGCGCAGGTCCGTTCGCGGCTCACCCCCCTGTTCCACCGGCTCGCTGACGTCGGCCGCCCCGTGCAGCAGCTCGACCCGCTCGTAGCCGTTGCGGTAAGCCTCCCGCACCTTGTCGAAGGCCAGGTCGGTCGCCGTCTTGACGTCGTACCCGTGGAGGTCGACCCGGACCTCCCTCAAGCTCGGCTGCGACTGCGGCCCCGGGCGCGGGGCCGGCCTCTCCCGACCGGTTTCAGCAGCCGGTCCAACTCGGCTTCGAAACCGCGCACTATCGCGTCCGGGTCGGGCACGAGCCCGGCGTCGGCGCCGACTCCGACCATGACGCCGCCGGCGTAGCTCAGGATGCTGATCCCGAGCCCCATGCGCCCCGACTGCGGCACCCAGAACATGTTGTTGACGATCTTCGAACCTGCCAGGTAGAGGGGCTCGCGCGGTCCCGGCACGTTGGTCAGGACGAGCGTCGCCTTGCTGCCGAAGAAGTCGATCGCGAGCGGGTGCACCTGCTTGGGGACGACGCCGATCGCGGTCAGGACGCCGAAGGCCACGATCGCCTCGGTGGAGGCCTTGATCTTGTCCATCCGCAGCTTCAGCTCGGCCAGCCGCCTCCGCGGGTCGGAGATGCCGATCGGCAGCTGCAGGAAGACCAGGCCGAAGCTATTGCCCAGCTCCAGCCCGCGCTCGATCGGGCGCAGGTTGACGGGGACCGCCGCCCGCACCTCGAGGCCGTCCACGTCCTCGCCGCGGCCTTCCAGGTAGCGCCTCAGCGCGCCGGTGGCGGCGGCGATCAGGACGTCGTTGACGGTGGCCCCGGCCGCCCGCCCGGCGGCCTTGACGTCGTCCAGCGGGATCACCTTCGACCAGGCGGCCCGTTTGGTCACGCCGAGCGGCCCCTTGAGAGAGGTCGCGGGATCCGGCGGCATGGCGATGATCCGCCCCAGCGTGAGCGCCGAGGCGGCGCCGACCTGGGCCACCTCCAGCGCCTTGACCGGGTCGAGGAGGGAGAAAGCCGCTTCCAGCAGCCCGCCGCCGCCGTCGCGAGGCGTCGCCGCCCGTTTTTTGGACCCGCCTCGGGGCGAGGCATCGGTGAGCGAAAGCAGAAGCTGGATCAGGGCGATGCCGTCGGCGATGCAGTGGTGGAGGCGGCTGATGACCGCCGAGCCGCCCTCGTACCCCTCGACCACGTGGAGCTGCCAGAGCGGCTTGGAGGCGTCGAGCGGCGTGCTCATGAGGTCCCCGACCAGGGTCTGAAGTGCAGCCTGGCCGCCCGGCGGTGGCAGCGCGACGCGATGGAGGTGAGCGTCGAGGTCGAAATGGCGGTCGTCCTCCCAGCGCGGCTGCCCGAGGCCGAAGGGGGCCTCGACCACCTTCCGACGAAAGCGCGCGAAGGTCAGGAGGCGGCGCTCGATCACGGAGCGGAACCGCCGCAGGTCGAGCGGCTTCTCGAGGACGAGCAGCCCGGTGACCATCATCAGGTTGGTCGGGTCGTCCATTCGCAGCCAGGCCGCGTCGACCGGGGTCAGCGCCTCACCCACGCTTTAGATTTTCTTCTCTCCGGCCGCGCAAAATGAAAAACATGAGTGAAGAGCTAGCAATAAAGGTGATGCACGCCCGTGCTCTCCTCCTTGGGCGCCAGCTTGGGCGAAGCGCCCAGCTCTACCTCGACACAGCCCACTGGCAGACGCTGACCGGCGCTTAGCGGGTACAAGTAGGCGAGGCGCGATCCGCCGGCGAATGAGGGGCCGGTAAAATCGGCTCGGCCGTGGCAGACGTCGTCTTCGAGCACGTGGACAAGCGCTACCGAATCTACACGGCGCGCTACCGCTCGCTGAAAGAGGTCGTCTTCCATCGCCGGTTCGGCGAGTGGGAGGATCGCTGGGCGCTGCGCGGCGTCAGCTTCGAGGTCGAACCCGGCGAGGTGTTCGGGATCATCGGCCCCAACGGAGCCGGCAAAAGCACCTCCCTGAAGCTGATCGCGCGCATCCTGGAGGCCGACGCGGGCCGCGTCACTGTGCGTCGCAAAGTGGCCGGGCTCCTGGAGCTGGGCGCCGGTTTCGTGCAGGAATACACGGGTCGGGAGAACATCTTTCTCAACGCCTCGATCCTGGGACTGAGCCGCCGCCAGATCGAGTCCCGCTTCGACTCCATCGTCGACTTCGCGGAGCTGGGCGACGCTATCGACTCCTCGCTCGCCACTTACTCGTCCGGCATGTACATGCGGCTCGGCTTCGCAACCGCCATCCACGTCGACGCGGAGGTGCTCCTGGTGGACGAGATCCTGGCTGTCGGCGACGAAGCATTCCAGCGCAAGTGCTTCGACTGGCTGACCGGCTTCCGCGAGCGGGGCGGGACGATCGTGCTCGTCTCGCACGACCTGGCGGTCGTGCGGGACTTCTGCTCGCGGGTAGCCTGGATCCACGAGGGCGAGCTCCAGGAAATCGGCAACCCCAGCACGGTGGTCGGCCTCTACCTGGATCGCGTCAACGCGACCGAGCCGCACGGCGAGGAGGCGCGGCAGCACTCCCGGCTCCTGGCGTCCGAGCGGGCGGTCGAGCTGGCCGAGGTCCGGCTGCTGGGGCCCTCCGGCCGGCCCACCGCCAAGGTGGAGATGGGCGAGAGCCTGGCGGTCGAGATCGACTACAGAGTCTCGACACCGCTCGCGACGCCGGTCTTCAGCGTGGCGCTCTACGGCCCGAGCGGCGCCTGCGTCTATGCCACCACGAGCGCCATCGACGGGATCGAATTCGGCCCCCTCGACGAGGATGGCAGCGTCCGGGTCGAGTACTCGGAGATGCAGCTCCTGCCCGGCATTTACCGGGTGTCGGTGAGCCTGCTCTCACGACCGCGCGGTGACGCGGTCGTGGACAGCCGCCCGGCGGCTGCCACCTTCGAAGTCACGGCGCAGACAAAGGAAGCGGGCCTGGTCCGGCTCCGGCACAGCTGGCGGCGCACGAAGGAGCGCCGGAGCATCCCCGCATAGACCGCCTGAGCCGGCCATGAGCCGTACCGTCGTATTCGTCGGGGCCGCCGGGCAGCTCGCGCGCGACCTGGCGCGCGTCTGGCCGGAAGCACATCCGGACGACCGCGTCATCGGCCTGAAGCACGCCGACATCCAGGTCGAGAACCGCGAGTCGGTGCATTCGGCGCTGGTCCCGCTGGAGCCGCAGCTGGTCGTCAACCTGGCCGCCTATCACCGAGTTGACGAGATCGAGGACCGGCCCGACCGCGCCTTCGCGGTCAACACCATTGGACCCCGCCATCTGGCGATGGCCTGCCGTGAGCTCGACGCGGAGCTCGTCCACTTCAGCACCGACTACGTCTTCGCGGGCCACCAACGGCGGCCTTACGTCGAAAGCGACTCGATTGAGCCGCTGAGCGTCTATGGGGCAAGCAAGGTGGCCGGCGAGATGCTCGTCCGGCTGACCTGGCCGAAGCACTTCATCGTCCGCTCCTGCGGCCTCTACGGTATCGCCGGGTCGGCCGGCAAAGGCGGCAATTTCGTCGAGACCATGCTCCGGCTGGCCGCCGCGGGGGGGCCGATCCGCGTGGTCGACGACCAGGTGGTGACACCCACCGCGACGCTGCCGCTGGCGCGCCAGGTCGCCCAGATCTGCCGACACCAGCCGCACGGCACCTACCACGCGGTCTGCCACGGCTGGTGCTCCTGGTACGAATTCGCGGCCGAGATCTTCCGGCAGGCGGGCGTCAGCGCCGACCTGAAGCCGCAGTCGACGGCCGAGTCGGGCGCGAAAGCGCCCCGCCCGCCGTACTCAGTGCTCGCCAACGCCAACCTGGAGCGCCTTGGGATCGACGTCATGCCTGACTGGCGGGCGGCCCTGGCCCGCTACCTGGCCGAACGCCCCGCCGCACCCGCTTAGAGCGCTTCCGGCAACCGCGCCCGCTGGCTCGCGAAGATCAGGTACCCAAGCACCAGCAAGACCGCGGTGCAAGCCAGCATGAGCACGAAGGGAACGACCGGCGGCCAGGTCCCGTAATAGAGGATCGCCTGGTAGCTCTGCATATACCAGGCCAGCGGGTTGAGCTGCAGGAACGGAAAGTATTTGGCGCCGCCGGGTAGCGCGTGCGGGTCGAGCGGGTAAAGAATCGGGGTCAGGTAGAACCAGGCCGTCAGGGCGATGGTGACGAAGTGCTCGATGTCGCGCAGGTGTACGTTCCAGGTCGCCAGGACCAGGCCCAGCCCGATGGCGAGGCCGAGCTCTGCAAAGGCGACAACCGGGAGCAGAATCAGCGAGAGGCCGACGGGAATCCCGGCTACGCCCAAGAAGACCAGCAAGATCGCGAGCATCACCAGGAAGTTGACGAAGTTGGCCAGGACGGTGCCGATCGGGAGGGCCTCGATCGGAAAGTAGATCTTGGTGATCAGGTCAGGGTTGCGCGTAAAGGCAAGTACGGCGGCGTTCAGTGAGTTGGCGAAGAACGTCCAGGCCAGCACGCCGGTCAGGATGAAGGCCCAGTAGTTGTGCAGGTTCACGGCGCGCAGCAGGACGCTGAAGACTGCGGTGTAGACGGCCATCATCAGGAGTGGGTTGAGGAAGGACCAGGCGATGCCGAGCGCGGACCGCTTGTACTTCAGCTTCAGGTCGCGCACCGTCAGGTTGCGGACCAGCTCGCGGTAGCGATAGAGCTCGAGGAGCCTCTGACTGGGCGTCAAGCGCACCTCCGATACATTAGGAGAACGTGGAGAAGGCGGCCTATCCAAGCGTTTCGCTGATCGTCCTCAACTACAACGGACGGCAGCATCTGGCCCGCTGTCTCGGTTCGCTGCGCGACCTCGACTACCCAGGCAACAGGCTCCAGGTGATCCTCTGCGACAACGCTTCCAAGGACGAGTCGGTCGCGTTCGTGAAGCGTGGGTACCCGGAAGTGAAGCTCCTGGAGCTCGACCAGAACTATGGCTTTGCCGAAGGCAACAACCGGGCGGTCGAGGCGGCCGCTGGTGACTGGGTCGGCTTCCTCAACAACGACATGGAAGTTGACCCGGGCTGGCTCAAAGCCATGCTGCGGCCGGTCCAGGAGCAGCCGGAGCTGGCCTGCGTCGCGTCGAAGATCCTGAGCTGGGACGGCAAGGCGATCGACTTCATCGGCACCGGGGTCACCTTCCAGGGCCTCGGCATCCAGATCGACTACGGGCTCCGCTCCTCGCCCCACGACACTCAGCGCCGCTTGATCTGCCCCTGCGGCGGGGCGATGCTGATCCGGCGGCAGGTCTTCCAAGACGTGGGCGGCTTCGACGCCGACTACTTCGGCTTTTACGAAGATGTCGACCTGGGCTGGCGCCTGAACCTGCTCGGCCACGACGTCTGGTACACGCCCGAGGCGGCCGTCCGCCACCGCCACAACAGCTCCTTCAGCCGGATGGACGCGGCTCGCCGCCGGCTCCTCTACGAGCGCAACTCGCTGATGACGATCTACAAGTGCCTGGACGACGCCAACCTGGCGGCGGCCTTGCCGGCCAGCCTGATGCTGATCAACGAGAAGGCGCTGGCGATCGCCGGCGTCGACCCCCGCCGCTTCGGCGGCAAGGCCGTGGACCGCCGGCCGCCGGAGGCAGTCAACGCCTTCGACCCCTCGGAGGCCGGCAAGGAAAGAGTCGCCTCAAAGGTCAGCCGCACTTTCCGCGCGCACGGCTGGCGTACCGTGCTGAAAAGGGGCGGCGGGTATCTCTCGGTGCGTGTGCAGAACCGCCTACGGCGGATCGGGCAGCGCCTGGGCGGCGCCGTTCTGCTGCCAGAGGTCTCGGCGGCCCACTTCGCGGCCATCAGCGACTTCGCGAACAGGCTTGAGCGGCTCAACGAGAAGCGCCGCTGGCTCCAGGAGCGCAGGGTCCGAACCGACGCGGAGCTGCTGCCGCTCTTCGTCTACGCTCTCGAGCCCTCCTATCGCGAGCCGGCCTACGTCGAGACGCACGAGCTCCTGGTCCGAGCGTTGGGGCTCGACCGCCGCTTCGCTGCCGGCCAGACCCGCTCAGGGCAGCCGCCGGTCCCGGATGAAGAGGGCGGCGAGAGTGCCGAGCCCGGTCCAGGCGACGAGGGCGATCCAGGAGAGCTTGAAAGAGCCCGTCCGGTCCGCGATCAGGCCGAAGAGGGGCGAGATCAGGAACATCGCGCTGAACGTCACGGTCAGGTTGGCGCCCAGCGCGGAGGCCGCAGCGCGGAGGGGCACCGCCTCGGAGACAGCGGTGATCGAGAGCGCGTTCCAACCCAGGGCCGAGACCCCAAGCCCGAAAGCGAGGACGACCAGCAGAGGTAGCGGAGTGCCCCGGCCGGTGGCCGCCATCGCGGCCGAGCAGGTCACCGCCAGGAGCCCGGCCGTCAGCATGGCGGGCGCCCGGCGGCCGATCCGGTCCGAGAGGATGCCCCAGCCGAGCCGCCCGCAGAGGCCGCCCAACTGCGTCACGGCAAGCAGCTGAGCGGCGGCCACGACGGACATGCCGACCTGTTCGTGCAGGTAGAGCGAGAGGTAGGAGATGGTCGCGCCGAGCGCGCCCATGAAGACAAAGCCGTAGGCGGTCGTGGCCAGGAAGACGTGGTTATGGAGCAGGGAGCGGAGCCGGAAGTCGGTGCCGGCGGTGTGCCGCAGGGGCGGCTCGCGGTAGAGAAGCCCGAACGCGGCGGCCGCCACCAGGCAGAGCGCGGCGCCGAGCCGAAACGCGGCCGGCCAGCCGAATCCGAGGGCGATCGGCGGCAGCAGCAGAGAGGCGAGCAGGCCGCCCGCCATGACGCCGGTCTGGCGGATCCCGAGCGCGACGCCGAGGCGATGGCGCGGGAACGACGCGGCGATGGCGCGGGTCCCACCTGGCGAAGCCGTCGAGGCGCCGACCGCGGAGAGCAGGAAGAGCCCGAAGATCAGGCTGAAGCTGGTCGCCGAGGCAGCCCAGGTCACGAACGCCGCCATGGCCAGCACGCCCGCCGTCACGATCACTCGCTCGCCATAGCGGTCGACGCGCAGCCCGGCCGGCAGGCTGCCCAGAAGCATGCCGCCCCAGATCGCCGACGAGAGCAGTCCGAGCTCGGCGCGGGTGATGCCGAGGTCGTGGGTCAAGAGCGGTCCCAGCGCGGCCGGGGTCGCCTGGAGCAGCGAGATCCCGACCTGCAGGAAGGTCACGATCGCGAGCACGGCCCAGCCCGGGATGGGGCTCGCCAGCTCTACTTCAGACCGCTCCGCAGCCTGCCCTCGCACTGCAAGTCATGGTCGCATCCGCCGTTATCCGGAGCATGGACGAGCACCTTGTCGCCGCCGGCCAGAGCATCCGCCTCCGCCACACGGTCAACCGCTGGCTGGAGTACTCGTTTTTCATGGGGTTCATGACCGTCGTCGCGTTCTTCATCGTCAAGTGGCAGGGCTGGAGCTACTTGCCCGCCCTCGTGCTGCTGATGTTCGCGGTCGGCCTCATGGCGGTCGCCTGCTTCTACAACCTGGCTCTGGTCGAGTCCCAGCGCCGGGAGGCCGCCCTGGTCCGAGCTCAGCGGAAACGCCGGAGCGGCAAGTAGGCGGTTACCTCCGGGAGGCGACGAACCGCCGCGACTGAGCGATCCAGAGCGCGAAAACCACGCAGCCAGCCTCACCGAGCAGCAGGCTCAGGCCCTGAACAGGCCGGAACCCCGTATGGAGGACCGGCCAGAGGAGCAGGTCGCGAACTGCGGTTCCCTGCACAAAAAGGTTGGGCAGGTAGCGCAGTGCCGGCAGCTGGCCGGCGATCAGACCGCCGAAGCCGGGGTCCCGGTCGACCCGAATGACGTAGGTGAAGTTCGCCATCAGCACGACGTTCCAGGCGATGAGCGCCGCCGCCCCGATCCTGGCCAGTAAGGGCGGGAGCCGAGTGCAAAGCGCGGCGAGTCCGAGCGCGAAAAAAGGGGTGAGGTCGATGAATCGCCGCAGGCCGAACGAGAAGCCTCCCCACCAGTCCGGCGCGGCGCCGTTGATCGCGGTCTCGACGACCAACGCGTAGGCAAAAGCGAGCTGCAGCCGGCGCTCGCGCAGGAGGGCAAAGCCAGCCACGGCCAGGAGCGTCGCCGGCGTCCAGGTGAAGAGACCGTGGTAGCTCGAGAAGAGCACGTCGAGGTAATGGCCGGAGGCGAGGGAGAGCTCCTGCCCGGCCGGGCGGACCGGGAGCCAGGTCCCGAAGAGGGCCTGGTCGACGGCGAGTTGGGGGAGGAAGGCGATGACCAGGCCCGGCGCCAGCAGCAGCACCCGCCAGCGCGCCCGAGGCAGGTCGAGGAGGGCAATCGCGACCAGGGCACCGTCCTGGAAGCGGATCAGGGCCAGCAGGCCGCCCAGCAGACCGAGCCCAAGCCAGCCGGCCAGGCTGCGGCCATCTCGCCCGCGCCACCAGGCGAGCAGGAAGGCGCCTACCGCAAAGGCCGAGAAGCTGTGGGAGTAGCTGGGCTCGTAGACCAGGTAGTAAGCGAAGGAGGTGGCGCCGGCCGCGACCGCCACCGCCAGGGCAGCCGGCCGCCGCCCCACGACCTCGGCAGCCAGCAGATAGGCGAGCGCCAGCGCGAGCAGTCCATAGAGAAGTGAGGCCAGCGTGATGGCGATGCTGAACGGCGGCCCGAACTCGGGCTGCCCGCGCGGCGCGATTGCCAGCGCAGCGATGTAGAGAGGCGCTGCGAGCAGGGCCGGCCCGACCGGGAAGTAGTCGGCCGCGAGACCTCTCGGCGTCTTCTGCGTGAAGAGGGGCTGGTAGAAGATCACACCTTCGGCGCGGGCCTCCGCGTACTCGTCGGAGAGATCCAGGTCATGGTCGACGACGATAGAGTGCAGGTAAGAGAAGTAGCCGACCCCATCGTTCTCCACGACCGGCTTGAACGTGAGGGCCAAGATCGTGAGCCCGGCCAGCGCAGCGAGCGCCCAAGCCGCAGGCTTTCCCAGTCGCGTGACGATTGCAATAGGCTAGTTGCTTCGGAAGTGCAGCTCAGAGGAGCGCGAGGACGGTTTCAGGTGATGCTGAGCCGGCTCAAGTCACTCGTGGCCGGCGCTCAATCGACGCTCATCGCCAGGTACGAGCCCTATGTCTTCGTTGAGAGCCACGCCGAGCGGCTCTTCTGGAGATACCTCGAGTTGAGCCCTGCCCAGGTCAAGGCCATCGTCATCGTTGGCGCCTGGCAAGGCATCGAGATTCCGGGCCTCGTGCGCCGCTATCCGAGCGCCGAGATCTTCGCGTTCGAACCATCCCCAAGCAATTTCGATAGGCTCCACGACCGGTATTCAGGCAACCGACGCGTGCACTGTTTCTGCGAGGCCATCTCGGATTCCAGCGGCACCCTGACGTTCCACGAAGCGAGCTTGCCGGGAACCGGATCGCTGCTGCCGCTCTCCGAGGAGGAGGTCGCCCAGCGGCACAACGACGGACTCTACCAGCGCAACTCGCTAACCGTGACCGCCGCGACGCTCGACGAGCATGACGCCATTCGGCGCCTGCCCCGGATCGATCTCCTCAAGGTCGACGTTCAGGGCGCCGAGCTGCGGGTGCTGGCAGGTGCTAGCTCGACTCTGGAGCGAACCGCCGCGGTGCTGATCGAAGTTGGGCTCATGGATTCGGCGTACGAGGGTGCTGTGCGCTTCGGCGAGCTTGACGCCCGCCTCAATCAAGGCGGGTTTCTCCTCTGTGGGCTGGGCGTCGATCCGATCACCCTGGACGGCAACGCTCTCTACGTTCGCGAGGAATGGCGCCGGCAGCGCTGACGGGAGGATTCGCGCCGGGCCGCTGATATTGTTAAGGCACCGTCCACTCTTACGCATGACCCGTATTGCTACCAGGGAGGCCCCCCGAGCCGGGCGTCGGTTCACGCCCAGCGCCAGGTTCCGGCGACCACGGCGCGTACCAAATCGCCTCGGCATCGTTTTGGCGGCCTTCGCCGGTGTACTCCTGCTGACCAGCATCCTGGCCGCGGCCCTGGTAGTCCGCGGCGCGCCGGCGCTCGAACGCCGGGTTGCCGCGGACCTCCAGGCAGGCCAGGCGGAGCTGACGAACAGCAAGGCGTTGCTGGCGGCCGGCGCGCAGAAATCCAACCTCCAGGACATCGCCAACGCGCGCCACCACATTGCGGCAGCGCGTCGTGATTTCCAGCAGGCACGGGGAGAGCTCGACTGGAGTGGAAGCCTTCTCGCCGCCCACTTGACGCCCGTGGGAGCAGATTTCCTGCGACCGCGCGTGGACTCAGCGGCCGGAATCACCAACCTGGGATTAGCCCTCTGCGACGCACTCGATCAAGTGGCGGACATCGACCAGGTGATGGTCGATCCCAAGGGCGCTCCAGGGACCGGAGCGGCCAAGCTCTTGGCTGCGATCAAGGTCATCGAACCGAAGTCCAAGGTACTCGTCGACAGGCTAAATACGGCTAAGGCTGAGCTCTCGTCAGTGGATCCAACTGTCTTGTCGGCGGCGCAACGATCAGCGTTGAAAACTGCCTCTGAGCAGCTCAAGACCGCCCTTACGGATGCTCAGAACCTGCGCGACTTCCTGCCTGTCCTACTGGAGATCCTGGGCGCCGCCGGTCCCCGCTCCTACTTGATCGAGCAGGTGAATCCTGCGGAGCTCAGGGCGGGCGGTGGCTTCATCGGCAGCTACACGCTCCTGAGCGCCGAGCGCGGCATCGTCAAGATCGCCAAGAGCGGCGGTATCGAGTCGGTCGATTATCCGCGTCCGTTCAGCGGAGAGGCGGGCTACGTGGCGCCCCCAGCCACGCTCATGGAGTTCATCGGCAACAAGAGCTGGGTCCTTGGCGACTCCAACTTCTTCCCCGACTTTCCAACCAGCGCTCGCTGGGCCGAGACCTTCTCGAAGAAGGAGCTGGGCGTCAAGCCCGATGGCGTCATCTCCTTGGATCCGACCGCGATCGCGGCTGTGCTCAACGTGACCGGCCCCATCCAGATTCCTGCGTACAACGTCACCGTCTCGGGAGCAACGTTCGCCGAGGATGTCTTCCAGAGAGAGGCGCCCAGCTCAGTCAACTACACCGAAAAGAAGAAGTTCTTGAGCGCGGTTGCGGCGCCCCTGGTCGAGAGGGTCACAGCCCTCCCCGCATCACGCTGGCCGGCTTTGATCACAGCGCTGGGCGACGCCACGCGCACACGCCATCTGCAGGTCTATTTCGATTCACACGCCGCGCAGAAGCAGATGGTGGCTTATGGCTGGTCCGGCACGGTCAACCCGCGCAGCGGTGGCGACTTCATGATGGAGGTGGAATCTAACTTCGGCGCCACGAAAGCTAATCACTTCATCCAGCGCAGTTACGACGTCCAGCTCAGCGTGGTCAATCAGCAACTGGTGCACCACATGACGGTGACTCTCAAAAACACGACCCCACCAGGCCTGGAGGGCGGCAGGCACTATAGGACCTACGTCCGACTCTACGTTCCCGGCGAAGCCACCGGCATCTCCACGTCGGGGCTCAAGACAGATGACTACCCGAACACCGATGCGCCGGCCGGTCTCAGGTTGATCGACGGCTGGACTCAAGTGAACGTCGACTGGCGGACCGGGCTCGGCGTCATGCAGCTCGGCTTTCAGTACTCGACCCCGTGGCACGCGGACGACAAGGGTCAACACTCGATTTACTGGCAGAAGCAGCCGGGGACCGAATCCGACGCCATCCACGTCACCTGGTCGGAGTCGGGACACGCCTACTCGGCGGCCGGCGATCTCGGCCAGGACCGATCGATCGTTCTGACGTCTGCCGGCGTGAGCATTGCCCCGGCTGAGGCCGGTTCCAGCCATCTTCCCAGCCTGGCTCTTTAGCCAGAACTGGGAATGAGCACTATGACAGAGGACGTCGCGCCGCCCAAACCAAGTTCGGGTCTGACGTCGCGCCGCGGCTACGTCCGGGCTTTTGGCTTGTTCGTGGGCCTTTCGATCGCTGTCGATCCCTCGCTGTACGTAGCCCATGTCACGCATATCTACGTTCACGATGTGACCACGCTCCTGATCGGCATCCTGGGTGTGATGCTGGCGGTAAAGAACCGCACGCTCCTGCCCCGAGGGCCGCTTTACCTGGTGCCCATGGCGCTCTTCGTTTTCGTGCTGGCCAACACAGCGCTGGTCGGCGCCTTTCAGTACCACAACGTGCCGGCCAATATGCACAAGCTCTTCTGGTTCGAGCACGGCGACGCCGCCCGGATCGTAGGCGAGCTGTTCGCTTGCACCTGGACTCTGGGCCTACTGCAGCCGAGCCGTGACGAGGCCTGGTGGATCCTGGATGCCGGGCTCTGGGGAAGCACGGTCAACGTCGGGCTGGTCGTGGCCCACTCGATTCTCACAGATACCCCCCACGAGACGACCACCGCGTTTGACCCCGTGATGCTGACCGGGCTGCCGCTGGCAGCGGTCTTCGTGGTCAGGGCGCGGGCTCGCGTCACCGACCTTGTCCGCCTGGTCGTCTTTGGAGCCGGAAGCGAGCTCCTCTACTCTCGGGCGACCATCTTGACTGTGGTGTTCACGACGGCTGTGGTTTTGCTCGCGATCCGTTCCTTGCGCAAGGCCGGCGCCGCCCTAGCGTCCATGGCCGCCGGCTGGCTGATCGTGCTGCTCTTGCCGCCTTTGCTTGCGGCGGGACCAAGTAACTTCGTCGGTGGAACCACCCTGCGCAGGGCCATGAGCATCGGAAACACGCAATTGGCCCCCTACACCATTCCGAGTCGGGCCCGCATCTGGCGCGACGCGCTTCGCATCTCCACGATCTCCCCGATCATCGGCGTGGGCTACCACGACTACTTCCTGTACAGCCAGGTGACCGAGATCAAGAATGGCAGCGCGTCGAATCCGCCCGACCTCTTCTCATCGCTTATCAAGGCTGCTCACAACGACTACCTTTCGTGGCTCTCCGAAACGGGCGCTCTCGGATTTTTGATCTTCCTTGCCTTTTGGGGAATCACCCTTCTTATTGCGCTGCGAATGTGGCGAAGCCCGCCGGAGGACCGGGCGTGGCGCGCGTTCACCCTGGCCCTCATCCTCAGCATCATCGGCATCAGCGTCTTTGGCGAGGTCCTGATCCCGCGATCGCCGGAGTCGGTAGCGCCGGCGCTGATCTGGTGGATCGTCATCGGCCTCGTTTACATCGACGCGGATCGGCGCCGGGAGTCCTTAGCACGCGCCCTTCACTGACAGTCATCATTCTCACGTTGAACGAAGAGCGGCACATCGCCGGCTCCATCGAATCAGTGGGGAAGGCGAACGAAATTCTCGTCCTCGATGCAGGCAGCACCGATCACACAGCGGAGATCGCGGCGTCACTCGGCGCCCGGGTCCATGACCGCCCGATGACGGACTTCGCCGAGCAGCGGAACCACGCATTGTCGCTGGCTACGTCCGACTGGGTCTTCCATCTTGACGCAGATGAGCGCGTCACCCAGCCCCTATGGGACGAGATCACCAACGCAATCTCAGCAGGAGAGTCGGACGGCTTCCTCGTCCCTACCCGCAACCATGTCTTCGGCGCGCCGCTACAACATGGTGGCTGGTATCCGCAGTACCACCTACGCCTGCATCGCCGAACGAAAGGGCAATGGAGCCGCGAGGTCATGGAATTTATCCAGATCGAAGGTCCGGTAGGCAAGCTGAGCGAGCCGATCGAGCACTTCGGGCATCCCGACATTCGCACGTTCGTGCTCAAGGCCGACTTCTACACAACCATGGAGGCGGAGCGGCTGCAACGGCCGGTTTTCCAGCTGGCGGCGCTGGCGATCCTCTACCCGATTCCCTATTTCGCTTATAAGTACGTCTTCCAGCGCGGCTTTCTCGATGGCTGGCGCGGACTCGTGATCGCCATGTTGCTGTCGTTCTATCGCTGCCTCACGTACCTCAAGGCGATTGAGCGCGTGGCGCGGGCCGCGGAGAGGCCGCGAGCCGGCGGATGACCGACGCTTTGCCGCTCGTCTCGATCGTCACCCCGTCCTTTCAGCAGGGCGAATTCCTGGCCGAGAATCTACGCTCCATCCGCCAACAGTCGTATCCGCACATCGAGCACATCGTTCGCGATGGCGGATCAACCGACGGCACCATAGAGCTCTTGCGATCCTCGCCGGACGCGCTCTGGGTGTCCCAATCCGACCGGGGTCAAACCGACGCTTTGAACCAGGGCTTCGCGGCAGCGAAGGGCGAGATCTTCGGTTGGGTCAACGCCGACGACTATCTGTATCCAGACGCTGTACGGCGAGCGGTCGAGACGCTGCAGGCATGCGGGGCAGATGCGGTCTATGGGCGCTGTCTGCTGGTGGATCACAAGGCACGCAAGATCGGCTTCTATCGGAGCGAGCCGTTCTCTTACCCGCGACTGCTGATTCGTAACATCATCGCCCAACCGGCCCTCTTCTTCACGCGCCGCCTTTACGAGCGGTTCGGTCCCCTCGATGAGACCCTGGACTTCGCCATGGACTACGAGTACTGGCTGCGGTGCTCGCGCGAGAGCCGATTTGTTTACGTTCCCGAGCTCTTTGCGGCCTATCGCATCCACGCGGCAGGCAAGACCTCGAGCGCGTCCGCGAAGCACGCGGCAGAGGCCAACCTGCTGCGCAGGCGTTATGGACCGGCCGTCGTGCCGATCTGGCAGTTGCGGCTGGTCAGCTTCCTCACATATGTGGGAGGCGCGGTGAAGTCGAGCTCACTCGGACTGGGCCTGGTCCGGCGATTGAGGTGGCGGCGAGCTCGCGAGTGAGGCGATCAAGCTGACAGCTTCCGTGAGGTTCGCGACTCTATGATCGGGGCCGGCTCCTGGATTCGAGGTCGTCTCACCGCTCCAGACGAGGATGCTGATGCAGCCCGCTGTCGACGCAGCCGCGATATCAGTCTGGGAATCACCGACCATCACCGCCGAGGCGAGATCGACGCCATACCGGTCTCGAGCCTGGTAGAGGAGACCGGGAGCCGGCTTGCGACACTCGCAACCATCAGCAGGCGTGTGCGGGCAGACCAAGAACGCCGCGATCGCGCCTCCTCGCAGCCCAACGCCCTGAGCGATGAGTTCATGCATTCGATCGACTTCGGCGGTCGTCGTGAGCCCGCGCCCGATCGCGGATTGGTTGGTCACCACGAAAACTCTGTGGCCTGTCCTGGACAAGGCTGCAAGCGCCTCCAGCGCACCTGGCAGCACGTCCATCTCGTCCACGGTTTTTACGTAGTCAGGGCGGTTTCTCACGATCACGCCGTCGCGATCGATCAGGACCGCCGCTCTGGTTGCGGCGGCCGGAGCAGCGCTCATCGAAGGAGCGCGTTGGGAATGGCCATCGGCAGCCCTAACCTTCCCTCAACAGCGTGATGCCATCGGTCAGATCTTCCCTCAAGAACCTGGCCCGACGACTGGCTCCCTGGAGCCTGCGGCTGGTCAATCGGAGCATGCGGTATCCGCCTTATGACGCCAGGGCCGCGGCCGAGATTCAAACCTCCGTCGACAAGGTGCGCATCGCAAGCGTCGCCTTGGCGCTCCACACGATTGATGCTGAGCCCATTGAAGGAGCGATCGCCGAAGTTGGCGTCTATCGTGGCGACTTGAGTCGCATTCTCCACAAGCTTAGCCCCGATCGAACACTGTATCTGTTCGACACGTTTGCAGGCTTCCCGGACTCCGGGGACGATCGTTTCCAGGACACTTCACCAGAGCTCGTGCGCAGGCGCGTCGGCGATGATCAGTCCAAGATAAAGATCCGGGCGGGGTTCTTTCCAGCGACCGCCGAAGGGCTCGAAGATGTGCGGTTCGCTTTCGTGATGCTGGACGGAGATAGATACGAGGTCACCCTCGCCGGACTTCAGTTCTTCATGCCCCGCTTGGTCAAGGGTGGATACTTGTTCGCGCACGACTACAACTCGCCGGAGTCGGAGCGAGGCGTCTCGAGGGCCTTCGCGGATTTCTTCGGAGTCGATTCGCGGCCTTATGTCGAGATTCCCGATGTCTGGGGCAGCGTGGTCCT
>CATPBK010000160.1 GCA_955652705.1 Candidatus Dormiibacterota bacterium | reverse complement strand
GGAACGGATAGGGGGCGGCGAGCTGCCGGAACGGATAGTGGGCGGCGAGCTGCCATGCACCGAATACTAGCACGGCAGCGTAACAATTTCGAGCGATTTCAGCTTATACTTCGAGGTAGTCCAAGGACTGAGGCGAGCGACCTCCAGAGGTCGAATCAGGCAGAGCCCCTCCTTAGCCCTCGTTGTTCCAGCACAAGGCCTGCCAGGAGGATCTGCAAATGTCCGAGGAAATTGGGAAGAGCGTCTTAGTGCCGACCATGGGCAGCCGGAGCAAACCAGTCAGGGCCACGGCGCTCCTGGTGGACGACGACCCCGTCACGCGCGCGTCCTATCTGAAGTGGCTGCAAGACGAGGGATATCAGGTCACCAGCGTCAACGACGCCACTGCCGGCCTGGCTCTGGCGGAGAAGTTCCGCGCCGGCAACATCTTTGTCCACCTTGGAAAGGTGGGTTCGGGCAGCTCGGCGTTCATACACGCGCTGCGCGCCAACAACGACACGCGACATATCCCGGTGACCGTGCTGTCCCGTTACTTCAGCCGGTCGCTGGAGGCGCAGGGCTTGACCGCCATTCCCCACGAGAACTTCTAGCAAGCGGGGAGCAGCCTTTAGATAGGAGAAGCCCAGCCCCGCGTTAGGGCCAGGCCTCGCTTCGTCGTCCCTACCTTTCTCTGGTTAGGACTTGGTCGCGGTCAGCTCAGGCATCAAGCCCAGCTGGGTCATGAGCTCGGTCTGGTCGTAGTAGAGCCGGGTCTCGACGACCTGCTCGTTCTCGTACCGATCAACCGACACCGCGCGGGTGTTCACGCTCTTGCCGGTCGCCGGGATCGTGCCCGCGGGGCCGTTGAGAGGCGCAGTGTGCGTGCCCTTGAATGTGAACTCCTCGACGACCCAGGAGTCGCATGCGATCTGGTTGTTCACGGTGATCTTCGCGTCGGGAAAGCCTTTCAGCCAGTTCATCGCGTAGCCGGTGGCCGCTTCGCTGCCTTCCAGACGTACGCCACCTGGCGCTTCGAATTTGATGTTGGTCGCCTGGATCGCGCGGAGCGCGCTCACGTCGTGGTTGTTGAACGCTTCGACGAACTTCGCGGCGGTGTCTTTCGGATTTGTCATTGCATCTCCTCCTGTGGGATGAAACCGACGTGGAGGAACAAGGGGGGAGTTTCTCAGCTGGCTTGCCGCCCTCGAGTGGACGGCCGGACCCTAGTGCCTTGACGGCTCTTGCCTCAGTCCAGGAACTGTCGTAAGTATACCCGATCCTTCGGGAAATTGTTGCGGTGGCGCGCCAATATCGGCCCGATGGCACGCTGGCTCGTGGTTACTGACCTTGTTATGCCGGTCGGTCCATGCTGATCCAGATGGGCGTGGGATGAACTCCACGTCTACGGATGGTGGTGGGGTGATGCAGGTGTTGGGACAGAGCTCACGGTTTGCGAGTCTCGCAGCGGTGCTGCAGGAGAGTCCCGAACCCGACTTGCAGGAAGACATGCGGCATTGGATCCGGGTATATCGCGAACTGCGCGTGGTGGCCGACCGCGAATTTATCGCGGCCAGGCTCCGACGGGCCGCGATCACCTCCAAGCTCAAGGCCGACCTCGAAGGACTAACCCTGGCCTGAGCAAGGCCTGATGGCCTAGACCCGCTGCCCGCTCCGGGCGGTGCGCCGACGTTGGAATGCCCCGCCCGACCGGTGTTACCTTCGGGCCGTGGCCGGCCTCCGCCGTGAGCTTCGATTGGCGTGGCAGCGCACCTGGGGCGGGCGCCTCTTTCTCGGCCTACTCGTGGCGGCCGTGCTGTTCGTTCTGCTGGTCAGGTTTTCCGCTTCGGCGCCTGCCGGCGCCGTTCATAGCGAACTCGCCCGGCTGCAGAGCGCGAACGAGGTCATCGTCATCGCACTGTCGATAGTGGCGGTCCTGAGCGCATACCGGCTGTTCGCACCCGACCTGGACGAGGAGTTTGAGAGCCTCAGCCCGCGTGGCGGATCGCATCCACTCTCCTTCGCGGCAGGCCGCGCGCTGGTCGGCGCCGGTGGGCTCCTCCTGGTCGCCGGTTGCCTCGGCATCGTGGTTGAAGCGCTTGACACGGGTGGGCGCTACCAACCGGCCGAGGCGCTGCACGTGGCTGTGCTCTTTGCCAACTCGTTGCCGCTTTTTGTGCTGGCGATGACTCTGACCTGCGTCCTCGGCCGCTTCATCGGGCTCTTCGCCGCCTTCTTCATGCAGTCGTGCGGAGCCGACGCCGCCTATCAGCGTGGGGCCCTGGCCGATGGTTTCATCACACCCGGCGCGCTCTTTTCGGCCGAGCAATTTTTTGCCTGGCTGGCGCCCCGCCCGCTGCTCGATCCTCTGCCGGGCATCGCGCTCAGGGATCAGAGCGAAGCCTTGCTGCAGTTTCCGGTTTGGGAGGGGCACGCCGTGTGGGGTACTGACCTGACCCAGGTGTCCGGAATCGGCGACGTAGCCCAGTACGGCATCTACCTGGTCGCTCTTTCGGCCCTGCTTTACCTCGCCTGCCGGCGCCGTGGCGCGCAGGCTCGCTCGCGCGCAGCGATCCCAGGCTGGTTCGCTGCGCCGAAGGCTGATTCGGGTGGCGGCGACTCGCAGGAGTAATCCCGGAAGAGTGGCACCGGGTTACGAGTACCGGGGTCTGATCGCAGCCAACTGGGACCTGCTCCGCGGAGACACGTCGAACTGGGCCGATCGGGCCTTCTACCGCCAGGTTATCGAGGAGTCCGGCCAGCCGGTCCTTGACGTGGGCTGCGGGACCGGCCGGCTCCTCCTCGACTACCTGTCGAGCGGACTGGACGTGGAGGGCATGGATGTCTCGGCGGAGATGCTCGCGCTCTGCCGGTCCAAGGCCCGGGAGCAGCGCCTGACTCCCCGCCTCTATGAGCAGGCGATGGAGAACATGGCGCTGCCACGGCGCTACGGCACCATCATGGTTCCGTCCAGCTCCTTCCAACTCGTCACGGACGAACAAGCGGCTGCCCGGGTGATGTCGCGCCTGCACGACCACCTCGCGCCGGGAGGGAGTCTGGTGATGCCCTTTCTTGTCTTGGATGCTGGCCGCAGTCCAGCGGGCGAGACCTTCACGCGCGAAGCAATCAGGCCCGCGGATGGCGCGCTGATCCGCCGGCGCTCATTTGCGCGCTACGACCCCGCGACTCAGTTGGAGCACACAGAGGACGACTACGAAGTCTGGCAAGGCGGTCAACTGGTCGCTTCTGAACGCCACGTTCGCTCGCCGGCAACCCGGGCCTATACGGTCGCGCAGGCTCGACCTTGCTACGAAGCGGCCGGCTTTCGGAAGGTCCGCATCCTATCAGGGTTCAGCTTCGACCCGTACCGCGATGGCGATGGCGTGTTCACAGTCCTGGGGATCCGCGGCTGAGCCGCTCAACTGGCCCCGGTTGAGAACTTCTGAGTCACGCGTTCAAGCCGGCTTCGTGTAGCAGCCGGGTGAGGTCGAGAATGGTCACCCCTAAATGGTCGCTGGCGATGATCCCTCCCGCCGCAGCTCCCGATCAGGTCGCGCCTGAGCCCTTGATGACGTCGCTGAGAGGAAGGGCTCGATGGCCTCAAGTTCGCCGCGCATCAGTAACCGTGTACCATTGCGCGCCGCGGGGAGTCGCCCTTCCGCGTAGCCAATGGAACAGTCGAGCCCTGGGAGGGCGTTGATCGCGTCGACCCCCGGGCAAGCGGCGCTCGACCACGCTGAAAAGGAGCGCCGCCCCCGGAGCTGGCCACTTTCCGTCTACTTCTTGACCCACCTGCTGATCTTCGCGGTCGTAGGGGGTATGGCCTCCTTTTACGTCAGCGCCCGGGCGGACTCCGACGCCAGGGCGGCCGCTGCGCAGGATGCGCTCTTCGCCGCCGACCGCGCCGCCCAGGACCTCACGGACGGGGTGGCGGCCATCCAGGGTGCGGTCAACCGCACGGCCGCGAATCCGACCATCAGTCGT
>CATPBK010000159.1 GCA_955652705.1 Candidatus Dormiibacterota bacterium | reverse complement strand
GAGTACTTCTACCCGGACCAGTATTCGAACCCCGCCAACTGGCGCGCGCACTACGACGGGACCGGGGTCGAGATCCTGGAGCAGACCGGCGGCCGCGTGACCCATTTCGTGGCCGGGCTTGGCACGACCGGCACGTTCGTCGGGGCCGCCCGCCGCTTGAAAGAGCACGGCGCCGGGATCACAGCCATAGCCGTCATGCCTGAGGAGTTTCACGGGCTGGAGGGAATGAAGCACCTGCCGACGTCCATCGTGCCGCGCATCTGGGATCCCGCCGTCGCCGACGAGCTCTGGACGGCGCCCACCGAACCCAGCTACGAGCTGGCCCGGGCGATCGCTCGGAGCGAAGGGTTGCTGGTCGGACACTCTTCCGGCGCGGCCCTCTGGGCCGTCGGCCAGCTGGCGGAGCGGATCGGAGAAGGCGTGGTGGTGACGGTCTTCCCTGACTCCGGCGACCGCTATCTCTCCTCGGGCCTCTACCGGCCGTGAGGGTCTCGTCCGCGGCGCTCGACGCGATCAAGCAGCACGCGGAGGAGGGCTACCCACACGAGATCTGCGGGCTCCTGCTGGGACCCCGTGGCACCGGTCGGGTGACGGAAGCCGCGCGTGCCCGCAACACCAACGTCGATCGGCCCAACGACCGGTACGAGATCGATCCCTCCGACATGCTCCGCATCCAGCGGGCTGCCGACGACAACGGCATGGACGTCCTCGGCTACTACCACAGCCATCCCGACCATCCTGCCCGGCCGTCGCGGACCGACGAGGACGCGGCCTGGGCGGGCCCGCTCTACCTGATCGTCTCCTGCGAGGGCGGCAAGGTCGTGGACGCCAACGCCTTCATCGCCCAGGAGGACCGCGGTCCGTTCCGAGACGAACCGCTCGAGCTGGCTTAACCGCAACGTAGTAGGGATCGGCCTGGCCGATCTTCTTGCCGACTTCAACTACGAGATGGTGCTGGCCGTGCTGCCGCTCTTCGTCACGGCAAGCCTCGGGGCCCCGGCCTTCGCTGTGGGCGTTGTGGAGGGCGTGGCGGACGGCTCGGCCGCGTTGGTGAAGGTGGCCAGCGGCTGGTACAGCGACCGCACCAGCCGCCGCAAGGCGATCGCGGTCGCCGGCTACGCCACGACTGTCGTCGGGCACGGTGCGCTCGTGCTGGTCGCCGCCTGGCCGCTGGTGGTCGTCGCCCGCGGGCTGGCCTGGATGGGCCGCGGCCTCCGCCAGCCGATCCGCTCGGCAATGCTGGCCGGCTCGGTCCGGGAAGCCGACCTGGGCAAGGCGTTCGGCTTCCACGAGGCGCTCGACACGCTCGGCGCCTTGCTGGGCCCGGCGGTGGCCTGGGTGATCCTGGCCACCGGCGGCAGCTTCCGGACCATCTTCCTGGTGGCGCTCGCGCCGGGCGTCCTGACCGTGCTTGCCTTCGCGACCCTGACCCGCGATCCCCGCCAGGCCGCTCCAGCTCGGGCGCTCGCCTGGCAGCCCCTGCCGCGCCAGTTTTGGAGGCTGATCGCGGCGGTGGCGGTCTTCGGCGCCGGCAATTTTGCGCCGGCCTTCCTGATCTTGCGTGCAGCGGAGATGCTCCAGCCCGAGCTGGGTCGGACGGCGGCGTCCGCGGGGGCGATCCTCTTCTTCATCGCTTACAACGCGGTCGGGGCGGCCGCCTCCTTTCCGGCGGGCTGGCTGGCCGACCGGCTCGGCCAGGCCCGCGTTCTGACTGGGGCGTACCTGCTCTTCGCGCTCGCCTGCGTGGTCGGCGTGGCCGGCCACGGCCCGATCGCGGTGGGCTTGATGGCGATTCCCGCCGGCGCCCAGGCGGCGCTGGTGACGGCCGGCGAACACGCGCTGGCGGGGGGGCTGGTCGAGGAGCGGGTCCGCGGCACGGCCTATGGGGTCCTGAACGGTGTCAACGGCGCCGGCGACCTGGTCTCGAGCCTGCTGACCGGGGCGCTCTGGACGCTGGCCGGACCGGTGGCGGGGCTGCTTTACGGCACGCTGCTGGCCGTCGCCGGCGCGGCGGCGCTAGCCGTTTTGAACCCCAAGGGTTACCTGAGAGGGGAGAACCCCCCTTGAGGCGCGACGCCGGGCAAAGCCCGCTCCTCGCGTACCCCTCCGTCGCGCCAGCCTGGCCGCACCGCGTGGCGGCGGGCGAGGTACTCCGGCACCTGGGCCAGGGCCGGCCGCTCATGGTCCTCGATGTCCTTCAACTCCAGGAAGAAACGGTCGTTGTCGTAATGGATCAGCTTCATCGAGCGGTTGATCTCCTCCAGGAGATGCATCCGGTGACGGTCGCCCAAGCGCTTCAGCGCCACCTGCATAATCGCGAACGCCATCTTGGAGAGGTCGAAAAGCTCCTGGTTGCGGTGGATGCGCATGCCCAGGTCGACCTGGGCGATGGAGTTCAACCCGAAGGTTTCCAGGATGTCGATGAGGAGGCCCATCTCGACCCCATATCCCGTGAAGAAGGGCAGCTGCTCGAGCATCGCGCGGCGCCCCGCGTATTCGCCTGAAAGGGGCTGCAGCACGCCCGAGAGCTCGGGGTAGAAAAGGTTGATGACGGGCCTGGCCGTGAGCTCTGTGACGCGCCCGCCGCCGGCCGTCACCTGCTCGCCGCCGAACCGCAAGGGCCGCTTGTAGAAGCCCTTGACGTAGCTGATCCGGGCGTCCGCCAGGAGCGGCCCCAAGACGCCGTAGACGAACCGCGGGCTGAAGTTGGAGATGTCGGTGTCGCACCAGGCGACGATGTCGCCCCTCAAGTGGTGAAGGCTCTTCCAGAGGGCCTCGCCCTTGCCCATGAAGGAGCCGTACTCGGGCAGGATGTTGGGATGCTGGACGACCTCGGCGCCGGCCGCGCGGGCCGCCTCCACGGTCCCGTCCTGGGAGCCGCTGTCGACGACCACCAGCTCGTCCAGCAGGCGGTGCGTCTCCATCAGGACCTCGCGACAGCCTCGCACGATGTCGCCGATGGTCGTCTCCTCGTTGAGGGTGGGGAGGCCCAGGCTGATGGTCAAGCCCTGGCGCTCCTTCAGCTCCCGAAGCCGATCGAGGTCGTGGAACTCGCGGGAATGGAACGTGTTCTCAGCGAACCAGCGGTCGACCCTGGAGGAGAGCTGGCGTTCGCTGATCGTGGGCATGTAAGCGGGCTCCGCGGCGGCGTCGCCGCGGGCTATCAAGCGGGCGCTCTTCACCAGCAGCACCGTCCCGGGCAGCCGGCGCACCGTCCTGGCCAGGCTGGACGAGACCAACATCGGAGAGCGTTTGAACTCCGCCTGGGCGCCGAGCACGGTCAGCTTGTGGCGGGTCGACTCCTCCAGGATCGCCAGGCCGGGCTGGGCTGAATCGACCTCCACTATCGAGAGGCCAGGGTGGGTGAGGTCGGCGACCAGCTCATGGAAGTGGTCCGCCTCCTTGCGCCGTCGCTCACCGGAGAGCGGCGTCCGGTAGACGTGCATGGCGGTGACCCGCGCGCCGTAGGCGTAGGCGACAGCCTCCGCGGTTTGGAGCGCCAGCCGGGCGCTGGGCCCGCCCCGCACCGGCACCAGCACGCTGTCGACGTCGCGCGGCACGCCGTCCGGGTCGGGCCGGACCAGGACCAGGTCGGTGGGCGGGTCGGAAACGAGGTTCGCGATCACCGAGCTGACGCCGGGGCGGATGGCGAGGCCAGGCCACTCCAAGACGAGCAGGTCGGCGTGCCGCTCGTAGGCGGCCTCGCGGATGCCCTGGGCCACGTCGTGGGCCACCCGCACCTCAACGCCGAAGCTGGGCGCGGCCTCCGCTTCGAGCGCGTTGATCCGCTGCAGCAACCGCCGGTAGCGGCGGGCCACAGTGACCCCGCGTGAGATCGGCTGGCCGGGCGGAACCTCCACGATCCCGAGCAGGCTGCCTTGGCCGCGGCCGTGGCTCAGGAGCGCGGCGCCAACCTGGAGCAGGTCCGCCGCACGGCGGGCGCTGAGGATCGGGATCAGGACCTGGAAGCTCGGCTCAGGCGGCGACGTGGCGGATCACCTCCTCGAGGCGGCCGAGCAGGCGCTCCCATTCGTAGCGGCGCACGCCCGCTTGGAGGCGCGCCTGACGGCTCATCAAGGCCTCCTCCAGAGCCGCCGACACCGAGCCGGGCGGGGCCGCGGCTGGGAACGTCCAGAGGTCGCCGCCGCCCGCCTCGCGGAAGACCGGCAGATCGCTGCAGACCACCGCGACCCTGGCCAGCCCCGCCTCCAGGACCGGCAGGCCGAAGCCTTCGGATTCGCTCGTGAGCAACACGGCGGCGGCCAGCTGGTAGAGCTCGCCCATCATCTCGTCGTCGACGGGATGCCGCCCGCGCCCGGCCAGCTCGTGCAGAAAGATGACGCGATCCTCGACCTGCAGGCGCCGCCTCTCCGCCAGCAGCTCCTCGAAGTAAGCCGCCCCGTCGGTCGAATGCGGTCCCAGCGGGCCGCTGACGACCACCTTCATTGCCGGCCACTTGTGACGCAGCTCGTCCGCGGCCCGGATCGCGAGCTCGATCCGCTTGCGGCGGGTGATCCGAAAGGGCACCAGCACCAGCGGCTCGGCGTCCAGGAAGCCCGCCCGCCGTCCGAAGCTGACGCTGCGCGGCCGGAGCCTCAGGACCGCCGCCCGGTCGACGCCGTTGGGGACCAGCTGGACGCCGCCCGGGTCCAGGCCATAGGCCTCGCAGAGCTGCTCGCGTCGCAGCTCGGAGATTGCCAGGTACGTCGTCTTCGGCTGCGGCCGGTGCAGCAAGTCGTAAGGCCAGCCGGGTCGCTGGAATTTCGCGTAGAGCGGGTTGACCCAGGCGATGTCGTGGGTCCAGGCCAGGATCGGCGGACCCGCCTCCGGCAGCGCGGCGGTCAGGGGCAGGTTGAAGGGCATTGTCATCACGTTGTGCGCGATGAGAAGGTCGCAGCCCTGGAGCGACCGGTTGAGCTTCTCGCGCAGCACGGCTTTGAGCGCGTCGAAGCGGGCGCTGACATCCTCGCCCCGGCCCAGCGCGATCGCGATCGCCTCCACCTCCGGGTGCCGGGAATCGACCTCCGCGATCAGCTCGCAGTCGCCGCGCCCGGCCAGGACCCGTACGGGCCAGCCCTCGCCGGCCAGGAGCCGGCGGTGGCTCTCGATGATCGCCTCCACGCCGCCCAGCACCGGAGCCGCCGTGTAGTGCAGGAGGGCGATCCTCGGCTTGGCGCGGGAGCTCAGGTTGGCAGCTCCAGCTCGACCTTCTTAGGCCGGCGCCGCACTTTGACTCGAGGCTTGCCGCGGGTTCGGTCGACGGTGAAGTCGATGCGCTCCTCGCCGATCGTCATGCCCGCGACATGGAGGCGCTCGTAGAGCGGCGTGTCGACCGGGTCGATCCGGAGGCGGCTGCCGAACGCGTCCGCCTCCAGGCCGAGCAGCACCGCCAGGAACTGGAAGACCGAGCCGGCGCCCCACGCCTGGGGGTTGCAGCTGACCAGGTACTCGCCCGGCCGGGAGTTGAACCGGAGGTCGCGAGGAAAGCCGCAGTAGAGCTCGGGCAGGCGGGAGTCCTGGAAGCGCATGCCCGCCTCCAGGACCGCCCGCGCCACCAGCTCGGCCTCTTTCTTGAAGCCGTATCGACGCAGGCCGGCGGCGATGATCGAGTTGTCGTGGGGCCAGACGGTCCCGTTGTGGTAGCTCATGGGGTTGTAGTTGATGGCCTCGGTGGACAGGGTCCGGATGCCCCAACCCGAGTACAGCCGGGGGGACATCAGCTCGCTCACGACGGCGGTTGCGTTCGCCGCGTCGATCACGCCCGACCACAGGCAATGCCCCGGGTTGGAGGAGATCGCCATGACCTGCCGCTTCTCAGCGTCGAGCGCCTGCGCATAGAACCGCTTCGCGGGCATCCAGAAGCGGTCGTTGAAACGGCGTCGAAGCTCCTCGGCCTGGGTCTCGAGGCGGTCGGCCTCAGCCTGGCGACCCAGGCGGCGGAAGATCGAGGCGAGGCCCTGCTTGGCCTGGTAGACGTAGCCCTGAACCTCGCAGAGGGCGGCCGGCAGCGGCGCCAGATTGCCATCGTCGTGGGTGAGGGAGTCAAAAGAGTCCTTCCAGCCCTGGTTGCGGACGCCTGGCAGGCTCGAGTGCTGCGAGTACTCCAGGAAGCCGTCCCGGTCCGCGTCCGCGTACTCGTCGCACCAAGCGAGGGCGGCGAACACGTTGGGCATCAGCTCCGTCAGAAGGTCGAGGTCGCCCGTCCAGTTCAGGAGCTCGACCAGCAGCACGAGAAAGAGGGGCGTGGCGTCCACCGAGCCGTAGTAAGGCGTGTGCGGAATCAGCTTCAGGTTGGCCACCTCGCCGAACCTGATCTCGTGCAGGATCTTGCCCGGCTCCTCCTCCCGCTGAGGGTCGATCGCCTTGCCCTGGTGCTCGGCCAGGTAGAGCAGCGTGCCCCGTCCGAGATCCTGGTTGAGCGCCAGCGTCTGGACCGAGGTGATCAGGGCGTCGCGGCCGAAGGGCACCGCGTACCAGGGGATGCCGGCGGTGGGGAAGGGGCCGGTCGGCATCTGGTCGATCAGGATCCGGAGGTCCTCGCGGCTCCTCCAGAGCAGGCCGGCGTTGAGGATCTCATTGTCCGTGCCGAGCCCGGTGCAGGTCTCGTTCCAGCGCCGGTAGCTGCCCTCCAGGCTCGTCAGGGAGCTCTCGAAGTCGAAGTCCACACGGGGGCGGCGGCCGCCGACGAGCGGCAGGATGTCCACGACCAGGATGAAGGCCTGCTGGCGCTGGAGCGAGACGTTGAAGCTGACCCGCCCGTCGTCGCTGATCTTCGTGCGCGGGCAGTTGAAGACCACCTCGGTCTCGCGGCGGATGCCGTCCGCCCCGTTGTAGCCGAAGCGGAACCCGAAGTCGGTGACCTCGACCGGCTCGGCTTCGCCGAGTGGCTGCTCGAACCGGTACCCGCGGACGCCGAAGATGTCCTGGAAGTCGGCCTTGAAGGCCAGATCGAGAGTGAACTCAACCTGGCCCGGGTTGCAGTTCAGGATGCCGATGCGCTCGTGAAGGCCGTCGTGCAGGAACCTCGTCCGGCGCAGGCTCAGCGTCTGGCGGGCGACCGGCTTCCCGTCTAAACCCCGGATCGCCGGGTTGACCAGCTGGAAGGTGGCGACGTACGCGCGATCGACGCTCGAGCTGAGCAGGATCGGAACGCTGTCGCCCAGCCTGACTTCGAAGCCGGAGAGGAACCGGGTGTCCAGGTGGTAGAGGCCGAAGCCGAACTGGTTGTCGATCGGAATGTCGCCGTTTTCGTCGGACATAGCGAAGACCCGGTTCTCTTTCAGGATCACGCGGTCTTCGAGCATCTGGTTAATTTTGCTGGTGGCTCATCCTATCGTCGCGATCGTCGGCCGCCCAAACGTCGGCAAGTCGACGCTTTTCAACCGTTTGATCGGCTGGCGGAAGGCGATCGTCGACCCCACGGCGGGCCTCACCAGGGACCGGCTCTACGGTGTCGCGGAATGGCGGGGTCGCGAGTTTAGCGTGGTCGACACGGCCGGGCTGGAGCTGGACGGCAGCCGGGAAGGCAGCCGGGCCGCGATCGAGGCGCAGACGCGCGTCGCGGTCGAGGAGGCGCAGGCGATCGTGTTCATGGTCGACGTGCGCGCTGGTCTGACGCCGATCGACCGCGACGTCGCCGAGTTGCTGCGGCGGTCCAGGCGGCCCGTTGTCGTGGCGGCCAACAAGGCCGACCGGCCCGGCCAGGAGCATTTCCGCCACGAGATCCTGGAGCTTGGCTTCCGGGACGTGCTCCTGGTTTCAGCCGACCACGGCATCGGCGTCGACGACCTCCTCGACCGGCTCCTGGAGCTGCTGCCCGACGCTCCGCCCGTGGTTGCCGATCCGGAGGCGGCCCGCCTGGCCATCATGGGTCGGCCGAACGTGGGCAAGTCGTCGCTCCTGAACGCCCTGCTCGGGGACGAGCGGGCCCTGGTCGCCGCAGCGCCTGGCACGACGCGCGACCCGGTGGACACCGTCCTCACGTTCGACGGTCTGCCCGTGGTGCTGGTCGACACCGCGGGCATCCGGCGCCGTTCGGCGGCCCGCGACCGGCTGGAGAGGTTCAGCCTCCTGCGGGGCATCAAGGCAATGGAACGTTCCGACGCTGTGCTGCTGGTGCTGGACGCCGCCGAAGGCGTGCTCACTCAGGACCAGCACGTGGCCGGCTACGCGCTCGAGGCGGGCAAGGGTCTTGTGATCGTTGTCAATAAGATCGACCTCGTCCCCCCTGAGCGGCGGCGGCCGGCCGCCTGGCGGAAGCAGCTGGCGGAGCCCTTCAAGTTCGTGCCTCACGCGCCTGTCGTGGCGGTGTCGGCCAAGACCGGGGAAGGGATGGGAGGCATCCTGCCGTCGGCGCTGGAGGTGGTTGGCCAGCGGCGGGTTCGGGTGCCCACCAACGAGCTCAACCGGGTGCTGCGGGAGGCGTTTCTCTCCAGGCCGCCGCCCAGCTTCAAAGGCCGCCGTTTGACGCTTCGATTCGCCACCCAGGCGGAAAGCGAGACTCCGACCGTCGTGCTTTTCGTCAACGACACGAACCTCTTGCACTTCTCCTACCGCCGTTACCTGGAGAAGGCCCTGCGTGCGCGGTTCGGGTTCGCGGGCAACCCGATCCGGATCGTGCTCCGCGCCCAGGACCTCCCCTCGGCGGAGGGAAGGTCCAAGAGCAGGAAGTGAGGCGGAGAGCCGCGTTTACATTTACGTGACCTTGGCGCCATCGGCAGCTCACAATCGGCCCGTCACCTAGCAGGAAAAATGATGGGTAGCGAAAAGGTCCTCGTCGTGGACGACGAGGAGCACATCCTCGAGCTGGCCCGCCTCTACCTGAGCCGGGAGGGCTATCAGGTCGAGTCCGTCGCCGACGGCGGTCAGGCCCTGGCGCGCTTTGGCCAGGTCAAGCCTGACCTGGTGGTCCTCGACATCATGCTGCCGGGCAAAGACGGCCTGACGATCTGCAAGGAGATTCGCAAGCAGAGCCAGGTCCCGATCATCATGCTGACCGCTCGCGACGAGGTCACCGACAAGGTGGTCGGCCTCGAGCTCGGCGCGGATGACTACCTGACCAAGCCCTTCCATCCTCAAGAGCTCGTGGCACGCGCCAAAGCTCTGCTGCGGCGCACCCGGCAGGAGCCGGATCAACCGGAGGTGATCCGGGCCGGCGGCCTCGAGGTCGACCTGCTGCGTCACGAGGTTCGCCACGGCCAGGCGCGGATCCAGCTCCGACCTAAGGAGTTCGACCTCCTGGCGCTCCTGGCACGCCACCCCGGTCGCGTGTACCAGCGGACCGAGCTGCTCGACCTCGTCTGGGGATACGACTTCCCTGGCTACACGCGGACGGTCGATGTGCACGTCCAGCAGGTCCGCGAGAAGCTGGCCGCCGCCGAGGTCCAGGACCCGAGCATCGAGACAGTCTGGGGCGTCGGTTACAGGCTCGAGATCAAGAGCCCATGAGCCTGCGGGTCAGGCTTCTGATCGCAGCCGCCGGGATCGTGGTCGTGAGCCTGGTCCTGAGCGGGACGCTGACCTGGGTGCTGGTGCGCAGCCTGGAGTTCGACGACGCCCACCTGCAGCTCGACCGGCTGGCGCTCCTGAGGCGCGCCGAGGTCCTCCGGGCAGAGTGCCTCACCATCCCCAGCGGGACCACGACCAGCTGCCCCGGAGGAAACACCCGGTTGGCCTCGCGGGCTGTCTACGAGGACCGGCTGCGCAACATCGCGGCCGCGAGCGGCGCCGACCGGATGCTGCTGGTCGCGGCCAACCGGACGATCGTCTTTGACAGCGCGGGCAGCGATTCCATCGGCACCAAGATCCTCCTCGGCGCTCAAAGGAAGATCGACCAGGGCACGGTCAACGAAGGGAATGTCGTGATCTCGGGACGGGACTTCATCGGAGCCGGTGTCGCGATTGCTCCGAGGCGGGACCCGGACGGCGCGGCCGGCCTGGTCTTCGCGCGCACCGTCGCCTCCATCAACAGCCTGGCCACCGGCCAGGTCGTGCCCCGCCTGCTGGGAGCCGGCCTGGCCGCCTTGCTGCTGGCCCTCGCCATCGCGCTCCTCCTGAGCCGCGCCTTCGCCCGGCCGCTCAGCGAGCTGGCCGCCGCCGCCGAGGAGATCGCCGCCGGCAACTACGGAGCGCGCGTGGGCGTGACGGGCCGCGACGAGATTGGCGTTGTCGGGCGCTCCTTCAACCGCATGGCGGAGGCGGTGGAGCGCGCCCGGGCGACCCAGCGCGACTTCCTGGCCAACGTCTCCCACGAGCTGAAAACGCCGCTCACCAGCCTGCTCGGCTTCAGCCAGGCCCTCCTCGATGGCAGCCTGCAGACGCCCGCTGAGCGGACCCGAGCAGGAACGATCATCCACGAGGAGGCGCACCGGGTGCTCCGGATGTCGCAGGAGCTCCTCGATCTGGCGCGGGTCGAGTCAGGCCAGATCTCCCTGCATCCGACCGACGTGGACCTGAAGGCGCTGCTCGAGCAGGAGATCGAAATCGTCAAGCCACGCGCCGGCGAGCGCCAGCTGGCGCTCGACCTCCGGCTCCCGACGAGCCCGCCCCAGGTCAAGGCCGACCCGGAGCGGCTGCACCAGATCATCGACAACCTGCTCGACAACGCGGTCAAGTACGCGCCGGCCGGCACACCTGTCGAGGTGGCGGTCGCCAACGGGCTGATGAACGTGGAGGTGGCTGTCAGCAACCAGGTCGACCAGAATCCGCCCGACCCGCAGCGGATGTTCGACCGCTTTTACCGGGGCGACCCGGCGCGCTCCTCGGCGGCCGGCGGGGTGGGTCTCGGGCTGGCCATCAGCCGCGAGCTGGCGGTCGCCCTGGGTGGCAAGCTCTGGGCCGAACTCGACGGCCAGGTCCTGCGCGTCCGGCTCAACCTGCCCTCGATCTAGCGGGTCAGGTCGCGGAGAACTTCTGGGCGGCGCCCATGTCAGGCCACACGTAGGCCTGGACGTTCGAGAGGACCTGCTTCAGGTGCGCCCGGTCATGGTGGACCCATTCATGGATCAGATCGTTCACGGTCAGGCGTCCGACGCGCTCGTGGACGCCTGCTCGCGTCAGGTCGGCGGGAGTCAGCGCGGCCACCAGCTCGATGCTTTCGTGGCGCTGCCGGCTGAGCTCGTCGAGGAGCTCTTTCAAGGGACGCTCGCAGTAGCCCGGCGTCAGCGGTCCCGTGGCCTTCAACGCGGGCTCCTCGGAGGCCAGTATCTCCCGAATACGTCCCCGAAAGCCGGTCCGCTCCGACTCCAGCACGTGGCCCAGGACTTCCTTGGCGCACCATTCGCCTGGGCCCGGATGCCAGCCGGCCAGCTCGTCGGCCAGGCTCCGGAGCTCGTTCTCGAAGGCGGTCGCGGCCGAGCCGATCTCCCGCGCGACCTGGGCCGGGGTCACTGCGGTGGCAGCACCAGGTTGACCGGCGCTTCGAGCAGCTTCTTGAAAGTGGCCAGGTACTCGGCCAGGTCGGCTCCGTAGACCACGCGGTGGTCGGCCGAGCCGGTCACGCGCATGACCTTGCCGGCGGTGACCCTGCCGTCATCGACCAGGGCCACGTCCTTGGTGGCGCCCACCGCGAGGATCACCGACTCGGGCTGGTTGACGATGGCCATGAACTCGTCGACGCCGAAAGTGCCCAGGTTGGAGATCGAGAAGGTGCCGCTCTCCAGGTCCTGCGGGGTCGGCTTCCCGGCCGCCGCCCGCTCGACAAGAGCACGCCGCTCGGTCGAGATCTGGACCAGGTCCATCCGGTCGACGTCTTTCAATACTGGCACGATCAGGGAGCGCGGACCCGCCACCGCGTAGCCGATGTTGACACGCCGCTTGATCTCGATGTGGTCCCCGGCCCAGGAGGCGTTCACATGCGGATGCCGGCGGATCGCGAGCGCCGCCGCCCGGAAGATCAGGTCGGCGACGGAGACCTTGTCGGCGCCGGGCACGGTCTCCCGGAGCTGGCCTTGCAGCCTGATCGCCTCGTCCATCCGGATCTCGACGGTGACGTAGAAGTGGGGGACCTCCGCCTTCGACTTGGCCATCCGGCGGGCGATGATCGTCTGGACCCGGGAGAGCTCCTCGTGCTCGATCTCAGGCCCGGTCGGTCGCGCCGCCGCCCGCTCGGGGACCTGAGCGGCGGTGGGCCGCTTCTCACCCGCGGCCGCCAGGACGTCCTCCTTGACGATCCGGCCTTCCGGCCCGCTGCCCTTCAGCTCGGCCAGGTTGACTCCCATCTCGGCTGCCAGCCTTGCCGCCACGGGGGAGGCCTTGATGCGGCCGCCGCCGCCGTCGGAGGTGGCCGCCGGGGCTTCTTCGCGCGGCTTGCTCGCGGGCTTCTCCTCGGCGTCGTCGACCTCCGGCTTCGGCTCCGGCACTGCCTCCGCTTCAGCCTTCTCAGGCTCAGGCTCAGGCTCAGGCGCTGGTTCTTTGGCCTTCTCTTTTGCTTTGGGCGCGGATTTGGCGGGAGCTTCCCCGCCGATCTGCGCGATCGGGGCCCCCACCGGGACCGGCTTGCCGGCCTCGACGATGATGTGGAAGGCGCCGGCCGCCTCGGCGTTGATCTCAAAACTGGCCTTGTCGGACTCGACCTCGGCGATGACCTGGCCCTTCTTGACCTCCTCGCCATCCTTCACCTTCCAGTCGATGACCGTTCCCTCCTCCATCGTGTCGGAGAGCTTCGGCATGTTGACCTCGCCCACTAGGCCCCTACCTTCTTGCCGACCATGGCCAGGGCACCCTTCACGATGTCCTCGCTGGAGGGGATCGCCGCCTTCTCGAGCTGCTGGTTGTAGGGCATCGGCACTTCGGCCCCGCCGATCCGGTTGACGGGGGCGTCCAGATAATCGAAAGCGCGCAGCTGGACGCCGGCCGCGAGCTCGGCGGAGACTCCGAACGTCGGCCAGCCCTCCTCGACCACGAGCAGCCGGCTGGTCTTCTTGACCGAGTCGACGATCGTCTTCCAGTCGATGGGGCGGATGCTGCGCAGGTCGATGACCTCGGCGTCGACGTCCTCGTCCTCCAACTTCTGTGCCGCGGCGAGCGCCAGCACCACCTGGCGCGACACGCCGAGGATCGTGATGTCGGCGCCTTCCCTCCTGACCGCCGCTTTT
>CATPBK010000158.1 GCA_955652705.1 Candidatus Dormiibacterota bacterium | reverse complement strand
CGCGACGTCGCGCTTGAACTTGGCGATGTTGGTGTCGTACCAGGGCGCCAGGTTGTGCGGGAAGGGGCCGTTCATGACCACGCCGGCGCCCTCCACGACCTGCTGGTTGACCGCCTCCTTGTCGACCGCCAGCCCGACGGCCTGCCGCAGCGGCTTGTCGTCCTTGAAGAGGGTCGGCGTGCCGCACGTCGCGATGAATTTCTGAACGTCGCAGGCCGACGTGTTGTTCGCCTGGTTGAAAGTGATCAAGTAGTCGACCAGGCCGGAGACGGCCGTGGTCTTGTCGGTGCTGATGGCCTGGACGGTGGGCATGTCCTTGGCGATCACTCCCAGCCCGAGGTCGGCCTCGCCGGACTTGAGCCCGGCGAGCTCGGCCGCCTTGTCGCCGTAGACCTTGTAGGTCAGCTTGTCCAGGTAGGGCGCGTGGCCGAAGTACTTGGAGCCCGCCCGGCCATCGGCGTAGTGCGGGTTCGGAACCATCACGACCTGCGCGTTGGGGCCGGGCGTGAAGTTCTGCACCAGGTAGGGCCCACTGGTGACGTCGGGCTTCAGCGTGAAGTACTTGTCGGTCGCGAAGTCGGCGTGCTTGACGCTGCTCAGGCGCGCCATCGGCAGCGGCTGCAGAGTGAGCAGCAGGTAGGGCGAATACAGGCCGCTCGGGAGGTCCGCGTCGAGGCCGCAGTTGCCCGCCTTGTTGGGGCCGAAATGCCAGATCAGCTGCTCGCGGCTCTTGACCTCCTGCGACACGATGTGGTCCCAGCCTCGTGTTGTTGGCGCGCCCGTGTCGACGTCGCAGATGGCGTTCACCGTGTACTTGACGTCATTGGCGGTGAGGTCCGACCCGTCGCTCCACTTGAGGCCTTTCTTCAGGTTGATGGTCACGTCCATGCGGGTCGAGTCGATCTGCTTCACCAACCCGTTTTGCGTCGTCGGCACCGCGGTGACCAGGTCGGGGATCGGGATGTTCTCGGCGTCGAAGTTCCAGAGCCAGGCCCAGATCACGTTGGTCGCCTGAGCGGTGGGGTCGGAGTTGGTGAAGACGTTGAGGTCGTCGACCTCCTGCCAGTCCGCGTAGACGAGCTGCCCGCCTTTGACGCCCTTTTCGGCGATGTACTTGGAGGCCGGCAGGGCCGGCTTGGACTGCGGCGCGGGGCCGCCCAAGCCGCTGCAGGCGGCCACAAGCGCGGTCCCGGCCAGGGCCGCGAGCAACCGGCGGACCAGGCGGAAGCGAAGGAAAGGACGCATCGGCGGTGAAAAGGTTAGCGCGCGAATCTGCGGCCTGGTCGCTGCCAAACGGCTTACTAGACCGCCTGGATCTCCCCGGTGGTCGGGACCTGCGTCGCGCCCTTGCCGGCGAAGTGGCAAGCCGCCCAGTGGCCGTCCTCTTTCTGCTCGAACTTCGGGTCCTCGGTCGAGCAGATGGGGAACTGGGCGATGGGACAGCGGGTGTGGAAGCGACAGCCGCTGGGTGGGTTGATCGGGCTCGGGATGTCGCCCTTCAGGACCACCTTCTGGCCCTTCCGAGTCGGATCGGGAATCGGGACCGCCGAGATCAGCGCCGAGGTGTACGGGTGCTTGGGCTGGCGGTAGAGCTGCTCCGAGGGCGCCATCTCCACGATCCGGCCCAGATACATGACCGCGATGCGGTCGCTGACCTGCTCGACGACCGCCATGTTGTGGGCGACGAAGAGGTAGGTCAGGTTGAACTCGCGCTGGAGGTCGTCCAGCAGGTTCAGGATCTGGGACTGGATCGAGACGTCGAGAGCCGAGACCGGCTCGTCGGCGATCATCAGCTTCGGCTGCAGCGCCAGTGCCCGGGCGATGCCGATGCGCTGCCGCTGCCCACCGCTGAACTCGTGCGGGAAGCGGCCCCGGTGCTGACCGCGCAGGCCGACCACCTCGAGGAGCCGGGAGACCTGCTGTTCGCGGCTGCGCGGGTTGCCGATGCCGTGCACGAAGAGGCCTTCCTCGACGATCTCGCCGACGGACATGCGCGGGTTGAGCGAGCCGTAGGGGTCCTGGAAGATGATCTGCATCTCCCGGCGCATGCTCTTGAGCTCCTTGCGGTCGGCCTTGAAAACGGGCCGGCCTTCCAGGAAGACTTCGCCCGAGGTGGCCGGCAGCAGTCGCAGGATGGTCCGGGCGACCGTCGACTTGCCCGACCCGGACTCCCCGATCAGGCCCAGCGTCTCGCCGGGCATGATGTGGAAGCTGACCCCGTCGACCGCCTTGACATGGGCGACCGTCCGCTGCAGGAAGCCGCCCTTGATGTCGAAGTACTTCACCAGCTCGCGCACTTCCAGCAGCGGCTGCTCCCCCTCCTGGACCGTGGTCAGCGGCTGTTCTGGGGAGGTCATGTCCGGGAGGCTCCGGCCGCCGACTCGTTCGGTACCCGGGCGATGACCTGCGGGTAGAGAAAGCAGGCCGCCTTGTGCTGATGGGCGACCTCGACGAGGGCCGGGATGTGCTTGTCGCAGGGCTCGAAGCGATGCGGGCAGCGCGGGTGGAAGGCGCACCCGGGCGGGATGGAGAGCGGGTTGGGGACGTTGCCCTTGATCACGTTGAGGCGGTCCTGCTTCTTGCCCAGCATCGGGATCGACGTCAGGAGGCCCTGCGTGTAGGGATGCTTGGGGTTGGCGAAGATCTCGGCGGTGTCCGACTGTTCGACGATCCGGCCGCTGTACATGACAGCCACCTCGTCGCAGACCTCGGCCACGACACCGAGGTCGTGCGTGATGAGCAGGATGGCGGCGCCCAGGCGCTTCTTCAAGTCGGCCATCAGCGCCAGGATCTGGGCCTGGATGGTGACGTCGAGCGCCGTGGTCGGCTCGTCGGCGATGAGCAGATCGGGATCGCAAGAGAGCGCCATTGCGATCATGACGCGTTGACGCATGCCCCCAGACAGCTGGTGCGGATACTCATTGGCTCTCCGCTCGGGCGCCGCGATCCCGACCAGGGTCAGCATCTCGATGGCGCGCTTGCGGGCGGCCTCCTTGTCGGCGTTCTGGTGCAGCTCGACCGACTCGGCGATCTGCTGGCCGACGGTGAAAACGGGGTTCAGCGCGGTCATCGGCTCCTGGAAGATCATCGAGATGTCGTTGCCGCGGACCGACCGCATCTGCGACTCGGTGATCCCGAGCAGGTTCTTGCCTTTGAAGATGATCTCGCCGCGGGTCACCCGCCCGTTGCTCTCCAGGAGCCGCATGATCGAGAGCGCGGTCACGCTCTTGCCGCAGCCGGACTCGCCGACCAGGCCCACGGTGCGGCCCGGTGGCAGCGTCAGGTTGACGCCGTCGACCGCCTTGACGGTGCCACCGTGAACCTGGAATTCGGTGTGGAGGTCTTTGATCTCCAGGAGCGTGTCGCCGCGGAAGACGGGGCGGCGGGAAGCCGGCGAGACCGCGCTCACCGCTGGCGGGGATCGAGAGCGTCGCGGATGCCGTCACCGACCAGGTTGATGCAGAGCGCCGTCGTGACCAGCGCCAGCGACGGGAAGACAACCAGGTAGTTCTGGTCGCGCAGCAGCTTGTCCTCGAAGCCCTGCAGCATGTTGCCCCAGCTGGGTTCAGGGTAGGGGATGCTGTAGCCGAGAAAACCGAGCGCGGCCTCGAGCAGGATGATGCCGCTCACGCCCAGCGTGGCGGAGACGATGATCGGCGTCAGCGAGTTGGGCAGGATGTGCCTGAAGATGATCCGGAAGTCGGAAGCCCCCAGCGCGCGGGCGGCCTGGACGAACTCGGACTCGCGCAGGAAGAGGAACTGGGCGCGCATCAAGCGCCCGATCTCGTACCAGCCGGTGAAAGCGATGACGAGGATCAGCGTCTGCAGCGTGACGCCGCCAAGCGCCGCGGTGACCGCGACCACGACGAGGATGAAGGGCATGGCGATGATCATGTCGGTGAAGCGCATCAGGAGGTTGTCGAGGAAGCCGCGGTAGTAGCCCGCGATGGCGCCCAGCGAACCGCCGATGATGAGGTACCCGAGCATCGCCAGGAGACCGACCTCGAGCGAGACCCGACCCCCGCGGATCAGGCGGGCGAGCTCGTCACGGCCGAGGTCGTCGGTGCCGAGCAGATGGTCTGTCCAGGGGACCGTGACCGCGATCCCCGCTGGCAGCGTGAGCTGGCGCGCGTGGAACAGGAAGGGCTGGCCATACCCGTTGCGGTAATCCTGGTCCCGGTAAAGATTCCCCTGCAGAATCGGCACGAAGATCGCCAGGACCGCGATCGTCGCGAGGACGGCCAGGCTCACGGTGGCGACGCGATGACGCAGGAAGCGCAGCCCGGCCAGCTTCCAGAAACCGAGCTCTGCCCCTTCCGGGATCTCGGTCGTCACGAGGTCCTCGTCCGCGTGCGCCATGCGCAGCTCCTGCTCGGCCGCGACCGCCTTCGTATAGGTATCGCCGCCGAGGAGTGAGCGCGGGACCGGCGTTTCTTTCTCTGCCATGCCTTTGCCTAGTACCTGATGCGCGGGTCGACGACCGCGTATGACACGTCGGCCAACAGGTTGAAGAGCACGGTCAGGAAGGCGACCAGCATGACGACCGCGAGGATGACCGGATAGTCGCGGTCGACGGTGGCCTGGAATGCCAGCAGGCCCATCCCGGGCCAGCTGAAGATGCCCTCCGTGATGATCGCGCCGCTGACCAGCTGCGGGATCTGGAGGGCGACCAGGGTGATGATGGGCAGGATCGCGTTGCGGAGCGCGTGCTTGTAGTTGACGACGCGTCCTGAGAGGCCCTTGGCGCGGGCTGTCCGGATGTAGTCCTGGTGCAGCACCTCGAGCATGCTGGAGCGCATGAACCGGCTGAATCCGGCGATCGTCAGGATGGCGAGCGAGGTGACCGGCAGGACCATGTGGACCACGAGGTCGAGGAAGCTCTGGTCATCACCGCGGTGCATCCCGAAGAGCGGGAACGCGAAAGTGTTGCCGGTCAGCTTCCGCAGGTAGATGGCGCCGAAGATGAGCAGGAAGATGCCGAGCACGAAGCTAGGCACGGAAATGCCCACGTAGCTGATCACCGACGTGGCCATGTCCACCTTCGAGTACTGGCGGGTGGCGGCGAAGATGCCCAGCGGGATGGCGATGCCGAGCGAGATCAGGAGGGACGTCCCAAGCAGGATCACGGAGTTCGGGACGCGCTCGACAAGCAGGGTCGAAACGGGCTTCTTGTACTGGTAGGAGTCGCCCAGGCTGCCATGCAGAAGGGCGTTGAGATAAGCGGGATATTGCTCGTACCAGGGCCGGTCCAGTCCCAGAGCGTGGATCCGCTTGTCGATCAGCTCCTGGTGGGTCCGGGGGTTCTCGCCCTGCGTGAAGGGCGGACCCGGCGTGAGCCGGGTGAGGGCGAAGAAGATCACCGACATGAAGAGGAGGAGGAGGACCCCGATCAGCACCCGCCGCGCGATGTAGGAGGTCACGGAAGCTCCCTCATCTTACTGCTGCCTTAATCGAATCTACCCCGCCGGCTTGCGCGCCGGGAATAAAGAGGCCTGGGGAGCGGCTGGCCGCTCCCCAAGCTTTGGTAACCAGATCCCTACGTCAGGTCAGGGAGAACTTCGCGAATTCCGAGTTGTTGAGGTTCTTGTCGATGTAGTTGAGGGCGTCACCCTTGCCGGGCACAACGCCTTGCACCTTGTTGAAACCCATGCTCAGGTTGTCCGCCCACATGAAGTAGACGACCACATTGTCGCCCAGGATCTTCTCGATCTTGTTGACGAGCTTCTTGCGCGCCTCGAGGTTGGTCTCCTTCCGGGAGGCGAGGATGGCGGCGTCCAGGTCCGGGTTGACATAGCCCGTCCAGTTCTCGCCGCTCTTGTTGTTCTCGGGCCGGATCTGGCTCGAGTGGAAGATCAGATAGTCGTCAGGGTCGGGGTTGATGCCGAAGCCGGCAAAGGCGAGGTCGTAGTCACCCGCCTGGATCGGCTTGTAGAAGACCTTGAAGTCGGTCGGGGTCGGCTGCAGGTCCATGCCCAGGTTCTTGCGGAGCTCCTCGGACATGATCTGGACCGCCTTCTCGCGCTGGGCCTTGCCCGCCCGGACGTAGAACTTGGCCGAGAACTTCTTGCCGCCCTTCTCGCGGATGCCGTCGCTGCCGACCGTCCAGCCGGCCGTGTCCATCAGCGACTTGGCCTTGGGAATGTCCTGCTTGTACTTCACGACCGCGTTGGCGTCGTAGTAGATCATGGCCGGCACGATGTCGCCATTAAGCGGGGTGCCGTTGCCGTCGGTGGCCGCCTTCACTATGGAGTCCTTGTCCAGCGCGTAGGCGAAGGCCCGGCGCACGTTGACGTCACCGAAGAGGTGGCTGGGCCGGTCGTTGAAGCGGATGTCGTAGTAGCCCAGGTCCGGGTAGGTGTAGGAGGTGACGCCCTGGGCAGCCTTCACCTTGCTGACCGCTGCGGCCGTGATCTCGGGGTTCCAGTTGACGTCGCCGTTGATGACCGCCTGGGCCGCGGCGGTGGTGTCGGTGATGACCTTCAGGACCACCTTGGCGATGTGCGGCTTGCCGTTGTAGTAGCTGGGGTTGGCGACCAGGTCGATCTCCTGGCCGGTGATCCGCTTATCGAAGTTGAAGGGCCCACCCGTCACTGTCGGGTGGTCGTTGCTGGGATCGGTCCGCATCTTCGTGGGGTCGATCTTGCCGTAGACCGCAGCCGGGGCAATGAATCCGGTCAGGTTGACTGCGAGGAAGGGTGCAAAGACGTCTGTGAGCGTGTACACAACGGTGTTTTCGTCTTTGACCGTGACGCCCTTGACGGGGTCGGTGAGCGGGCTCCAGTCGAAGCCGGCGTCGGTGTCGAGGCTGGAGCTGGCCTGGATCCAGGCGGTCGTGGCTACGTCGGTGGCCGTGATCGCCGTGCCGTCCGACCACTTGGCGCCCTTGCGGATCTTGACCGTCCAGGTCTTCTTGTCAGCCGAGATCTGGGGCATCCCGTCTGCCAGGTCGGGCGTGACCGCCAGGTTCTTGTCGAACTGGTAGAGGTTCGGAAAGATGAACTGGTACGCCCGCTGGGAGGGCACGTCGGACACCTCGAACGGGTTCATGGTCTGGGCGTCGGCGTCGAGGGCGTACGTCATCGTTCCGCCTTCCTTCACCGTCGTCGAGGTCCCGCCGGTGCCGCAGGCCGCCAGCACCAAGCCGGCGACGGCAAGCCCGCTCGCGCCCAAGCTCAGGCGACGATTGACGAACCATCGTCTCATAGACACTTCTCCTCCAAGGTCTTGGTTATTGAGCTGCGCCTAACCGCAGCAGTTCCTGCTGTCCTCTTCCCGGCCGGGCTTTCCCAGGTCCGGTTCGGGGCGAGAGTGCGCCGACAGCAGGTAGCGCTCCTGTGAGGAGCGCCCACTCACAAACCCATAACGGGGCGTTCGCATTGTCAGGATGCGGGAAGCTGGTGTCAAGTTCGCGCTCGATCAACCTGAATTTCGCGACACCCTCAATTAGAGTGTATCGAGTTTAGACGACTTGATACCGGCTGAGCAAGCTTTCCCCACTCGCCCCAGGTAACAAAAAGGGCCGCCCACGAGTTTGCGACTCGGCGCCGCGGCGGCAGCAAGGGTCCCTCCCGTCCCAGTCTGCCGGAGAGCCTGACCGGCGCCCTCAAGTCCGGACGCCGGAGCTTTTGCAGGATCTCCCGCGGATCGGGCTTTGCCGGCGGCGCCGGGTTCAGTCCCAGGAGGTCGCCCACCTTCGCGAAGCCGAAGCCACGAGCGCGGGCCGCTTCGATGACCAGGCGCAGCGCTGGCGCGGTCATGGGCGCGTTGCGGCCGCCGTGCAGGTGGAGCACCACGATGGAGCCGGGCTGGATCCGGGCGACCACGGTCTGGGCGATGTTGGGAGCCGAAAGGTTGAAACCGTCGCCGGCCCTGACATCGCCCGAGATGACAGTGAGGCCGAGCTCGCGGGCGAGGGCGACGTCGGTCCGGTCGTAGCAGTCGCCCGGGAAGCGCAGGAGCTTCGGCTGGGCCCCGGCGGCGACCGCGATGGCTGCTTGAGCCTGCGTGATCTCGGCGGCCCGGTCCGGAGCGCGGCCGAGCCCATAGCAAGGGGTCCGGAAAGCGGCGTGATCGTACGTGTGGCTGCCGATCTCGAAGAGGGGGTCGGCGGCGAGGTTCTTCGCCTCCTGCGGGTAGGCGGCGGCCCAGAGGCCGGTCAGGAAGAGGGTGGCGGGGACGTGCTCCTGGCGGAGAAGGTCGACGACGGCCCGGTTGTACCAGGAGGGGACGGCGCCGCTCTTCAGCTGCTGGAGCATCCCCGGGGTCATGTCGGCGTCGAAGGTGAGGGCGATGTCGCTGCCGGTCCGGGGCCCGTTGTCGAAGAAGTTGATTCCGTCAGCGGGCGGGTGGTCGACGGTCTGGAGGCTGATCGGGGGCGGCGGGCGTCTCAGAGCGGGCTTGGGGGCTGCGCTGGCTGCGCCTGGCAGGAGCGCCAGGACCGCGGCAGCCAGGATGCCAAAGATGCCAAGCGTTCCAAGCCTGCCGAGGCTTCCTCTCATCGACGCGGCGTGAAGGTTAAGCCAGCTTGACTCTGCGTGCAGTTCTGCTCGCCCCCACCCTACCCTCCCCACTTGGTGGGG
>CATPBK010000157.1 GCA_955652705.1 Candidatus Dormiibacterota bacterium | reverse complement strand
AGAGCCCGAAGTAGTGGGCGAAGGAGCGGTTCTCCTGCATCAGGAGGATGAAGTTCTGGATCGGGGTCTCGCGCGCGCGCCCGATCCTCACCGCCGGGAAGGCGAGCGCCGCCGCGGCAGCTCCCGCGCTCGCCAAAAGCAGCTCTCGGCGGGTCAGCACAGCCGCCTATCATCCGCGAGGTGACCTCGGGACGCACGTTTCCCCCTGGCTTCCTCTGGGGGACGGCGACAGCCGCGCACCAGGTCGAGGGGGACAACAAGCTCAACGACTGGTGGGAGTTCGAGCAGCAGCCGGGCCGGATCGCGAACGGCGACCGCTCCGGCCGCGCCACCGACTCCTACAACCGTTACCGAGAGGACTTCTCGCTGCTCCGTGAGATGAACAACAACGCGCACCGGCTCTCGATCGAGTGGTCGCGCGTGGAGCCTCGAGAAGGCGAGTTCGACAGCCGCCAGCTGCGTCATTACCGCGACGTGCTGGGCGAGCTTCGCGAGCAGGGGATGCGGCCGATGCTGACCCTCCACCACTTCACGAACCCGACCTGGTTCACGCGCAAAGGCGGCTGGGCCGCGAGTGGGGCGCCGGCGGCCTTCATGCCGTTCGTGCGCAGGGTGGTCGACGAGCTGGGCGACCTGGTGGACCTCTGGTGCACCATCAACGAGCCCAACATCTACGCGACGCAGGGCTGGGTCTTCAACGCCTGGCCGCCGGGGCGCACCAATGACATCCGCTCGCTCTGGCGAGTGCTGGGCAACCTCCGGCAGGCCCACGAGGAGGCCTATGCCGAGATCAAGCGCCGCTGGCCCGACCGGCCGGCGGGGCTCGTTCACAACCGCTTTCTCTTGATGCCGCGCAATCGCAAAAACCCGCTGGACCACCTCGTCGCGCGAGCCGGAGCCCTGGCCATGGACAACTGGCCGCTCGCTCCTGGGCGGCTCCAGCGCACGGTCGCCGCGAGCGGGGACTACGTCGGCTTGAACCACTACTCGGGCCGGCTGGTTCGCTTCGATCCGCTCCGTCCGAGCCAGCAGTTCGCCTTCCAGGAGAACCCGCCCGGCTACCGGGTGAGCGACTTCGGCGACGCGGTCGTCCCCGAGTGGATGCACGAGTCGCTCGTCGAGCTGAAGAGTCTCGGCAGGCCGGTCTACATCACCGAAAGCGGCATCGCCACGCACGAGGACGCCTGGCGCGAGGACTTCCTGAAAGACATCCTCGGGGAGGTCCTGCGCGCCATCAGCGACGGGGTCGACGTGCGCGGCTTCTTCCACTGGACCTCGATCGACAACTTCGAGTGGTCGCGGGGCTGGACCGTGCAGTTCGGGCTGATCGGGATGGATCCCGTCACGCTGGAGCGGACGCCCAAGCCGAGCTCGTGGCTCTACGCCCGGATCGCCAACGAGAACGCGATCGTAGACTGACGGCGTGAGGTTGGGCCTGACGGTCCCCTACGCGGACTTCATCCCTCGCGAGATGACCGTCGCGTTCGTCCAGGAGGCCGATCGCCTCGGTTACGACACGCTCTGGGTGCCGGAGGCATACGGGTGGGACGGTTTCACGACGCTTACGCAGTTCGCCTGCGCCACCCAGCGGATCAAGCTCGCCACCGGAATCGTCAACGTGTTCAGCCGTTCGCCCGCCCTGATCGGGCAGACCGCCGCCTCCCTGGACATGATCAGCGGCGGCCGCTTCGTGCTTGGTCTCGGCACTTCCGGGCACCAGGTCGTGGAGGGCTGGCATGGCGTCAAGTACGAGCGCGGCGTCCGCCGGATGCGGGAGACGGTGGACGTCGTTCGGCTGGTCCTGGCTCGGGAGCGCGTCCGCTATGACGGCGAGGTCTTCCACCTGGACATGGGCCTGAAGCTGATCACGCACCCGCTGCGGGCCCAGATCCCGATCTACCTGGCGACGCTCACGCCGACGGGGATCGCGCTCGCTGGCGAGGTGGCCGACGGCTGGCTGCCAACCTGGTTCTCGTCGTCGCATTACGAAAAGGTGCTGAAACCAGAGCTGGCGAAGGGCGCGGCGCGCGCCGGACGCGACGTCTCCGATGTTGCGATCTGTCCCTTCGTTTCGGTGGTCGTGACGGACGACCTGCAGGCGGGCCGGGATTCGGTGCGCCCGCACATCGCCCTCTACGTGGGCGGGATGGGATCCCGGGAGAAGAACTACTACAACCAGCTTTGGCGCCGGTACGGCTTCGACGACGAAGCTGGCCGGATCCAGGACCTCTACCTCGACCGCCGGAAGGACGAGGCGATCGCGCTCGTCAGCGACGAGATGGTGGACCTGGTCGCCTTCGTCGGTCCCGCGGAGGAGTGCCGCGAGCGCCTGCAGGAGCTCGAAAAGATGGGCGTGAGCGAGGTCGCGATGGCCTTGAGCGTCCCGGACAACGACCCGGCGGCGACGCTGGCCGCCCTCCAGGCGATGGCCCCCGGATGAGCGCCCCGGCCCGGCGGCCAGAGATGGGACGATCCAGGTGGCCCGCTGCCGTCCCGGCGTTGGGGAGCACCGGAAGAAGCGCACTTCAAGGTGCGCGACTGAGGAGCGGAGTCGACGCCGTCGGCAGCGGCCCGCATGGGCGCCTCAGATCCGTCGTCGCTGCCGGGGTGCTCATCCAATGACGCGATGGGTGGTACTCGTCGGAGTCGTGGCCGGCTGCGTCGGCTACCTGGTCTACAGCGCGACGGGCACCCAGGCCGAGTACTACCGGACGGTCGCCGAGGTGAAGGGCAACCCGGGGGGGGCCGACTCCAGGGTGCTCGGCACCGTCCAGAACGACGTCCAGCGGCTGGACGGCGGCCTCGAGGTCCGCTTCACGGCCGCCCAGGACGGCGTCAACCTGCCGGTCGCCTTCAAGGGCCAGCTGCCCGACATCTTCCGACCCGGCATCCAGGTCGTGGTCGAAGGCCGGATGGGCGCCGACGGCGTCTTTCAGGCCCTGACGCTCCTCGCGAAGTGCCCATCCCGCTTCACGGCGGCTCCCGCGGCCTGAGCCGGTGCTGCTAGCCGAGCTCGGGGCCGGCGCCCTCCTGGCGGCCTTCGCCCTGGCCGGGTTCGCGGCGATCGTCGGGCTCTGGTCGGGCTGGAGCCGGCAGCCGCTGCTGGCCCTGGTCGCCCGCCGCGCCTTCTGGGGCGCCGGGGCCGGAGTGGTCGCCGCCTCCGCGGCCCTCGAGGCCGGCTTCTTGACCCACGACTTCTCGATCTACTTTGTCGCCGCCCACAGCGATTTGCGGATGTCCGGCCCGCTCCTGGCCGCCGCCTTCTACGGTGGGCAGGAGGGTTCGCTCCTCTACTGGACGCTGGTCCTGTCGGTGATCGGCGGCGTCTCCCTGGCGAGCGCCGGCAGCGGCCGGCTGGGCGCCTACGCGACCGGCGTGCTGGCCACCATCGAGGCGTTCTTCCTGGCGGTCCTGACGCTGGTGGCCAGCCCCTTTGCCACTCTCACCCCGGCGCCCGCCGACGGTTTCGGCTTGAACCCGCTGCTGCGCGACAGCGGCATGCTGGTCCACCCGCCCTTCCTGCTCGCGGGGTTCGCCGCTTTCGGTGTCCCCTTCGCCTTCGCGATCGCGGCCCTGCTCGCGGGCCACGCCGACGCGGCCTGGATCGCCCACACCCGCCGCCTGGCCCTCCTCGCCTGGGGCTTGCAGGGCGCCGGGCTCACGCTCGGCATGTGGTGGGCCTACCACGTGCTGGGCTGGGGCGGCTACTGGGGCTGGGACCCGGTCGAGAACGTGGCGCTGCTGCCCTGGCTGGCGACGACCGCCTACATCCATTCCTCCCAGGTCCAGGAGCGGCGCGGCATGCTCAAAGCCTGGAACTTCGGCCTCGTGATCCTCGCCTTCTGCCTGGCGGTCTTCGGCACCTTCGTGGTGCGCAGCGGCATCATCCAGTCGGTCCACACCTTCGCGATCAGCGCGATCGGGCCCTGGTTCCTCGGGTTCCTGGCGGTCGCGATCGTGGTCTCCGGTGCGCTGCTGGCGCTCCGGGCCCCGATGCTGCGCGCTGAGCGGCGGCTGGAAGCGCCGCTCTCCCGGGAAGGCGCCTTCCTGCTCCAGAACCTGCTCTTCATAGGGCTCGCTTTCACCGTCCTCTGGGGGACCGTGCTGCCGCTGGTCTCGGGGCTGCTCGAAGGCCGCCAGGCGGTCGTCGGGCCGAGCTTCTACGAGCGCGCCACGGGGCCGCTCTTCCTCACCCTCTTGGCGCTCCTGGCGGCCGGCCCGCTGCTGCCTTGGAAGCGCGCAGGCACGGCCTGGCTGGGGGCGCTGCGCGTGCCCGCGGTGATCGGCCTGGCTGCGGCCGCGGGACTGCTGGCGGGCGGCGTCCGGGAGCCGCTGCCCCTGCTTTTGGGATTCGTCATCGCGGCCGCGGGGGCGACCTCGGTGATGGAGTTCGTCCGCGGCGGCCGCTTCGCCGCCCGGCTGCCCGGCTCCTGGCCTGCGGCGGCCGTCCGCCTGGCGGCGCGCAACCGGCGCCGGTACGGCGCCTACCTGGCCCACCTCGGCATCGTGGTCGTCGCCGCTGGGATCGCGGGCTCCCATCTCTGGCAGCAGGAGCGCGTGGCCGTGGTGCGGACCGGCCAGACGCTGAGCGTCGGCCGCTACGCGCTCACGCTCGAGGAGACTTCGCTCGCTGTAATCGACGGCAATCCGACCTACACCGCGGTGCTCGGCGTCGGTGACGAGCAGCTGGTCGCCCGCCGCACGGTCTACCCGACCTTCGGCGGCCAGTCGGCCACGCAGGTCGCCATCCGCAGCACGGCCCTCGAAGACCTCTACGTGGTGCTGGCCGACGGCACCACGCCTGGCCAGGTGACGCTGATCGCCTTCGTCAACCCGCTCGTGAGCTGGATCTGGGCGGGCGCCGCCCTCCTGATCTTAGGCACGCTCCTGGGCAGCTGGCCCGGTGGCGGCCGCGAGCCCGCGCGGCTGCGAGTGCCTGCCACGCTGCCGGCGCCAGCCGGAGGCGCCGAGTGACGCGCGCGCTGGTCGCCCTGCTCGCCGTCCTCGCCGGTGCGGCTTTGGGCGCCGCTGTCGCCCGGGCCTGGGTGGTGGCCACCCCCGTCTCGCCAGAGCTGGCGGTCGAGCAGCGCCTGCTCTGCCCCCAGTGCACCGGCACCAGGCTGGACGTCTGCGACCAGCTGATCTGCCTGGACATGAAGGCGGACATCAGACGCCGGCTGGCGGCCGGCGAGCCGGCCGACTCGATAGTCGGCCACTACCGGTCGGTCTACGGTCCAAGCGTTTTGGCGGCGCCGCCGCAGTCCGACCCGACCTTCTACCTGCCCTGGCTCCTCGTGGCGGCAGCGCTGGCGGCCCTCGTGGGTGTCGCCGCGCGCAGGCGGCCGCCACCAATGCCGCCCCGCCCGGCCAAGCCGGTCTCCCGCCTGGTCGATGAAGAGCTGGCGGCCTGGAGACAAAGCCGCTGATGCTGCTGGTGGCGACCGTCGCGCTCCTGCTCGTGCTGCCTTTCCTGCTCTGGCCGCTGCTGCGGCCGCCCGAGCCGGCGCCGGCGAATTCGCCGGAGGGCGAACGCGAGCAGGTGCTGCACGCGATCGAGGAGGTCGAGCTGGACGCCGCTTCGGGCCGGCTGGATCAAGCCGAGGCCGGCCGCCGCCTGGCCGAGCTCCGCGTGGAAGCCGAGGAGGTCCTCCGCAGACAGTGAAGGCGATCGCGGCGCGGGGACTGGTCCAGCGCTTCGGCCAGCGCGCGGTGTTGAGCGGGATCGACCTTGACCTGGAGGCGGGCGAGGCGCTGGCCGTGCTGGGCGAGAACGGCTCCGGCAAGACCACCCTGCTCCGGCTTCTGGCCACGGCGGCGAGACCCGCTGCCGGCGACCTCCGGATCTTCGGCCTCGATCCCCGCGCCGAACGCTCCGCGCTGAGGCGGCGGATCGGTTTCCTGGGGCATGCCGCCGGCGTCTACCCGGTGCTGAGCGCCCGCGAAAACCTGGAGTTCTTCTGCGACCTGCACGGCGTCAGCCGGCGCCGGGCCGGCGAGCTGCTCGAAGAGGTCGGCCTGGGCGCGGCGGCCGGCAAGCGCGCGGCCGAGCTGTCGCGGGGCATGCTCCAGCGCCTGGCGCTGGCCCGGGCCGTCATCCATGCCCCTGACCTGCTCGTGCTCGACGAACCGGACGCCGGCCTCGACGAGCAGGGAAGAGGGCTGCTGGCCAGCTTCGGGCGCGGGCGCACGCTCGTCCTGGCCACGCACGACCGGGAGCTGGCGAAGGACCTCTGCGGGAGGTCACTGGAGCTGGCGGGAGGGAAGAGCGGGCCGCGCCCCCGCCTGGAGGCGGTGGGATGACGGCGTTCCTGCGCGTCATGGGCGCCGTGGCCGGCAAGGACCTGCGGACGGAGCTGCGATCGCGCGAGCTGCTGCCGTCGCTGGCGCAGTTCGTGATCCTGGCCCTGTTGATCGCAAACTTTGGCTTCGACGTGGGCCAGGCCGGATCCGCCGTGATCGCGCCGGGGGTCCTCTGGCTGGCGCTGGTGTTCGCCGGCCTGGTCGCCTTCGGTCGCACGTTCGCCGCCGAGCGCGACCAGGGCTCGCTGGAATCGCTGCTTCTGACTCCCGCCAACCGCGCGGCCATCTTCCTCGGGAAGGCGCTGGCCGCGGCCATTCTCCTGCTTGCCTGCGAGGTGGTGCTGGTGCCCGGCCTGGCTCTCTTCTTCGGAACGCCGGTCGCCTCGCCGACGCTGGTCGGGGCGCTGGCACTGGCCACGGTCGGGATGGCCGCCCTGGGCTGCCTCTTTGCGGCGCTGGCGGCGCAGACGCGGGCGCGCGAGCTCCTGCTGCCCGTGCTGGCGCTGCCGCTCTGGATCCCCTTCGTGGTCGTCGGGGGGCGGGCGGTGCAGATCGCCATGGGCGCGCCGGGAGCCGGCGGACCGGCGCTGGGGCTGCTCCTCGACTTCGACATACTCTTCGTCGTCGTGGCCTCGCTGGCGGCCAGGTTCGTCCTCGATGACTAGGCCGCTCTCCATCGCGGCCGGCCTCGCCACGATCGCCATGGCCGCCGCCGGCGCGATGATCTTCCTCTACGCGCCCCGCGACGCCCTCGAGGGCGAGCCCCAGCGGATCTTCTACCTGCACGTCTCCGCGGCGATCGCCGCTTACGTGGCCTTTGCGCTGGTGCTCGCGGGCGGCGTGGTCTACCTCTGGACGGAGAGCGCCGCGGCCGACCGGCTGGCCCGCGTCAGCGCGGAGGTCGGCCTGCTCTTCACCACCATCACGCTGGTCATGGGCAGCCTCTGGGCAAAGCCGATCTGGGGCGCCTACTGGACTTGGGACGCGCGTCTCACTTCGACGCTGGTCCTCTGGATGATGTACGCGGCATACCTGCTGGTGCGCCGGATCGCCGCGCCCGGGCGGCAGGCGGCTCGGTTCGCGGCGGTGGTCGGGATCATCGCCTTCATCGACGTCCCGATCGTCCACTTCAGCGTCGACTGGTGGCGGACCCAGCACCCCCAGTCGGTGATCAACGCGCCGGGCGGTCCGGCCCTGCCGCCGGAGATGCTGATCACCTTTGCCGTCACCGCGCTGGCGGTGCTGCTGCTGACCGGGGTCCTGATCGCCGTCCGCTACCGGATCGAGGCGCTTCGGGAGCAGGTGGCCGGCCTGATCGAGGAGGCCGAGGCGGCGTGAACGGATACCTCTTCGCGGCTTACGCGATCGCGATCGTCCTGCTTGGCGGTTACGTCGTCTACATCGCGCGGCAGCTGGCGGGGCTGCGCGATGAGCTCGACGAGCTGAAGCGCGGCCGCGACTAGCGGAGCGCTGTACCTGATCGTCGGCGCCGGGCCGGCCGCCGACGCCGCCGCCGCCGGGCTCCGGGAGGCGGGCTTCGACGAGCGGATCGTGATGGTCGGGTCGGAGGGGATCCGGCCCTACGACCGCACGCACCTGTCGAAGGGGTACTTGACGGGCAAAACGGCTCTCGAGCGGCTTCCGCTTCGCGCGCCGGAGCACTACCGGGATCTGGCGATCGAGTTGGAGCTCGGCCGCCGCGTCGTCGGGGTGGACGTCGTCGCCCGGCGAGCGGTCCTGGACGGCGGCGAGGAGCTCGTATGGCGGGGCTTGCTCCTTGCCACCGGTGGCGAGCCGCGCCGGCTGCCCGTCCCCGGCCTCCGGGAGGCGCTCTACCTGCGCGAGATCGACGACGCGGAAAGGCTTCGGGCTGAGCTACGT
>CATPBK010000156.1 GCA_955652705.1 Candidatus Dormiibacterota bacterium | reverse complement strand
GGTCATCCGCGGGCCGTTCATCGACAAGGACTCGCGGGAGCAGTTCGAGATGCAGACCCACAAGCGGATCGTGGACATCCTCGATCCCAACCCGCGGGTGGTCGACGCGCTGATGCGCCTGAACCTCCCGGCGGGTGTTTCGATCGAGATCAAGAGCTAGAGCCATGCCAAAAGGACTGCTCGCCCGCAAGCTCGGCATGACGCAGGTGTTCAACCCGGACGGCACCGTCTCGGCGGTGACCGTGCTCGAGGTCGGGCCCTGTCGCGTCCTCGGGCTGCGGACTGTCGAGAAGGACGGCTATGCTGCGGCCCGGCTGGCGTTCGCGCCGGTCGCCGAGCGCAAGGTCACAAAGCCGCTGCTGGGCGAGTTCAAGAAGGCCGGCGCCGACCCGCACCGGCACGTGGCCGAGGTCAGGGACTACGACGGCCTGGAGGTCGGCCAGGAGCTCAAGTGCGACGTCTTCGCCGAAGGCGAGCTGGTCGACGTGACCTCGACCTCAAAGGGCAAGGGTTTCCAGGGCCCGGTTAAGCGCCACCGCTTCTCGCGGGGCCCGGAGACGCACGGGTCGATGAACGTGCGGCAGCCGGGCTCGATCGGCGCCACCGACGCCGCCCGCGTCTTCAAGGGCGTGCGGATGGCGGGCCAGATGGGCAACCGGCGGACCACCGTCCAGGGCTTGCGGGTCGTGCGGGTCGACGGCGAGCGCAACCTCCTGCTCCTGCGCGGCGGCGTGCCGGGCGGGGACGGCGGGGTGGTGCTCGTCAAAGAGTCGGTCAAGCAATTGAGGAAGGCGCGGTGAGCGAAGAGCCCGAGAAGACGGCACCGCAAGAGACAGAACAACAAGAGAAGAAGCCGCGCGTCGCGCGCGCGCGAAAGAAGGCCGCCGAGGCAGCGCCGGCCGAAGTCTCGGCTGCCGAGATCCCGGCCGTTGCGGAGGCGATCGCGCCGGAGGCGGCCCCCAAGGCAAAGCCAGTCGCCAGGCCGAAGCCGAAAGCGCCCAAGCGGCGCGAGAAGAGCGCCGACCCGCTCACGGTCGCGGCGTTCTCGGGCGACGGCAAGGACGCCGGCGAGGTCCGGCTGCCCGAGCGGATCTTCGGACAGGAGCCCAACCAGGCGGTCATGCACCAGGCGCTCGTCCGGCAGCTGGCCAACGCCCGGCAGGGCACCGCCTCGACGAAGACGCGGGGCCTCGTTTCCGGCGGCGGCCGCAAGCCGTTCCGGCAGAAGGGCCTGGGACGCTCCCGCCACGGGTCGGAGCGCGAGCCCAGCATGGTCGGCGGCGGCGTGGTGTTCGGCCCCAAGCCGCGCAGCTTCGCCCAGGAGATGCCGCGCAAGATGCGCCGCCACGCGCTGCGCTCGGCTCTGAGCGTCAAGGCGCGGGATGGCCTGGTCTCGATAGTCGACGGCTTCGGCCTCGACGAACCCAAGACGCGGGCCATGGTCGAGCTCCTGCAGGGGATCGGAGTCGAGGGCACGGCTCTGCTGGTGCTGGCCGCGTCCAACGACGTCGTCGCCCGCTCGGCAGCCAACCTGCCCTGGGCGAAGACGATCCTGGCCTCGAACCTGAACCTCCACGACCTTTTCACGTACGAGCACCTGGTGATCCAGAAGGACGCGCTCGACCAGTTGGAGCAGACCTTCGCATGACCCCCTCGGGATCGCCGACGGATCTGCGACGCCCATGCTCGTCGAATGCCGGCGTCGACTCGTGCGCTCCTCGGTCACGCAGCGACGGCTGCGCTCCCTCCGGTGCTCCTCGTCTCCTGGGCCTCGACGGCCTGGCCGCCGCATCTCTCGCCGGCGCCCCGAAGGAGCTCATGCGCGCATGAGCCGGATGCCCGCCGAAGTCATCTACGGCCCGGTCATCTCCGAGCGCAGCTACGCGCTGTCAGAGCGCGGGCAGTACACGTTCAAGGTGGCGCCCCAGGCCAGCAAGCCCGAGATCGCGCACGCGCTGGAGCAGCACTACGAAGCACAGGGCATCAAGGTCGCGGCCGTGAACACCATCAACGTCCGCGGCAAGGGCAAGCGCCTGGGAGCCCGCGGGGCTCCGGGCCGCACCCCGCACTGGAAGAAGGCCATCGTCACCCTCGGCCCCGGCCAGAAGCTGGAAGGCCTGTTCGGGAGTCTATGAGATGCCAGTCAGAAAGTTCAAGCCGACCAGCCCGGGCCGCCGCTTCATGGCGACGTCCTCCTTCGAGGAGGTCACCCGCGACGAGCCCGAGAAGAGCCTGGTCGAGTCGATGCCGACCGCGGCCGGCCGCAATAACCAGGGCAGGATCACGGTCCGCCACAATGGCGGCGGCTACCGGCGGCTGTACCGCAAGATCGACTTCAAGCGGGACAAGCACGGGATCCCCGCCCAGGTGGCCGCGATCGAGTACGACCCCAACCGGAGCGCCCGGATCGCCCTCCTCCACTACAAGGACGGCGAGAAGCGCTACATCCTGGCCCCGCTCGGCGTGAAGGTCGGCGATCAGCTCATGAGCGGACCGGACGCGCCGGTGCGAGCTGGCAACAGCCTGCCCCTGGCGCGCATCCCGGTCGGATCCACCATCCACAACCTGGAGCTGACGCTCGGGCGGGGTGGCCAGCTGGTCCGCTCGGCGGGCACTTCCGCCCAGCTGCTCGCCAAAGAGGGCAGCTACGCCGCGGTCCGGATGCCGTCGGGCGAGCTTCGGCGCATCCACGTCGCCTGCAGCGCGACGCTCGGCCAGGTCGGCAACCTGGAGCACGAGAACGAGTCGGGAGGCAAGGCCGGCCGCTCGCGTTGGCTGGGCAAGCGGCCCACGGTGCGCGGCTCCACCATGAACCCGACCGACCACCCGCATGGCGGTGGGGAGGGCAAGACGGGCCCCGGCGGAAACCCGAAGACGCCCTGGGGCAAGCCGGCGCTCGGCTACCGCACGCGGAAGCCGAAGAAGGCTTCCGACCGCCTGATCATCCGGCGCCGGGAGAAGAAGTAAGTGAGCCGGTCGCTGAAGAAAGGCCCGTATATCGACAAGAACCTGCAGGAGAAGGTCACCAAGATGAACGCGGCCCGCGACAAGAAGGTGATCCGGACCTGGGCCCGGGCCTCGACGATCTTTCCGGACATGGTCGGCCACACCGTGGCCATCCACGACGGGCGCAAGCACGTGCCCATCTACATCTCGGAAAACATGGTCGGCCACCGCCTCGGCGAGTTCGCGCCCACCCGGTATTTCCGAGGCCACGGCCACCACACCGAGCGCTCGAGCTCGCTCAAGTAGGAATCCAAAGACGAGGGAAATGGAAGTCACCGCGATCGCCAGGTACGTGAAGCGGACGCCGCGCAAGGCGCGGCTGATCGCCGACGCCGTGAAAGGCATGAAAGTCGGTGACGCCATCGCCTACCTGGAGTTCGAGCCCAAGCACGCGGCCAACGACGTGGCCAAGGTGATCAAGTCGGCGGCGGCCAACGCGGAACACAACTTCAACCTGAGCCGCGACGACCTGGTGGTGAAGCAGCTGCTGGTCGACGAGGGCCCGACGATGAAGCGCCTGCGCCCGGTCAGCCGGGGCATGGCGCACCAGTACTTCAAGCGCACCTGCCACATCACGGCGGTCATCGAAGACCGCCAAACAAAGGAGTCCTAGTGAAGACCACCGGAGCGAACTTGCCGTCTCATCCGCTCAGATCGGCCGATTCGTCGGTTGCCGGTCTTCGCTCCTCAGTCACGCATCTCACGATGCGTTCCTTCCGGTGCTCAACCGTCGCCCTAGTCTCGGCCGCCCGAGCGGCGATCCGGCGGCGTCCGTCCGGAGGCCTTCACTAGTGGGTCACAAGGTTCATCCGAACGGGTTCCGGCTCGGCGTCTACCGCCCCTGGGAGGCGAACTGGTTCGCCGAGGACAAGGACTACACGAAGCTCCTCCACGAGGACCTCGAGATGCGCCGCATCATCCTCGGCCGGCTGCGCAACGCCGGGATCGCCAAGATCGAGACCGAGCGCTCCTCCAACGCGCAGATGACGGTCACCATCCATACCGCCAAGCCGGGCATCGTGATCGGCAAGGGCGGCGCCTCGGTCGACCAGCTGCGGGAGGACCTCGAGAAGCGGTTCGAGAACCGGGTCCGGATCTCGATCCAGGAGATCAAGCAGCCCGAGATGGATGCGCAGCTGGTGGCCGAGAACATCGCCAGCCAGATCGAGCGCCGGATCAGCTACCGGCGCGCCATGAAGCAATCGATCCTGCGCACGATGCGGGCGGGCGCCCTGGGCGTGCGGGTGGCCATGGGCGGCCGCCTGCGCGGCTCCGAGATGGCGCGTCGCGAGTGGGACCGCGAGGGCCGCGTTCCGCTGCACACTCTGCGTGCCGACATCCTGTTCGGCCGCGCCGAGGCGCGCACGACGTTCGGGATGATCGGCGTCAAGGTCTGGATCTACAAGGGCCTGGTCAAGGTGGCCCCCAGGGGCGGCACCCCTGAGGCCGAAGTGGCTCCGCAGCCTGAGGAGTCAGCTCTGCCGGCGGCCGCGGTCGCGGCCCCAGTGGAGTCGCCGCCGGCCGCGGCGGAACCGGCGGTGGCCAAGGAGCCCGCGGCCGTGGCCCAAGAGCCCGTGGCCCAAGAGCCCGTGGCCCAAGAGCCCGTGGCCCAAGAGCCCGTGGC
>CATPBK010000155.1 GCA_955652705.1 Candidatus Dormiibacterota bacterium | reverse complement strand
ATGCGGGAACTCGAGCGGCTCTCCCGAAGTGGCCTCGACTCCCGCACCTTCCGGAGGGCCGCATTGAGGCAGATCGAACGGGTGGTTCCGGTGGACGCCGCGTTTTTTGCGGCCGCCGACCCCACGACGCTGCTGCACACCGATGCGGTAGTCGACGATATCCTGCGCCCCCACGCCCAGGAGTTCATCCGCATCGAGTTCCTGGCCGACGACGTAAACCAGTTCAGTGACCTGGCTCGGCCAGACCGGATCGTCGGCACCCTGGACATGGAGACCGATGGCCGGCGCGAGCGCAGCCCGCGTTACACGGAAATCCTGGAGCCGTTGGGACTCGGCGACGAACTCCGCATTGCGCTGATCGAAGGCGGTCGCTGCTGGGGCTTCATGTGCCTCCACCGCGGCCGGGGCGCGGGCTTCGCACCCAAAGAGGTGGGCTTTATGCGCCGCGCCACCGCCCATCTCGCGATTGGATTACGTACCGGCCTGCTGCTCGAATCGGTCGCGCGAGGTCCTGAGCCAGACGAGCCGGGCCTGCTGGTGCTTGCCAGTGACCTGTCGCTGGTCAGCGCCAACCCAGCGGCCGAGCGGCTGCTGGCAGAGATTGCCGACGAGTACTGGCGGGGCCAGGCCGAGCTTCCGTCCGCCGTTTACGGCGTGGTTGGAGCGCTGCTGGCCGGGGAGAGAAAGGATCTGCCCGCCGTCGCACCGGAGCCACGGACAAGGATGCGCACCGCCACCGGGCGCTGGCTCACGCTGCACGCGACCTGGCTTACGGGTCCGGGCCCAGAATCGGAGCGGCAGATCGCCTTGGTGCTCGAGACGGCGCCCCCGACACAGGTCTGGCCGCTGGTGACGGCTGCTCATCAGCTCTCACCTCGAGAGAGTGAGGTCACGCTGCTCGTCGCCCGAGGCCTTTCTACGAGCGAGATCTCGCAGGCTCTCCGCATCTCGGACAACACCGTCCAGGACTACTTGAAGGCGGTCTTCGACAAGTTCGGCGTCCGCAGCCGCGGCCAGCTGGTGGCTGCGATCTTCGGCAGCCATTACCTGCCCCTGATGCACGGCTCCAGCAGCTGAGCGGCGCGCCACAGACGCACTGGCCCAAGGGGCTGGGACTGGTCGGTCGACTGGTCGAGTTCGCCATCCTGAATGGGCGGGAGGCCAACCGCGAGCTCGAGCGCCTGAAGGTGCTCGTCGAAAACGAGCCCCCGGAACGCATCTGACCAGCCAGGAGCTGTTTCGGCCGGTCGGTGGTCTTGGCCGGCGGCTGGTTGATAAAGGGCGGGAACCTGAAATCGTCTCCATCGGCGGTTTAGATTCTGCAGATGCCGTCCGCCAAGAGGAGGCAAGCGAATGAGTGAAAGCGCAGCCATCATCCTTCGTATCGCGGAGGATCGAGCAAAGGATTTCGAGGCGATGTTCGAGGCAGAGGAGATCCCGCTTTGGGATGAGTACATAGCGCAAGGCCTGTTCCTCGAGGCAAGCCTGACCCGGGTCGTAGATGGCAGCGAGGATCGAACCGGAACTCACGGCGGAGGGCCGCCGGGTATCCAGGACTACATCCTGCACGTGGTGGCGGCCGACCACGACGCACACAACCGCCACGACGACGATCCTCGCTTCAAGGCATTTCTGGAAAAGGCGAAAGGGCTCCAGCCCATGCAACCGCTGGTCTTTTTTGGCACGCCGCTACATGAGCGCAGGAGCAACGCTCGCTGACCGCGGCCCTCGCCCTCAAGCGGCCACAGCGCATAACTGAGGCTGCTATCAGAGACTCAGCGGTGCGGCTTGGCGGGCCAGTTGCAGAATCGACTGGCGGGGCCTAAGCTTCCGACGTCCGGTGCCGGCTATTGACCAGTCGCGCCGGTCTACCTAGCGCATCTCCAGCTGGTGGGCATCGGACGCGGGCTTCCTGGTGGAGGGCACAGACATGGACGTCAAGTCTCTTATTGACGAAGGCACGAAGGCGCTCAACGCGCACGACCTCGACGGGTTCGCGGCCTTGCACGACGACAACGCCGAGATTGTTCAGTCAGGGGTCCCTGGCCGGAGCAAGGCGGACGCGATGGCCAGCCTGAAGGCCCTCATGGATGGAGTCCCCGACCTGAGCTTTACGATCGACGACATCGTTATCCAAGGGGACAAGGCCTTCTTCGAAGGCACGTTTTCAGGCACTCAGAGCAAGCCTCTTCGCCTACCGGGTGGGCCGGACATTCCAGCGACAGGAAAAAGGTTCGCAATGCCGCAAGCGGCGCACCTCACTATGCGCAACGACAAGGCCGTGAAGGTGCATGTCTTCAGCGATCGGATGGAGCTGATGGAACAGCTCGGCTTGATGCCTCAGCCTCAGGCTGCTCGCGGGTAAACCGGATGTGGGCCGGCCGTGGCCGCACGCGGCCGGCTCAGACCTCCCCACCTGCTCAGTCAAACCTGACGGATTCCTCGGCGACTAGCTTGGCCCCTGCGCAGCCTTGGCAGGCTGCCCCTCGACCGCTTTCTTGATCCCAATGACCATCTGCGGCCATCCGAGCTTGCGCAGCAGCAGCGCTGCAGGTTTCTCGACGAGCGTCCCAGCCCGACTGATCGGCTCGAAGGTCATCTTGTAAGTGAGCCTGGTTCCGCCGTCATGCGGCTCCAGGACGTAGCTGCCCTCTCGGCCCTTGAACCACCCACTCCCGCTGACAGACCGCCAGGACTGCCGAGACGGAGGTTGGAACTCGGTGAGCTCATTCACGTATGGATATTCCTTTCCAGCCATGACCACTGTGCCTTCAAATCGGGTGCCCACGCCAATAGGCCCCTCACCGAGCGCATGGAGCTTTCTCACGCTTCGCCAATCCTCGGTCGCTGAGTAGTCGTTGAGGTAAGCCCACACCACCTCGGGCGGCCGGTCGATCACCACGCTGGCCTCAGTATTGAAAGCCACTGCCCCCACCTCCTGGCTAAAAGTCTTCGCGGAGTGCTCAGTGCCGATCTCCGAGGCGTCCATGCTAGAGCCGGAGCGACCTCCGAGGAACCACCCAGGAATCGCCCAGGTGACGCTCAGGCTTCAGGCGCATCTTCAGGCCATGGCAATCGTTTCGATGGATGAGGAACTGGCGGTCATGGTCTACCAGCGTCTGGCTCGCGGAGCCGACCGCCACACCGCCATCTGGCTGGTCGCCGCAATCGCCGAAGTGGACTCTGGGACTGTCGAGCGTGCCATCGATGGCGAGGCGACGTACCCACGCGCGAGTTGATCTGCGGATCGGCTGCGAGCCCTTTAGCGGGACGTCAGCACTGCGACCGCATCTATCTCGATCAGCACCTCCGGCTCAACCAGCGCACTGACCTCGATCAGGGTAGATGCGGGCCGGTGATCACCAAAGAAATCCTTGCGCGCTGCGTTCATCTTGGCGCGCTCGGTGATATCCCGCATGTAGACGGTCACTCTGGCGACGTCCTCGGGCTTGCCGCCGGCGGCGGCGAGCACCCGGCCGAGGTTCTCGAACAGTCGGCGCGACTGCTCGCCGACGTCTCGGGCGCCGACGAGTTCGCCGGACTGATCGGACGCGATCAGGCCGGTGATGTAAAGCGTCTCGCCTGCGAGCACGGCGTCGCTGTAGTGACCCATGGGCTCAGGCATGCCTTCGACTCGGATTTGCTTGAGGTGATGCGACATTCCAACTCCTTCGCGCGGCTTACGACGGCCGTGCGTTCGGCAAGGGCGGCGGCTGCCGTCACGATAACGTGAGTTGATCCTGCGGCTGGGCGCGGTAGACTCGCCCTGATGGCCGAGACGCCAAGAACGGGAATCACCCCGAAGAGCTGGAGCGCCGAGCGCCATCACGGCGTCCTGCACCTGGGCAAGCGCTGGTACGTGGTGAGAGCCGACATCGACGAGTCCGGGACGGTCCAGGGAGTCCGCCTGGATGGCCCGTATCCCGACCATAAAACGGCGGAAGCGGAGATCGAGAAGCACGACCGGCCCTGAGGGGCGACAGTCGCGATGCTCCTGACAATCGCCGTCTTGCTGATCTCCGCCGGCGTACTGCTTCTGTTAAACGTCGGAGGAGCGGCGACGGCGGTGGTCCGGCGCGTGACCTCAAAGAACCTCGGCCAGCTGCCGGCCGGCTATGCGGCCAGCGTCGGCGGCCTCAGGGTGTACGCGGTGCTACTTATCGCGATCGGCCTCGCCACGGCTGGGTTCGCGATCGCTCCGGCCAGCCCGGTGGCCGGCCTCGCGGCGATCTTGCTGGGCGCGATTGCGTTTGCGGTCGCGTCGGGCATTGCGATTTTGGGCGAGGTCCGCACGTACCGGGCTCTCCAACGCGGCTCCGAGGCCAGAACCCGAACCGATCGGCCTTAACGCTGTTTTGGAGGGCTGAACGGTCCTTCTCGATCTCGTTGCAGAGGTGTTCAGCATTGATTGAGCCTGTTTTGCCGGTGTAAAATTCCCGCATTCCGGCCCGCGACCTAAGGGGGAAACGTGGGTGGCCAGTACGAACGGGCCAAGGCCGGCTGCCGCAAGCCCGACGGAGAACCTGGAAGCGCTGGGCGCGGCCATCCGCCGCCTGCGCCAGGAGCGCCGGCTCTCCCTCCGTCACCTGAGCAGCCTTTCGGGCTTGTCGATCGGGTTCCTCTCCCTGGTCGAGCGCGGCCGCTCGAGCCCGGCGCTGACTTCGCTCCACGCCATCGCCAAGGCGCTGGGGACGGACGTGCCGAGCTTCTTCACCAAGCAGGATCCGGCGCGCGACTCCGCTCCACAGCCGCACGTGGCCCGAGCCCAGGACGACGACAAGCTGGCGATCGCGTCCAGCAACCGCGCCTACAGGCTGCTCTCCGAGCGAGCGCCCGCCCTCGTGCTCGAGCCGATGCTGGTCACGATCCAGCCCGGCGGAGCGATGGAGGAGCCGTACAGCCACGACGGCGAAGAGTTCGCGTACGTCCTTTCGGGGAGTCTGCGCTACGTGGTCGACGCGACCGAGTACCGGCTCCAGCCCGGTGACAGCATCCACTTCCAGTCCACCGTGCCCCATGGCATCCAGAACGACGGCGACTCGCCGGTGACCGCCGTGTGGGTCGTCACCCCACGGCTCTTCTAGCCGTGTCCAAGAGGAGGTCAGCTTCGTGAGCAGGGTTCTCTGGATCAACCCGATCGGAACCTCCAAATTCGACGAGGCGGTGCGAGCCGAGCTGGAGCGGGTGAAGCGGCCGGACACCGAAGTCGAAGTGCGTTCTTTCCCGCGCGGCCCGCACCACCTCGAGTACCACGCTTACGAGGCCTGGGTTGTCCCCGACCTCCTGGCGGCGGTGATCGAGGCCGAGCGCGAGGGCTTTGACGCGGCGGTTATCGGCTGCTTCTACGACACCGGCCTGCGGGCGGCTCGTGAGGTTGCAACCAGAATCGCGGTTGCGGCCCCGTGCGAATCCGCGCTGCACATCGCGTCGACCTTGGGCGACAGTTTTTCAGTCCTCGTCGGCCGCCGGAAATGGGTGCCGGAGATGCGCGACAACGTGTCCAGGTACGGCTACCGGGCTCGTCTTGCCTCGTTCAAGGTGGTCGACCTCGGGGTCCACGACTTCCAGGTCGACCCCGACCTGACGCGCAAGAGGCTCGTCGCCGCCGCCCGCGAGGCGGTCAACGCCGACGGCGCCGAGGTGGTCGTTCTCGGCTGCACCATCGAGTACGGGTTCTTCTCCGATCTCCAGGCTGAGATCGGAGCACCGGTCGTGGACGCCACGGTGGCGCCCTTCAAGTACGCCGAGCTGCTGGCCGACCTGGCCGGGCTGGGTTGGCGGCCGAGCAAGGTCGGTGGCTTCGCCACGCCACCGAGCGGGGAGCTCGAGGCCTTCGGGCTCGCGCGACAGCTGGCGACGGCAGCCTCGAAGGAGGCCGCCACCACTTCATTCGGGAGGTAGCGAATGACACAAAGAGAGCGCAGCCGGATCGAAGAGGTCGCGGAGGTAGAGGCCCTGCGCGCCTTGCTCACGCGGCGCGACGTCTTGAAGCTGGGCGCCGCCGCCGCGCTCGGGCTTGGCGTGGGCGATCCTCTGTTGGCGGCGTGCTCGCCGGCGAACAGCGCACAGACAACCTCGACTTCGAAGACGCCCCTGGACACCCTGGTGGTCGCCGTCGAGGGCGACATCGACACCTTCGATCCGGCGTTCACCGTCGGCAGCAAGCCGGCCCAGACCACCATCCAGAACACGTTCGACCAGCTGACGCAGTACAAGCACCAGGAAAAGACCGTGGCCGGCGTCAAGTTCACCGGCGTCGACACCGAGGCCATCGACGGGATGCTCGCCGAGAGCTACCAGACCAACGGCAACCAGGTCATCTTCACCCTGCGCCAGGGGATCACCTACCAGGACGGCACGCCGATCACGGCGCAGGTCATCGAGGAGGGGTACCGGCGCGTGTTCGCGGCGCAGGGCATCTCCTACTTCCTGCTCTCGATGGCGGCCGTACCCGACCCGGAGCACGTCAAGGCCCTCGACGACCACCGCGTGGCGATCAACATGGACGCCCCCAACCTGCTCCTGATGAAGAACAACACGATGCACAACACCAGCTCCGTCGACATCAAGGACGTCAAAGCGCACGCGACGTCCAGCGATCCCTGGGCGACCGACTACTTCAAGAAGCACATCGCGCCGGGTAATGGTCCCTTCTTGCTCAGCGAATACGTACCCGGCGACCGGATCGTGATGAAGGCCAACCCTGCTTACTACGGCACCAAGCCGAAGCTGCAGACCGTGATCCAGAAGATCGTCCCCGACGCCAGCGAGCGAGAGCTGCTGATCAAGCGAGGCGAGGTCGACATGATCATGGTGCCGCCGGTGAAAGACCTCGACGGCCTGAAGCAAGACAGCGGCCTCCAGGTCCTCACGTTCCCGAACCCGCGCAACCTCTTCCTGGAGATGAACAACAAGATGGCCCCCTTCGACAAGAAGGCGGTGCGGCAGGCAGTCTCCTACGCGGTCCCTTACGACGACATCTTGAAGAACGTCTTCCACGGCTACGCGCAGGTCAACCGCAGCGTCGTCGGCAACGGGATGCCGTCGAGCGACTTCAGCACCTGGAAGTACAACACCGACCTGAAGAAAGCCGCGGACATGCTGGCCTCGGCAGGGTTGCCGAAAGGCCAGGGGGCGCCTCCCATCACGCTCACGGTCCGCGCCGACTGGCAGGAGGCCGAGCGAGCCGCAGTCCTCATCTCGAGCAACCTGAAACAGATCGGCCTCAACGTCTCCATCCAGAAGGTGGCCTTCGCCCCCTTCAACGAGCAGGAACAGGGCCGCAAGCTGCACATGTGGATCGATGAGTGGCTCTCCTGGGTCAACGACCCCTGGTACCACATGAGCTGGAACGTCAGCTCCGACAGCCCGACGAACTACGTGAGCTACAGCAATCCGGCGGTGGATACGCTGGTCAAGAAATGGACGCTGTCGCTCGACAAGGAGGGCCGCCTCCAGGGCAGCAAGGACGCCCAGAAGCTGGTGATCGATGACGCCCCCCACGCGTTCCTGGTCGGGCCGAACTGGAACGTCGTCCTGAGAAGCAACGTGAAGGGTTATGTCTACTACAACGACGAGTTGAACCGGTACGCGTACATGTACAAGCAGTAGGTCCGCACCCAGCCACCGCCAGCATGGGCTCCACACGCCTTTTGCTCTACGCGGCGCGGCGGATTCTCTTGATCGTGCCCGTGCTGCTGGTGGCGCTGTTCCTCACTTTCGCGCTGACGCGGATCGTCCCCGGCAACCCGGTCGATCGGGTTGCCGGGCCTTACATCTCGGTCGAACGGAGGGCCGAGCTGAAGCACATCGCGTACCTCGATCGGCCTTTCTACGAGCAGTTCGCGCTCTACCTGCGGGACCTCTCACAGGGCAAGATGGGCACTTCCTACACGACCGCCCAGGATGTCTCCAAAGACCTCCGGCAGCGCTTTCCGGCGACCTTCGAGCTGGTGACTTACGCGATGTTGTTCGCCGTGTTGGTGGCGCTTCCGCTCGGTATCGCCGCCGCGATCAAGAAGGACAGCTGGATCGACTCCGTCGCCCGGGCGGTCTCGGTGCTGGGCGTTTCCATGCCCATCTTCTGGCTCGGCCTGATGCTGCTCTACGTCTTCTTCTACTTTCTCGGCTGGCTCCCCGGGCCGGTCGGCCGGACCGGCAGCGCGATTCGCTTCGCGCAGCCGATCACCGGCTTCCTCACTATCGACTCGCTTCTGAAGGGCGACTTCGACCTCTTCGGAAGAGCGGTGCAGGCTCTCATCCTGCCCTGCTTCACACTCGGCTTCGTGGCGATGGCGCCGATCGCGAGGATGACGCGGGCGGTCATGGCCGAGGCGCTGCAGTCGGACTACGTGCGCACCGCTCGCTCGCTCGGCTTGCCCTTTCGAGTCGTGGTCTTGCGGCACGCGTTGAAGAACGCACTGATCCCGATCCTCACCATCACCGCCGCCGTTTACGGCTACGCCCTGGGTGGCGAGGTGCTGGTGGAGATCATCTTCGCCTGGCCCGGCCTGGGCCAGTACTCGTACAACGCGCTGCTCAGCAGTGACTTCCCGGCCATCCAGGGCTTCGTGCTGCTGGTGACCTTCGTGTACATGGTCATCTACCTCGCCCTCGACATTGCTACGGCGGCCCTCGACCCGCGTGTGAAGTACTAAGGTGCCCCGAGTCAGAAATTCGCAGGCATCTCATCGGCTCTGGACGCCGCTGCCGGTGTTAGGGGCCCCGGCCCGAGTACTCAGGCATCCTCCGATGCATTCCGTCTCGGGCCACCCCTGCCTTGGCGGCGACGCCCAGACCGGCGCCCTGTCGGCCGCCTGCCGCGATCTGCAGTTCGAACCTCTGCCTCGGGACACCTACTGATGGCCATCGAGGAACGGAGTCTCATCGCCCCGGGCGCGGGGCTGACGGCGGCGCCGCCGGTGGTCGGCCGCTTCAGCGATTT
>CATPBK010000154.1 GCA_955652705.1 Candidatus Dormiibacterota bacterium | reverse complement strand
GTCGTGGCGATATTCGTACTGGCGCTGCGGGAACTTGCGGCACGCCGCCGGATCCAGCCACCATCCCGAGGTGCGACATAGCGACAGCAAAAGCTTTGAAGGCGGGCAATCGAGGCCAGACAGGTGCGGAGGGCTCGGGTTGGCGACCCTGGTGGCGGCGGAGCAGGTTCTCCTCGCCGTCGCCTCGATAGGAGCGTGATACCGCCCCCCACTCAGGCCTTTGGGAGACTCGCCGCCCGCCGAGGCTCATTCGCAAGCCTTCCGTTCCCCCAGACCCCCTCGCGCCGCCCCGTGAGGACCGGACTGCGTTGGGAACCTCGTCGGATTCCAACCCCTTACCTTCTGAATGCCATTCCGGCGGATACCCGTCCACCGGAGTCCGCCGTAGCTATCAACTGCATTCGTGCGGAGGGTGCGGCTGACCCCCCGTGGTTCGCCAGGTCGAGTTAGAGTGCGGGGCTGGTTCACTCTGGGAGGCTGAGTCGCAGCGCTATCTCCGCCGCAGCCCAAAAGAGCGGTTCGCGAGTGTCCGATTGCGGCCATCCTCGCGGATCCCATTCTTCTCCCGCCACGCTATCGCCGGCGTAAAGCAGCTGCGCAAAGGACACTCTGCGGAACTGGGCCACCGCGAAGAGCGCCGCTGCCTCCATCTCCACGGTTAGGCAGCCCTCGCCTGCCCGACGAGCGATTCTTGCTCGGGTTTCGCGGTAGGGGGCGTCTGTCGTCCAGGTCAGGCCAACAACGTAAGGGATGCCGAGCCCCTCGAGGACTTCGACCGCTGTTCTCACACCCTCCGGGTCAGCCGTGACTGAACGCGCTGCAGGAAGATAGTGGAAGCTCGTGCCCTCGTCGCGGAGCGCCGAATCCGGAACCACGACGTGACCCAGGGCGAGGTCAGGTCGGACGGCGCCCGCCCCACCGCAGGCGCAGAAGACTGCGCAACCAAGGCCGATCGCCTCCTCCATGAACATCGCCGCTAGTGGAGCGCCGACGCCTGGGTGGTAGACGGCCAGTCGCTCACCCCGAACGGAGATTTCCCAGATCGGGTGCAGTCCGTGAGCAGCACGTAGCGTGGCCACCTGGTGTGCGTCTCCCCGGCTGGCTATCCGCTCGATGACCTCGTTGAAGAAACACATCACGGCACGACGCGGTATGTCCTGCCGGCTGACGACACGCTCGGGTTCTATGAGTGCCGACCGTTCAGGGTCGAATTCAGCGAGCGGGATGTTTTCCACCGATGGGCTAGCGCCGGACTCTGCCGACGGCTGCGCCATGCTGATTAGAGTCTGCTCTCGGACTTTTAAGACCAAGCTAAGGACAAGGGCTCTCTTATCACTAACTTGGGAAGATCGTAGATACAACTGTCGTCACTCCGCTTCCAGGTACGTCCGGTGAGAAATGCCGCTGGCACCATGCCGACCGTGGAGGACGGCTCGGCATCAGAGCTCTCGACCGTTGATCACCCGGTGCTCGCGGCATTGTTCCTCCACCACTCCTCGTAGCTGTCCGCCTTGTTCACGACAAACGGCGCGGCCGATGCACTCGCCGGGTGGGAAGCCGTCTCGGGTGTCTTCGCAGCAGACACCCCTCTGACGTGCGCCTTCTACTTGCCGAAGGCCTCGCCCTTCTGCACATCTTTCGGACGGGGTTGCGGAAAGGGGTGGATGGGATCGAGACGTTGGCTGCCCAGGGGGAGATCTTTCGCGAAGCTGGGATTGGTCCACTCTTGCTCGCGCGCTGATTCAGCGACGGCCTTCGCGCGCTCAGCGGATGCCCGATCCATGTCAGGTGGGGGAGATTCTCCGTCGCGGCTCGCGGGGCTCGTGAGGCTCGAGAGCAGTGCCCGGCGCGAGGGTCGCGGCCATCTCTACGTCCCTGGTCTCAGGACCGAGCCACGCGCCGATCACTTGCAGTGCCCCGGCCAGCGCCAGGAACACCACTGGCGTGTAGATGTAGGGCATCACCTTGGCCAGTGCGAGCAGGTAGAAGCTGAGGAAGCCGGGGATGATCACCGCCAGGCTGTAGCCGACGCCGTAACCCGAGGCCCGGACTCCAGTGGCGAAGCGCTCGGTGATGTACGTCGTGACGATCCCCCAGGGCGAGATGCTGAGGCAGAGTGCGACGGTGTACAAGGCCATGGTTACGAAAAGCGAGCCGTGCCCGGCTGCGTTGGCGGTCATCCAGTAGTAAAAGAGCGTGGCCAGCACCGCCGTCCAAAGCCCCGAAACGATGAGCGTCAGGCGGCGTCCGAAAGCCTGGCCCATCACGGCCACGATGATGTAGCTGACCGCGAGCAGGACGTTGGCCACAATGAGCCCATTGATGACGCTCTTGGCCGGTTCTTTGAGCACGACCTGGAGCAGCGTTGGTGTGAAAGAGATCGCGACCTGCACGCTGAACCAGAGCCCGGTCATCATCAGGAAGACCTGGGCCAGGTGCCTCAAGTTCTGGCCGCTGAAAAGCTCGACCAGCGGAGCCTTAGTGCGGGTCGTCTTGCCTTCGGCCTCCCAGACCTTGGACTCCTCGACGCGGGCGTAGAAGAAGAGGAAGACGATCGCGATCACTCCGCCGATCACGAAGGGAATGCGCCAGCCCCATTGCACGTACGGCGAGTTGAGCTGCCCGGCTGGAACGAACGCCAGGATGATCGTGACCGTGAGCGCGATCGCGATGTACGCGATCGGGTAAGCGGCCTGTATCACTCCGCCCACCAGACCGCGCAGGTGCTTCGGACAGGCTTCCATCGCCAGCGGGTTGGCGCTCGTGTACTCCCCGCCCATGAAGATGCCATCAACCAGCCGGAGCAGGATCAGAAGCACGATCGCCGTATAGCCCCACGCGGCATAGCCGGGCATCAGCGCGATCAGAAGGGTCATGACGCCGAATCCGCCGACCGCGATCATCGTCGTGCGGCGGCGGCCGATCACGTCCGCGAAATGACCGAAGATGAGAGCACCGATCGGCCGGCCGATCAGGGTCACCGCGAACACGATGAAGTTGAGTGTGGCCGTCGTCTGCAGGGGGAGATTCTTGGGGATGAAGTAGATGATCGCCGGCGTCAACGCCACCGTTGGCAGGTAGATGTCGTAGAAGTCGATGGCCAATCCGAAGAAAGCGCCCGCGACCGCCTTCTTACCGTGCGGCGTGAGCGCCTCTCTCTCTACGGCGATCGACGACCCGATATTCGCCTCAGCCACCACGGCCACCCCCAGGGCGGTCCCCGGACCGCGGATTCAGCCGTCCAATACTGCCGCGCGAGGCGGAATGAACCGGTGGCACGCCGCGCTGGGCGCACTGGCGGCTACACCTAATCTAGGGCCACTCGTCTTTAGTGTCAATGATGCTGGGCGTCATGTTGGTAGCCACAGTGTCGGGCGGCCCCGTATCTCCGAGGCCAGGTGACACATCGCTGACGGCATGCCCGCCACCGCGGCCCTGACCAGACGCACCTTCTTGAGGCTGCAGGACGGCAAAATCGGTCCATCTCGCGCTGCTCGCTCGTTGGTGGCGGAGTAAGCGGCAGCCGGCAAGGAGATCGAGGTCTAGAGCAGGATCTGGATCCAACGCGGCCGCTGCCGATGGTGCCGGAGGAAGAGGTGAGAGGTCGGCCGGCGTCGTCAGCCTTTTTCGCAACCGCCGCGCGCGCCCCCCGGTTGACGAGCGTCAGCTTGGTGAAGGTGCCGCCGGTGTCGACACAGACCCCGAGCGTGCGCAGGCAAGGTGCGCCGTCGGGGGTCAGGAGATCAGCGGGGCCAGGGCCGGCTGGCGACCCCTGATGGCCGCGTCCGGCACGTCAGTGATGAACATGTGGCCGGGCGCGTGCGTGATGGCGAACTCCGGGCGCACGGCCATGATGAGCGCCTGCGGCGTGACTCCGCAGGCCCAGAAGACGGGGACCTCGTCCCCGAGGGGCAGGATCGCGTCGCCCCACTCCGGCCGGCCCAGGTCGCCGATGCCGATCTTCTCCGGATCGCCGACGTGGAGTGGCGCGCCGTGGGCTAGCGGCAGCTCCGCGGTGACGCGCTCGGCCAGCTCCAACTGGTCCTTGCGGATCGGCCGCATCGAGACCACAACCGAGCCCCTGAAGCGGCCGACCGGCTGGACCTGGAGTGAGGTCCGCCACATCGGCACGCTCTGGCCGAGCTCGATGTGCCGGAGACGGACGCCGGCCTCCAGCAGCTTGCCCTCAGCGGTGAAGCTGCAGCCGAGCGGGAAGGCGACCAGGTCGTCCCGCCACAGCTCGCGGATGTCGCTGACCTCGGCCGCGAGCTCCCCGTTGCGGTAGACCCTGTAGCGAGGCAGGTCGGTGCGCAGGTCGGCGTCATGCGCGATGCGCCGTGGGTGCGGATCGCCCGGCTCGGTGACGTCGAGCAGCGGCATCGGCCGCGGGTTGGCTTCGCAAACGGCCTGGAACTCGCCCGCCAAGTCTTTCGGCAGGATAGCGAGGTTGGCCTGCAGGTAGCCGAGGCAGAGGCCGCTGGTGGGCCTGTCCCAGCCGCCCTCGCGGATCAGGCGGCGGACCTCCGAGGGGTAGGCGTGAGCTAGATCTGTCATCTATCGCCAGCACCTCCTGAGTTGAATCATAGGGGCGGCGTTTGCCCGTCCTGCGAAGGGCTATGACCGGCTCCCGCAAACTTGCCGACGGAGCGATTAGGCCGGCCACGATCGCTCCGACGGCGTACCCGGCGTCGCACCAGAGCCGGTAGATTCCGACCGAGGTTGCTCCGTCCGGAGTCCGGGAGGCGTCGCCGATGACGGCGAGCAGCGTCGGTTAGACCAGTGCGGTCCGGCGCCCAATCAGGAATGCTCGTCGCCCTCCGGATGCGCGAGACGGTGCCAGGCTCCGCATTACCGGGGTCCAGCACGCCCGCTGCCTAGCAGCTGAGCGACCTCATCCGAGACCTGCTGATTGAGGGCGCAGAGGTCGGCGACGTCCGGGATGACGTCGCGCCTGATGAGCTTGCGAGCTACTGCCTCTACGCCCTCGCAGCGGCCAGCAGCCTGCCGTCCGAAGCCGCGGTCCGCCGGCTCGTCGGGGTCACTCTGGCGGGGTTGCGTCCTGGAGGCGCGGGGAACGGCCGGAGTAGCTTGCGCAACTGATCACGAGGCGGGCTTCTCGAGGTTCATGACAGCCAACCGGTCCTCACGATGGTTTGTGGCTATCAGGCGCTGAATCACGTGTCCTGGTGACGCCGTTAGCCTTCGCGATACGGTCCCATTGTCCGGAGCTGTCGATAGGGTCTCCTTATCGAGCACTTGACGTTCGGATCTTTGGCCTTAGCCACTCGACGAAGTCTGCCTCCGATAGTTCGCCGGCCGCGAGCGCGAACATCGCTCCAACAGCGTCGTCTGCCTTTGGTTGGTCCAACTCACACCCATTGCGCTCTACAAACTCGATCAACGCCAGCCACGCGACCCGCTTGTTGCCATCAGGCAACGGGTGGTTCTTCGCCAGGCGGGCTACCAGGAGACCGGCCTTCTAAGCCAGGTCTGGGTAGGATTCATGCCCGCCGAAGCCACTAGCGGGGACTGAGAGGGCTGAGCCTGCCAGGTGCAGCACCCTTGGCATCTCAGCCAGTCTCTCAGCCGGGATGCCTAGTACCGCCTCCGCGATCAGCAGATAGTCGGCAAGGTCAAGGTAGGTCCAGCTCACCTAGTCGGAGGCGAGCCGCTTCAGGATCTCCTCGTTCCGCTCCATCGAAGCCTTGAGACGCGCCTGAAATGCGCGGTCCTTGCGGCGGGCGGCAATATGCCTCGCCAACGCCAGGCGGACTTCCTCCGCGATCGGAACGTTTTCGATACGAGCGATCGCCTCTAGTTCGGCCGCCTGGTCGTCATCGAGCCGTAACGTCATCGCTTTTGGCATCGTGATACCAAGATACCACGAACCGGTCCTCGCAGTTCACATTCGGTGACGCGCCTACCTTCTGAATGTCTACCAGAGGGGCCCCGGCGCGGGCCCATACGGCGATTCCAGCCAGCTTCAAAAATGACAGCGATCCTGTAAGCCTTGGATACGCCGCTGCTATCGCGGCGAGCCCGAACAGCTGTCAAATTGCTGTCAACCGGACAGTTGTCGGCTCACATCAGGTGACAGCCTAGGGGGTTCAACTGAATTCAGAAATGAGGTGGACCCGGGGGGATTTCGAACCCCCGACCTTCTGAATGCCATTCCGGCGGAGCGTCGTCCACTAGAGTCCAGTAGCTGTCCACCAGAGTCGTTCTAAACTCGAAATCAACAGCGCCGCTATCAGTTTTGTCCATCAAGAGTCCAGGGAAGTCCAGCCCCAGACCTCCGGACTGAAGCGGCGACGATCAGATCTGGTGGCAAGCCGGGCGGGCGGTGAATCTGACCTCGCTGACCCCCGGGGCTAGCTTGGCCAGGATGGTGTGCAACCTTCGGACCTCAGCGCAGGACTGTCGGGCTGATGTCGCCCGTCCTAGCCAGCGCTCGGTTTCGCCGGTGCCTCTGGAAGTCGGTGGGTCAGCTGGTAGACCTCGTCCCGAAGGCGATCGAACACCGTCGCCTTGAACCGGATCTCCACCTCCGGATCGCCGATCAACTCGCGGAACTGTGTGTGGCTGGCGACCAAGGCTTTGACTGGCGTCCGGGCCACTACGTCGGCATTTGATTCGAGGTGGGTGAACATGCTCGGCAGGCCAACGATGTCACCGCGCCGTAGGAGTTCATGCGCGCGCCCCGCGACGGTCAGCTCCACCTCGCCTTCCAGGATGATCCAGAAGGCGTGATTCGGTTTCCCCTCGGTCAGCATCCGCTCGCCGGAGGGGATGGAGACCTCGTCCAGGCTCGTCGCGATCTGGCCGAGTCGCTTGGGGCTCAAGCCTGAGAAAACAGGAAGAGAACGGAGCTCGGCGAGCTTTCCTGCCGGCCTCCCGCGAATCCGCCGCATCGCGTTCCCATCATAGGATCGAGGTCCCGATAGGAGGAGGTCGAACGACCCCTCACGACGCCGTTTTCAGCTGCCAGACTAGGCTTGTCCCGAGAAGCTTCGAAAGGTGAAGCTGAAGGCAGGTTCGAGCGTCGAGTAGGCCGAAGCCGAAACTGGCAGAAGCCGGAAACCGCGAAGAGCTATTCGGCTTCACCAGAAAGGCTCCTCGGGACTTTTTGCGTCCGGCGAGGACGCCTCCGAACATCAACTGGAGAGTTGCGAGTGGCACTCAAGGCGAAGGGCGCGGTAGCCGGCGGCCCGCTGACTCCGGATGAGCTGGACCGGATCGACGCCTACTGGCGAGCCGCCAACTACCTGTCGGTAGGGCAGATCTACCTGCTCGACAATCCGCTCCTGCGGCGACCGCTGACAGTCGACGACGTCAAGCCGCGTCTGCTCGGCCATTGGGGCACAACTCCGGGCCTGAACTTCGTATACGCGCATCTCAACCGGGTTATCAAGGCACGCGACCTCGATTGCATGTACGTCATCGGCCCCGGCCATGGCGGCCCAGGCATCGTCGCCAACGCCTACATCGAGGGAACCTACGGCGAGGTCTACCCGGAGATCAGCCAGGACCTCGAGGGCCTGCGCAAGCTCTTCAAGCAGTTCTCATTCCCGGGCGGCATCCCGAGCCACGTGGCGCCGGAGACCCCCGGCTCGATCCACGAGGGTGGGGAGCTCGGCTACGCATTGGTCCACGCCTATGGCGCCGCCTTCGACAACCCGAACCTGCTAGTTGCGTGCGTTGTGGGCGATGGCGAGGCGGAGACCGGCGCCCTTGCGACCAGCTGGCATTCGAACAAGTTCCTGAATCCGGTCAGTGACGGCGCGGTCCTTCCCATCCTCCATCTCAACGGCTACAAGATCGCGAATCCGACAGTGCTGGCCCGGATCCCCGAGGACGAGCTCCGCCGGCTGCTCGAGGGCTATGGACACGAGCCTTACTTCGTCTCCGGCGAAGATCCCCGCGAGATGCACCAGCAGATGGCCGCAACGCTGGACATGGTCCTGGACAAGATCGGGGGTATCCAGCGACAAGCTCGGCAGACCGGCCAAGCTGCTCGGCCCTCCTGGCCGATGATCGTGCTCAAGACTCCAAAGGGCTGGACTGGGCCCAAAGAAGTCGACGGCGAGCCCGTCGAAGGCACCTTCCGATCCCATCAGGTCCCGGTGAGCGATTTGTCGAAGCCGGAGCATCTGCAGATCCTCCAGAGTTGGCTGCGCAGCTACCGGCCCGACGAGCTGTTCGACGACTCGGGGCGGCTCCTGCCAGGGGTCGCGGGACTCGCGCCGGGAGGCGTCCGACGGATGAGTGCCAACCCGCACGCCAATGGTGGCGAGCTCATGGTCGATCTGCATCTTCCCGATTTCCGCAAGTACGCCGTCGACGTCCCCCAGCCGGGCACCACCGTAAGCGAGGCCACCAAGGTCCTGGGTGGATTTCTACGGGACGTTGTGGCGGCCAACCGGAGCAACTTCCGCCTGATGGGTCCCGATGAGACCGCGTCGAACCGGCTGTCGCCGGTCTTCGAGGCGACCGAGCGAACCTGGATCGCGGAGACGCTATCCGGGGACGAGCTCCTCTCACCGGACGGACGAGTTATGGAGGTGCTCAGCGAGCACATGTGCGAGGGCTGGCTGGAGGGCTACCTGCTGACCGGCCGGCACGGCCTCTTCAACTGCTATGAGGCGTTCATCCACATCATCGACTCGATGCTGAACCAGCACGCCAAGTGGCTGAAGGTGACTCGTGGCATCCCCTGGCGGCGCCCGATCGCCTCACTCAATTACCTGCTGACCTCACACGTCTGGCGCCAGGACCACAACGGCTTCTCGCACCAGGACCCAGGCTTCATCGACCATGTCGTCAACAAGAAGGCCGAGATCGTCAGGGTCTATCTCCCGCCGGACGCCAACACGCTGCTCTCGGTCGCCGACCACTGCCTGCGCAGCCGCAACTACATCAACGTCATCGTCGCGGGCAAACAGCCCGCGCTCAACTATCTGTCCATGGAGGATGCGGTGCTGCACTGCTCGCGCGGTATTGGTATCTGGGATTGGGCAAGCAATGACGACAAAGGAGAGCCCGACGTCGTTCTGGCCTGCGCCGGCGACGTCCCCACGTTGGAAACGCTGGCGGCCGCTGACCTGGTCCGCCAGAACCTGCCGGACTTGAGTGTCCGGGTCGTGAACGTGGTCGACCTGATGCGGTTGCAGCCGGCGACGGAGCACCCTCACGGGCTCTCTGACAGCGAATTTGACGCCTTGTTCACCACCGACCGGCCCGTGATCTTCGCGTACCACGGGTATCCCTGGCTCATCCATCGCCTCACCTACAGGCGCCGCAACCACGACAACCTACATGTGCGTGGCTACAAGGAGGAGGGGACGACCACGACTCCCTTCGACATGGTCATGCTCAATGATCTCGATCGCTTCCACCTCGTGATGGACGTGATCGACCGGGTGCCCGGCCTCGGTCCACGCGCTGCGCATATTCGCCAGCTCATGGAGGATGAGCGCCTCCGTCACCGGCAGTACACGCGTGATCACGGTGAAGACCCTCCCGACATCCGGGACTGGGTCTGGCCCAACTGAAACTTAGCCCAGGAAAATGCGCGTCCTCGTCTTCAACGCCGGATCCAGCTCGCTGAAGGTCCGTGCCCTGGACGAGGACGATCAGCTGCTTGCCGACCACGAGCTGACCGCCTCGCATGGCCGCTTCGACGAGGACGACGTCGCCAAAACGATTCAGGCCCTGCCGCCCATGGACGCCGTCGGACACCGAGTCGTCCACGGAGGCCCGCGTTACAAGACGGCCGTCAGGCTCAACGAGGAGGTCGTGGAATACCTTGGCTCGCTGATCGAGCTGGCGCCTCTTCACCAGCCGGCCGCGCTGTCGGGCATCGCGCTCGCCGGCCGCCTCCTCCCTCAGCTTCCAGCGGTGGCCGCATTCGACACGGCCTTTCACGCCGACATGCCAGCTGCCGCGTCTACTTATGCGATTCCTGAAGAGTGGCGCGAGCGCTGGGGCATCAAGCGGTACGGCTTCCACGGCCTCTCGCACGCCTACTGCGCTCGCCGCGCTGCCGAGCTGTTGGAGCGTGCGGACGGGGCATTCCAGGTGGTGACCTGTCACCTCGGCGCCGGAGCCTCGCTGGCCGCCGTGCGCAACGGCGGGTCGGTCGCCACGACGATGGGGTTCACGCCCCTCGAGGGGCTTGTAATGGCGACGAGGTCCGGAGACCTGGATCCGGGCGCACTCCTCTACCTCGAACGGCACGCCCACCTGACCGAGTCGCAGCTGTTCGATGCGCTCGAGCACCGATCCGGTCTCCTCGCGCTGGCCGGCACAGCTGATATGCGGGAGGTCCTGGTCCGGGTTTCAGCCGGTGACGAACGGGCTCGCCTGGCGTTCGACATCTACATCCACCGCCTCGTAAAGGCCATCGCAGCGATGGCAGCCGCAATGGCCGGCCTGGACGCCCTCGTCTTCACCGGCGGAGTCGGTGAGAACGCAGCGCCGGTGCGACAGGCGGCAGCCGCTGAGCTCGGGTTCATCGGCGTGCAGGTCGATCGAGAGCTCAACCTTGGAGTCAGCCGCGACCTCGACATCAGCGCTGACGGCACCAGGGTCAGGACCCTGGTTGTGCATGCCCGTGAAGACGTCGAGGTCGCTCGCGAGGTGCGCGCCACGCTCGAGCGCGGTTAGCCGATCGGCTGAGACGCGAGGACATGAAGAACGCCGAGCGGCCCGGCGTCGGCGTGCGTGATGGGCAGGTGATGGACCAGGGCCTGGCGCCGGTTCGCCGGCAGGTCCCCCGTCCGTGCAACCATCTCCATGGACTTCGCGGCAACACCCTGGTTAAGGGCTACGAGGACCGTGCAGTTCGGGAGGCAGGCCGGCTCACCATCGAGCCTGCAGCCGCGGACGACGAGGGCGCAGTTGCGGCCCGCGGCGTGCCAGGCGGGAATCCCGAAGAACTCGGAGGCGGCGCTGTTCCAGGCCAGGATGGTGCCGTCCATTCCAACGAGGAATGCCGGCTCCGCGCAATCGCCCACGATCGCGACGGCGGTGGAGACCACCTCCTCTGGCCGAAGCTCCCGTCCCGATGTATCCATGCTGCAAACGGTCAGCCTCGGAGCCTGATTCAGCCAGGGCCCACCGGCACCAATCCGACGGGTCCAACGGTAGTGCACTATGAGGGCCGAGCCGCCCACACTTGGCTGG
>CATPBK010000153.1 GCA_955652705.1 Candidatus Dormiibacterota bacterium | reverse complement strand
TGGCCCATCTTCCAGCGGATGCTGAGCTGGACCAAGCCTTACGCCGGCTTCGACCACCGCTCGCGCGAGTACGAGCGTTTCGACTGGAACAGCCTCGCGTGCGACGAGGAGGAGCATCGGGCCGTGATGGCCGAGGTGATGGACGGGACCTCTTACTTCCCCTCGCGTCCCGAGATGGAGCGCGGCCTGGTCACCTTCGCTGAGCGGGCCGGGCTCAGGGTCCGCTACGGCTGCCGCTGGGAGAGCACCCGCCGGGACGGCCAGGAATTCATCCTCGACACCTCCGACGGCGAGTACAGGGTGCCGGCCGTGGTCTTTGCGGTCGGCGTCGCCGAGCCTTGGAAGCCCGGGACGCCGGGGCTCGAGACCGCGGCCCACTATGGCGACTTGCGTCCGGTCGAGACGTACGCCGACCGGCGCGTCTTCATCATCGGCAAGCAGAACTCGGGCTTCGAGATCGCCACCGGCCTGCTCCCGGTCGCCCGCCAGATCGTGCTCGCCTCGCCCAGCCCGACCAAGCTCTCGGTCAACACCCGGTCGCTGGTCGGCGTCCGGGCTCGGTACGTGCAGCCTTACGAAGACTCGGTGCTCGCAGGCGGAGTCGTGATCCTGGACGCCTCAGTCGAGTCGGTCGAGCCCGCCGGAGCGGCCATCCGGGTCACTACGAGGAGCGCTCACGACGGCAGTGCGCTCGCCTTCGAAGTCGACGACCTGATCGCCGCGACCGGCTTCGTCGCGCCTCTGCTTGACCTGCCGGAGCTGGGCGTCGCCTCCTTCGGTCAGAGCCGGCTTCCCGGTCAGACGCCGTTCTGGCGCAGTGCGACAGTACCTGGAGTCTATTTCGCCGGGACCCTGACGCAGGGCTCGCTCGGCCTCCGAAAGCACGGCATCCCGAGCAACTCCGGAGCCGTCCAGGGATACCGCTACAACGCACGGGTGCTGGCCCGCCACCTCGCGCAAACGCATTTCCATAAGGACCTGGAGCGTCCCCGGCTGGAGCCGGGCCAGGTCGTGCCGTTTCTTCTCGCCGAGGTCAGCCGCGGCCCCGAGCTCTGGCACCAGCGGTCCTACCTTGCGCGCGTTCTCACCATCGACGCCGATAAAGGGATCGGCGATGAAGGCGTGCTGCCACTCGCGCATTTCGTCGACGACCCCGGGCCAGACGGAGTGGCGGTCGCCCTCGAGTCCAACGGGCGCGACGAACCCTACCCCGCCGTCTACATCCGGCGCGGCAACGTGGTGAGCGAGCACCTGCTGCCGCCGCATCCGCTGCTCGACTTCGAGGGCGCCGCTTACGTGCGCGAGCTGACCGCGCACCTGGGAGGCCTCCTCAGTCCAAGCCTGGCGAGGCCGGTCCCATGAGTCTCCCGAGCGGCACGCTCACGTTCCTCTTCACCGACATCGAAGGCTCGACCCGCCTCATGCAGGAGTTGGGAGACCGGTACATCGAAGCGCAGACGGCGCACCATGCGATCCTCCGGGAGGCCTTTCGGAGCAACTCCGGCCGGGAGCTGCGGACCGAGGGCGACTCTTTCTTCTGCGTGTTCGCCAGCGCCCTGGAGGCCTGCTCCGCCGCGGCCGCGGCGCAGAAGGCACTCGCCGTGCAGGCCTGGCCGGAGGGAGCCGCGATCCGCGTCCGCGTCGGCCTCCACACCGGTGAGGCGCCGCTGGTCGGCAACGAGTACATCGGCCTCGACGTGCACCATGCCGCCCGGGTGGCGGGCGCCGCCCACGGCGGTCAGGTGCTGCTCTCGGAGTCGACCCACGCGCTGGTCCAGGACAGCCTGACCTCCGGCCTCAGGCTGCGCGACCTCGGCCTGCACCGGCTGAAGGACCTGGCCCGCTCCGAGCGCCTCTACCAGCTGGTCGTCGAAGGCTTGCCTGACACCTTTCCGGCGCTCCGCACGCTCGACACCACTCCGAACAACCTGCCCACGCAGCTGACGAGCTTCATCGGACGCGCGCCCGAGGTCGCCGCGGCCAAGGGCCTCTTGCAAACCGCGCGGCTGCTGACCCTGACCGGGCCAGGCGGCATCGGCAAGACGCGCCTCAGCCTGCAGATCGCGGCCGATGCGGTCCAGCAGTTCCCGGACGGCGTCTACTTCGTCCCCCTCTCGGCGGTGCGCGACCCCAGCCTGGTGGCCTCGGTGGTCGCCCAGGTGCTCGGCATCCCGGTGACCGGCAGCCTTCTGCCGATCGAAGGCGTGCTCGAGTACTTGCGCGACAAGCAGGTCCTGCTCGTGCTGGACAACTTCGAGCAGCTCTTGCCCGACGGCGCCCCGGTCGCGACGCAGCTGCTCCAGGCGAGCCCGCGCCTGAAGCTCCTGATCAGCAGCCGGGCGGTGCTCCGCGTCTACGGCGAGCAGGAGTTCGCGGTGGAGCCCCTGCGCCTCCCCGACCTGAGGGCGCTGCCCTCGCTGGAGGCCCTCTCTCAGTACGAAGCTGTCAGCCTCTTCATCGAGCGGGCCGTGGGGGCCAAGCCTGACTTTCAGGCCACTAACGACAACGCTCCGGCGATCGCCGGTATCTGCGAGCGGGTCGACGGCTTGCCGCTGGCGATCGAGCTCGCGGCGGCCAGGGTCAAGCTCTTCTCACCGCAGGCGTTGCTGGGCCGGCTGGAGTCGAGCCTCACCGTCCTGGGGTCGGGCGCCCGCGACCTGCCCAGCCGGCAGCAAACCCTGCAGGGCGCGATCGCTTGGAGCTACGACCTCCTGGACGGCCCGCTCCAGCGCCTCCTCGCGCGTTTCTCGGTCTTCGCCCGGGGTGCCAACCTGGAGCAAGCGGAGGCCGTCTGCGGACCCGCCGACGAGGTCGGCATCGACGTCCTGACCGGGCTCGACGAACTGGCGGACCAGAGCCTGCTGCGGCGCCAGCCGGACTTCGAGGAACCACGGCTGCTGATGCTGCAGACGATCCGCGAGTTCGCCGCCGAGCGGCTCGACGCGAGCGGGGAGGAATTGAAGCTGCGAGACCGCCAGGCCGCCGCCTTCCAGGCGCTGGCCGAGGCGGCGCAGCCACACCTTTTCGGCGCTGAGGGGAAGCTCTGGCTGGACCGACTGGAACGGGACCACGACAACTTCCGAGCCGCGCTGGACTGGTGCGTCGAGCACGCCGACGCCGAGCGGGGCCTCTGCTTGGCCGCGGCGTTCTGGCGATTCTGGCAGATGCGGGGCCACCTGCACGAGGGCCGGGCGCGGCTCGAAAAGGTGCTCGCGCTCGCGGGCGCTCACGATCATCCCCTGGAGCGGCGGCGAGCCCTGGAAGCGGCCGGCGGCGTCGCCTATTGGCAGGGCGACATTCCCGCGGCCCAGGCGTTCTACGACGAGTGCCTGGAGCTGACGCGGCAGGGCGGCAGCCGGGCCGAGCTGGCCACGGCGATCTACAACGACTCCTTCCCGACGCTCGTGAACAGGCAAGACGTGCCGCGCGGAGCCCGCCTGCTCGCAGAGGCCCTGCCGATCTTCCGGGAGCTCGGCGACGAAGCCGGCTTAGGGCGCTGCCTGTGGGGGCTCGGCAACGCCGCCTACTTCGAGGCTCGCTACTCAGACGCGATCCCCCACCTGGACGAGGCCATCGAGCTCTTTCGGCGGCTGGGCGACCGCTTCAGCCTGGGTTGGGCGCTGCACACCCGTTCCCTGGTCGCTGTGAAGCAGCTGGACCCGACGGCTGCGGGCGCATCCGTGCGCGAAGCCCTGGAGATCTTCTCAGGGGCCGGCGACGTGTCCGGGATCGTCCTCCTGCTCGACGACGCGTCTGCAGTGGCGCGGATCAAGGGCGAGCTGCGGCGGGAGATCCGCCTGGCCGGGGCGGCCGCCGCCCACCAGGCCTCGACTGGCGCCGGGCTGGGCGCGATCCTCAACGTCGAGGAGCACCGGATCGGGCGCGACAGCCTCACCGGCGCAGAGGACCGGCGCGCCTGGGCGGAGGGCCAGGCGATGAGCCTGGAGGCCGCCGTTGCCTATGCGCTCGGCCAGTCCGAGAGCTCGCTCAAGGCCGAGGGCTGAATCTTGCGGAGCCGCCTCTGCACGCACCTTCAGGACGTCCGAGAGGTCGAGCCTCGGACCCCGAGTGGCTGCGAGGAGTGTCTGGCGAGCGGAGACGCCTGGGTGCACCTCCGGCTCTGTCTCGCCTGCGGCCACGTGGGTTGCTGCAACGACTCCAAGAACAAGCACGCTACGAAGCATTTTCTGACCACAGAACATCCCGCGATCCGCTCCTTCGAGCCGGGCGAGCGGTGGCTCTACTGCTACCAGGACGACCTCTTCGTCGAGTAAGTCAGCCGTCCTGGAATTCGAGCTGGTTGCCGTCGGGGTCGAGCAGGTTGAAGGTCCGCTCGCCCCACGGCCGCTGTCGCGGGGGGCTCGAGGGTTCCAGGCCGGCGGCGCGGAGATCGCGGTAGACGCCGTCCAGATCGGAAGCGCCGATCTCGACGTGGAAGCCCCGTTGTTTCCAGTTCAGCAGTCCGATCAGCCCGTCGCCGATCTGAAAGACGGCGAATTCGCCGGGACGATGCCCGACCAGGTTGGCGCCCGGGATCCGCTCGTAGAACTCCCGCGAGCGCTCGACGTCCAGGACGTGGAGCGTCAGACCTTCCAGCGAAAGCGAAACGCCCATTGCTTGGAACCTCCCTCGGTATGCTGGTGCTGGTCGGCGACCGCCGGCCGGGGGTCTTTGGGAGGGTAGACCAGATGGGTCGCGTCGTTCATTTCGAGATCACCGCCGACAACCCGGAGCGAGCGGCCGAGTTCTACAAGCAGGTCTTTGGCTGGGATATCAAGAATTGGGGCGGCCCTCAGTCCTACTGGCTCGTCACGACCGGCGAGAACGGCGAGGCAGGCATCGACGGCGCCATCATGCACCGCCATGACAGCGGCCAGAAGGTGATCAACACGGTTGACGTCCCCTCCTTGGACGAGACCGCCGCTGCGGTCAAGGCGGCCGGCGGCAAGGTCGGCGATCCCCACCCCGTTCCGGGCGTCGGCACGCACGCGTACTGCGAGGACAGCGAGGGCAACCTTTTCGGCATCATGCAGGCCGACGGATCGGCCCGGATGGCCTGATGGCTGGAGACGACCAACTCCAGGCCTGGTTGCGGGAGCGGCTGCCGCCGGACTGGTTCGCCGCCGTTCCGGAACTGGCCGCCGTCGGCGAGTCCACGGTCGTTCGTGGCCGCCTGCGGGACGTGATCGACGCGGCCGACGCGCAAGCGGCCGCGGTCGGGCGGATTGCCCGCTTCCGAGACGAGTCCCGAGCCGACCGGCAGGCGATCGCGCGCGAGGCGGAGACCCGCTACGAGCGCCTGCTGACCTGGGAGGTCAGCTGCGGCCCGGTGGTCGAAGCCTTCAGCGACGCCTGGGAGGGCGACCCCGTTTACGTCTGAACCCGAGCTGACCTTCCGGCCGGCCTCGCTCGCCGACGCCGGGCTGGTCGCCGAGCTGATGACCACCCATCATCCCGACCAGCCGATGGATCCGGCCATGCTGCGCCATTGGTGGTCCAACCCGCCCACCGGCTGGCTTCTCGAAGAGTTCCTGGCGTTGGCGGCCGGCCAGCCCGCCGGCCACGCGGAGTGCTACATCGCACCGGCCGAGGTGGACCCGGAGCGTTGGGGCCGGTTCGAGTGCTTCCTGGTGCCGGCCGCGGTTTCGCCGCAGCGCCTTCACGATCTGTTCGCCTTCGTGGAGGACCGCCTCACCACGGAGGGGGCGCTCGCCTTCGAGGCGGAGGTCTGGGAGGACGACGCGCCGATGCACGAAGCGCTCGCCGCGCGCGGTTACCTGCGTGACCGCGTCGAGAAGAACTGGGAGCTGGACCTGGTCGAGCTTCGCGAGGAGATCCTGGCCCGGGCCGAGAAGTCGCGCGCCCGCATGCGCGAGCAGGGCATCCGCTGCCTGACGCTCGCGGAAGACCACGACCCCGACCACCTCGTCAAGCTGCATGCCCTCACCGAAGCGGTGCGCCAGGATATCCCCCACACGACGCCGCTCCTGCCCAAGCAGCTCGAGGACTTCGAGCGGGAGCTGGACGCTCCCTACGTCCACTGGGACCGCTACTGGATCGCTCGCGACGGCGAACGCATCGTCGGCCACTCCTTCCTCTGCTTTCCGCCCGAGATCGGCCCGGCCTGGACCTGTTTCACCGGGGTTGCCCGTGAGTATCGCGGTCGCGGCATCGCCCAGGCGTTGAAGCTCTTCGGCCTGGCGCAGGCCATCGAGCTGGGCGTGCGCAGGGTCCGGACCGACAACGACGGCGAGAACCTGCCGATCCTCCACATCAACGAGACCCTGGGGTATCGCCAGGTCGAGGGCTGGGCGACTTATCTGAAACGGGACTGATCGCCGGCGCCCGGACCCATAGAATCTTTTTTGTAGTGCTGCTGGCCCAGATCGAGAGCTTCCTGGAAGTGGTTCGCCGCGGCAACGTGAGTCGCGCGGCCGAGGCGGTCTATGTCAGCCAGCCCACGCTGACCGCGAGGATCCACTCTCTCGAGTCCGAGCTGGGCGAGAAGCTTTTCGTCCGTGGCCGCCAGGGCATGCGCCTGACCGACGCCGGGCGCGCCTTCCTGCCCTACGCAGAGCGCGCCGCCCAGGCCGTCCGCGACGGCCGGTCCGCGATCGCTGAGCTCAGCTCCGGCTCGGCGGGCCACCTCCTGATCGGCTGCGCGCCGGCCGTAAGCACCTACCTTTTGCCTTCCGTGCTGGAGAGATTCGCGGCCGCCCATCCCCGGGTCGAAGTGGTGGTTCGGACCGGCCACTCGGAGGACGTCCAGCAGATGGTCCTGCGCAGCGAAGTCCAGGTCGGACTCGGCCGTGAGCTGCGTCATCACGAGCTCGAGCTGACGCCCTTTCATGAGGAGGAGCTGGTGCTGGTCGTCGCGCCCACGCACCCTTTCGCGCAACGCCACCAGGTCTCCGTGGCAGAGCTGGCCAGCCAGCAGCTGATCCTCTTCGACCGCACGTCCAGCTACTACGAGCTGACCCAGGCCTCCTTCGCCCACGCCGGCGTTACGCCGAGGAGCATGTTCGAGCTGGACAACATCGAGGCGGCCAAGAAGATGGTGGAGCGCCGGTTGGGCGTCGCTCTCCTGCCACGTACGGCGGTCGCGGGCGAGATCGCTCAGGGCACGCTGACCCGGCTCGGGCTCACCGACTCGTTGCCGCTCCGCCGCCGGATCGTCGCCATGCGGCGGCGCGACGCGGGGCCACCGTCGGGGGTGGTCGCCGCCTTCCTGGAGTTGCTCGGCCAGCTCGAGGCATAGCTCCGCTCTATCGTTCGGATTGAATCAATCAATTTGACGGATAGCTCACATATTGATAGCGTTGTGGCATGGAATTGGTTGAATCGCCGCTGCTCCCCGAAGGATTCAAAGTGCCGAGCTCCCGCTGGGAGCACGGCAGCGCTAGGCTGCGCCGCCTGCTGGCCGAGAAGCCGTACGTCTTCGGACCTGGCTGCTACGACCCGCACAGCGCTCAGCTGGTCATGTACTACGGCTTCGACGCGGTCTACTTCAGCGGGTACTCGTTCGCCATCGGCCACCTCGGCACCACCGATATGGACCTCTACTCCAGTGTCGAGATCGCCGACGGCGTCCGGCGCACGATGATGGCGCTCCGCAAGTTCCAGCTCACGATGGCGACCGGCGACCCCGAGAAGGGGGATAAACCGAAGCACCTCGAGATCCCGCCCGTGGTCGCCGACATGGACGTCGGCTACGGGAACATGTTCAACGTCCAGCGGACGACCGAGCTCTACGTCCAGACCGGCGTGGCGGCGGCCCACATCGAAGACCAGGTGATGCCCAAGCGCTGCGGCCACATCGCGGGCAAGGCGCTCGTCTCCGCCGACGAAATGGTCGGCAAGCTGCGGATGATGCGGCATGTCGCCGAGGACTGCGGCAACCGCGATTTCATCATCATCGCCCGGACGGACGCAGTCTCCGCGGTCGAGGCGCCTGAGTCCAAGCGAGGCCTCGAGCTCGCCATCGAGCGCGGCCTGCGCTACCTCGACAGCGGCTACCCCGACCTGCTCTGGTGCGAGTTCCCGACCGCGGCCAGGGGCCCCGTCGAGGAGTTCCACGAGGCGATCCGCAAGCGGTTCCCGAAGGCCCGCTTTGGCTTCAACTACTCGTCCTCCTTCAAGTGGCAGAACGAGAAGGACCCGCTCACCTTCGACGAGCTGGGGCAGATGGGCGTGGGCTTTCTCTTCATCACGCTCGCGATGCAGCATGCGGCCGGCTACGGGATGAGCAAGCTGCTGCAGGACCTGAAGGAGAAGGCGCAGGCCGGCTACATCGACTTCCAGAAAGAAGAGTGGGCGGACGGCGAGGACCTGCCGACCAAGAGCCACCACCTCTTCACGGGCGTGCCTTACCACCAGCTCGTCGGCGAGGCCTTCGCCGACGGCGGCCGCTTCGGCAAGAAGGTCGACCAGGGACTGCACCACGAGCACGTCGTCTAGCAGAACCGCGGGCAAGTCAAACGGAGCCCCCGTTCGACGTCTCTCCTCTTAACCGCGGGTTAATGCCGCCCCGTCGCCCCCAAGGCATTGACACTTTTCTCCCTTCTCGTATACAGAAATAGCCGCGCGCACCAGCACCCGGCGGGCAACCGGACCTTAGCGATCGCGACCCTCGCGCGCCGGCCCGCGGCCTGCCTTGCCATCGCGGCCCTGCTGACCGGGGTGCTGGCCCTCGGGTTCGTCACCTACAAGCCAATGGGCTTGCAGGGCCTCCAGACCGACGCGGGCGTCGACCTGCTCGTCGACCCGGGGTCGCCCTCCTTCGCCGACCAGGTTCTCTTCGCCAACAGCTTCGGCGCCGACCCCGTGGTGATCGAGGTCGAGGCGCAGCCCGGCAAGGACCTCTTGACCGGCAACCACTTCATCGGGCTGGCGGCCCTCGAAGGCGATCTCGCCGGCAGGCCCGGCGTGCAGAGGGTCTATGGACCAGGCACCGTCGTCAACGAGCTGGCCTTGGAGGTGACCAAGCGCGGGCTGGAGACCTGCGCGGTCGAGGCCCAGGCCGCCCAGGCCCAGGCCCTGAAGGACGCCGCCGCGCAGGGAAAGTCCTCGGCCGACCAGGCCAAAGCCGGCCAGGCCGCCTTCGACACCGCCGCTCGGGCCTGCGCGCAGCGGCTGGCGGCCCAGTTTCCGACGCTCGGCCTGCCTGCCCTGAACAACCCCGCCTTCATCGGCGAGGTCCTGCTGGAGCCGGGCGGGGCCACAACCCGCCCCTACTGGACCTGGGCGCTGCCCGACCCCAGGCACGCCCTGATCACGGTCCGCCTGGACCGGCACGCCACGCTCTCGCAGGTCCGGGCGGTGCTGGCCCGGGTGGACAAGGCCCGACTCAAGCCGGCGCCGGCCAAGGCCGCCACCCCGACCGGCTCGCCGGGCACCGCGAAGCCGGGCACCTCGAGCTCTTCCGGCATCTCCACCAGCGGCGACCTCTCCGACCTTAAGCTGACGGCCTCCGGGTCGCCGGTGCTGGCCGCTTCACTGGCG
>CATPBK010000152.1 GCA_955652705.1 Candidatus Dormiibacterota bacterium | reverse complement strand
GACGAGGCCGGTCTTCTCCAGTACTTCATCGACGCGTGACCTGAGATCGGGTCCACGGAAGCCGAAGAGTCGACCGACGAACTCGAGAAGCTCCCGGCCTTTCATCCAGCCGTAGAGCTTCGATTGCTGATCCTGGTGGCTGATCTGCTGCCGAAGCTCGATATCACCGCGGGCGGGATCGAGTCCCGCTACGACCGCCCGACCGGAGCTGGGCCATGCCAGGCCGGTCAGCAGCCGGATCGTGGTCGTCTTGCCGGCGCCGTTCGGACCCAAGAAGCCGAAGAGAGACCCTGTCGGCACCTCGAGGTCGAGCCGGTCCAGCGCAGTGATGTCGCCGTAGCGCTTGACGAGGCCGTGGCAGACGATCGCCGCTTCCAATTCCCTAGTTCTGCTTCCGGCCGGCCAACAGGTACACGATGGGTCCGATGGTGCCGACGAGAACGATGATGAGCGCCCAGACCAGCTTGTTGTCCCCGACGACGCGCCGCTCGGGCTTGAAAAGGTCGACCAGCGAGAAGACGACCAATCCGAGCTCGATGACTACGAGGGGGAGGAGGATCAACGACAGGCTCGTCGAGAGCTGGATCGCCAGGGGCAGAGAGCTCATTAACAGAAGCGTTCTCATGTTCGATAACGGTATCATGATTGAGAATGAAAAGGGCTGACCTGATCCTCCATCCCGTTCGGTTGCGCATCATCCTCGCGTTTGCCCGGGGACGCCACCTGACGCCGCAACAGGTCGCGGCGGTTCTGGCTGACGTTCCCCAGGCGACCCTTTACCGCCAGATTGAACGGCTCTATCAAGGGGGCGCTCTGGCGGTTGCTTCTGAGCGGCGGGTTCGCGGTGCGGTCGAGCGGACCTATGTTCTCGCCGAAGGCGGTGCCTCGCTTTCTCCCGAGGAGCTCGCCAAGTCGTCACCTGATGACCACCTCGGATACTTCACGGCCTTTGCCGCCGGTCTTATTGCCCAGTTCGAGCAGTACCTGGAACGATCCGAAGTCGATCTGCTTAAGGACGGAGTGGGCTATCGCCAGGTCGTACTGAACCTCACCGACGAGGAGGTTTCGGAAATGGCCAGCGCGCTAAACGCAGCCGTGGGTCGCTTCTTAACCTACGACCCGAAGCCGGGTCGCCAGCGACGCATGTTGGCGACCGTGCTCATACCGCTCGATGATGGCCCTGAACGGACCTAAGCAACCCGCAATGGAAAAGGCGTTCTGTCGGTATTCAATACCGGAGCCGTGGTGTCGGCGACGGTGGTCGACCGTCTCTTCGAAGGCTTCCAGCGGCCCGGAGCCGATCGAACTGGTTACCGGGAGGGGGCCTCACAAAGGCTGTTCAGTTGTTTTTGAACAGCTGGTCATAAGGCCCTTTTGGGCCGATTTCGATCTCAGAGACAGACCACCTGTTTACAAAACAGCTGCTCCGCCAATTGAGCTACTCCTGCGTGACTGTGGGACTGTTTCCAGGTGGTCACCGAACGTTTGCCCCCTCCACCGTTCCGGGTGTAGTCGCAGGATGATCGGAGGAGCTTTTGTAAGACGTAGTTCCGCTCCGCACGTCAACAACTGGCCTCGGACAATCCTCGATCGGAGGGCGCAGCGGGTGCTCGTCTTTAGCGGCTGATTGGACGCGTGCCGGGTCACAGCCGGGTCACACAATCCCGGCACCGGCCGGCCCTAGGAGGTCACCTTAGGACACCAGGGAAGTGGAAATCGAGTTCAGCGGGGCCGTGGCGGAGGCGTGAGGATGGTCGAGGACATGACACGACTACGGTTCGGGACCGTGAGGCCCCGGGTTCAAATCCCGGGCCCCCGACCATTTTTGCCGGCGGTGACCCCGTCTCGAAAGGCCGGGCGGGCCGCGCTGCGCTCGGCCGCGAGATCCGCCGCAAGCTCCAGGCGATACACGATGTCGGTCTCGAGTACCTCACCCTCGGCCAGCCGCTCAGCACCCTCTCCGGGGGCGAGTGCCAGCGGATCAAGCTCGCCAGCGAGCTCCACAAGCACGGCAGCATCTACGTGCTCGACGAGCCGACCACCGGCCTGCACATGTCCGACATCGGCAACCTGCTCGTGATCCTCAACCGCCTGGTCGACGGCGGTAACACCGTCATCGTCATCGAGCACAACATGGACGTCGTCCGCAACACCGATTGGATCGTCGACCTCGGCCCTGAGGGCGGCAGCAAAGGCGGCCGCGTCGTCTTCGAAGGCACCCCACGCCAGATCCTCGACGCGCCGGGCTCGCTGACCGGCCAGTACCTCGCCCGCCCGGTGCCCCACGGCTCGGTGACGACCTAAGGCGCCGCCAACCTGTTCGCGCTGGGTGCCGGCTAACCGCGGTGTAGCTGCGTGATCTGGATCAGATTCCCGCAGGTGTCGTGCGCCTGGGCGATGGTCGAGCCCGTCACCTTGGTGGGCGGCATCGGGAGCTCGGCGCCGGCGGCCTTCATCCGCTCGTAGTCGCGCTGGATGTCGTCCGTGAAGAACATGGCTGCGGGCTGGCCCTGCTGAAAGAGCGCCTCCTGGTAGGCCTTGGCCGCGGGGTTGTCGTTGCGCGCGAGCTGCAGCTCGGTGCCATCCGGCTCTTCGGGCGACGCCACCGTGAGCCAGCGATACGGCCCTTGCGAAAAGTCCGCCTTCTTCACGAAGCCGGCCACTTCCGTGTAGAAGCGCAAGGCCTTGTCCTGGTCGTCCACGTAGACGCTCGTCAGCCTGATCTTCATCCGATGTTCCTCCTACCACCACATTCGCGGTCTGAGCCGCATCGCTGGCCCGATTTTTCAGTCTACCCGGCGGAGGTCAGCGAGCTTGGAACTCAAAACTGTTTGCCATCGGGGTCGACGACGTTGAAAGTCCGCTGCCCCACATGCGGTTTCGCGGCGCACCGTCGGGCGAATGCCGTTTCGACCGTCTGGCTCTCATATCCCACCAGGCCGTGAGGTCCCGGGTCCGATTCTCCCTACCCAGCTTCTTGAAGAAGTGGCTATGCTCGTTTGCGATGTCGGATTAAAGCGACGGTGATTCGTCCCAGGTCGTCCAGGGTAGGTCGGGGAAGCACTGAATGTCTGAAGCGAACAAGGAGCTGGTCAGACGGCTCTTCGAGCAAATCTTCAACCGCAAGAATTTCGCCGCTTGTGACGAGCTCATGGCTGAGAACTACTTGGAGCATGCACTCGCGCCCTTCGGTGACCGCGAACCAGGCCGTGTCAACGGGCCGCAACACATACGCGCGGTCGCCGAGTGGTTGCTGGCGCAGTTTCCTGACGGCCACATGACCGTTGAAGCTGTGGTCTCCGAAGGCGACATCGTTGCCGCACGCGTACTCGGAGATGGCACCAACCTGGGCAAACTGAACGGCGTCGTGCCACCGACCGGAAAGCGTTTCTCAGCCTACGCAAGCCACTGGTTCAGGGTTGAAAATGGAAAGCTGGCAGAGCACTGGGCCACGCGCGATGACCTGACCACGATGTTGCAGCTCGGCGTGGTTCCGCGGCCGGGACCGCCGTAAATGCGAAAGCTGATTGTTTGCAACCTCATGTCATTGGACGGCTATTACGAGGGGCCCGGCAGAGATGTCATGGCACTCGCCCCTGCTTTGGGCGGAGTCTTTGACACCTACTGTGCCGAAAGGCTGCGCGCAGCCGACACGCTGCTACTCGGGCGCACTTCATACGATGGCTTCAGGAGCTTCTGGCCATCTGTGGCAGATGACCCCAAAGCCACCGCTGACCAACGCGAGATATCACGACTCGATAACGCCATAGACAAAGTTGTTATATCAGACAGCTTGACTCCAGAGCAGACAGAGCCGTGGCGTAACAGCACTCGCATCATCAGCCGCGCCGATGCTCAGGAGCAGATTGGCAAACTCAAGCACGAAACGGGCAAAGACGTCCTGATGTTTGGAAGCCGCACGCTCTGGAGCGACCTGCTGGCCAATGATCTGGTTGACGAACTACACCTGATGATCGGACCCCTCGTCTTGGGCGCAGGCACGCCGATCTTCGACGGCCAGCCTCCCGTTTCGCTTCGCCTCATCGACCTGCGCAAGTGGGACGACTCAGATAACGCGCTCGTCCAGTACGGAGTCAGCCCCAAGGACGTTCCCTAGCTCCTGAGGAAGGTTCCGGGCGATCGCATAGTTGCAACCTTGTCGCAAGAGCGGTTAGCCTGACCTGGGATGGCGCTGGGGCTCCGCAACCTTGCTCGCGGCTTCGATCCGGCTGAGCGAAGGCGGCTCGCCGGGTTCTTCGCAGCGATCCTGGCGCTACACGTTCTCGGTTGGGGGCTGCTCCTCGCCTACGGCTTCGGGCACATCGCCTTCCTGGCGCTCGGGCCGGCCGCCTATGTGCTCGGGCTCAGGCACGCCTTCGACGCCGACCACATCGCGGCGATCGACAACACGACGAGGAAGCTGCTCCAGGAGAAGAGAAAGCCGATGGGCGTGGGGTTCTTCTTCTCCCTCGGGCACTCCACAGTCGTCTTCCTGATCGCGGTCGGACTCGGACTCGCCGTGCGCTGGGTCGTCAGCGGGGTCCTCAACGACAGCGGCCAGCTGAAGGCCATCGGCGGGCTGGTCGGGACGGGAGTGAGCGGGTTCTTCCTGCTCCTGATCGGCGTGCTGAACCTGTTCGTCCTGTTCGACATCGTCCGGGTCTACCGGAGGCTCAGGCGGGGCGAGTACGACCGCGGTTCCCTGCAGCACGAGCTCATCGCGGGCGGGCTTTTGACCAGGCTCTTCGGGCGGCTTTTCAAGGTGGTCAGCCAAAGCTGGCACATGTATCCGATCGGGTTCCTTTTCGGGCTCGGCTTCGACACCGCCTCGGAGGTCGCCTTCCTCGCTATCAGCGCCGGGGCGGCCGCGCAAGGGATGCCGCTGGGCGCGATCGTGAGCCTGCCTCTCATCTTCGCCGCCGGCATGTCGCTGATGGACACGACCGACGGCGCCTTCATGGCCAAGGCCTACTCCTGGGCCTTCTCGAACCCGGTTCGAAAGGTCTTCTACAACCTGACGGTGACCGGGCTGAGCGTGTTCGTGGCGCTGTTCGTGGGCATGGTCGAAGTGACGCAGATCCTGATCCAGGCCGGGAACCTGCGAGGCCAGCCTTTCGACGCCATCGCCGGGCTCAACTTCGGTCAGCTCGGTTTTGTGATCGTGGGCGCGTTTGTCGTGACCTGGGTGGCGGCCTTCGCCATCTTCAAGTACCGGCGCATCGAGGAGCGCTGGGGCTCAACCCTGGAGCTCGGCGACTAGAGCAGCCGACAGGTCGTCGGGAGCCAGCCGGAACTCCGACCAGCGTTCGTCGGAGCCGGTGACCCGAGCTTCGAACGAGAGGTGCTCCTTGTCTCCCGGGTGGCAGCGCACGAGCAGCTCGGAGGCAGGCACCAGCCAGACCGGCCCCAGCGCACCACCCGGCGCCCGATAGCAGAAGACGAATCGCAGGTGGGGGTCGGGCCAGAAGGTGCGGCGCCGGACCTGGAAGCGGACGTGGTCCGGTAGGTCCAGGGTGAAAGTGCCCTTCACCTGGATGTAGAACGAGGACGCGGAGCCGGCCAGCTGCACCAGCAGGTCGCGGCCGGCGAAGTCGACCGCCGGCCGGTAGAGCACCAGCCGGTCCGTGGCACCGAGCAGGGCGGCCGTGATCGCGGCCTCGAAATAGGCGCCTTCCTCCTGAGAGCGCTCCGGCAGCACTTCCAGGGGCGCCGCCCGCAGTCCCGGCGCGGCCAGCTGGATGAGGCTCCGACCGAAGTCCCACATCGGCGTCCAGTAAGGACCCCAGCGCGGGCTCGAGCGCGACGCGGTCACCCGGATGCAGGGGCGGCCGTCGACGAGCCGGCCGCGCGTCCCGAGCCGGAGCAGCGCCGCTCCAGGCATCAAGTAGCCGCCCGTGGTGGCGTCCATCAAGGCGACCACCCAGCGGGAGTAGGCGCCGATCTGGGAGAGCGGGATCGCGAAGGAGAGGCGGTTATCCTGACGGCGCCGCTCGTGCGACTTTACCTGCAGGAAGAGCGGCGGGCCGGAGTCGACCGCCAGGGCCCGGTCGACGCCCCGCGAATCGAGCACCGGCAGCCAGGTCTGAAGACGGCCGTCGGAGCCGACCGTGTAGGAGTTCTCGACCAGGTTCTCGTAGACCCGCCCCTGCTGGCCCGGCGCCAATGGCACGCGGCTTTACATTAAGGCGCGGGCTGGCTAGGTACCGTTGACGATGTAGGGGCGCATCGTTTCGCCGCCCTCGCCGGCGGCGGCCTCCGGCGTGCCCCCGGCATGGCCGTCGACGCCAGGCGCCGCCGGGACGACCAGCGTGAAGAGGCTGCCCTTGCCCGGCGTGCTCCGCTCCAGGACCAGCCGGCCCCCCTGGCGCTCCGCCAACTGGCGGCTGATGTAGAGGCCCAAGCCGGTGCCCGGGATCGGGCCCAGGCTCGGCTCATCGAGGCGGACGAACTGGTCGAAGATGGCCTCCTCCTTGCCCGGCGGGATCCCGACGCCGTTGTCTTCGACCTCGATCCGAGGCGGGTCGGCGGCGACCACGCGGACAGTCACCTTGGGCGACGTCCGGCAGTAGGTGAGGGCGTTGTTCACCAGGTTGTCGAGGATCCGGGCCAGGTGGTCGGGGTCGAACTCCGTCAGCACCGGACGGCGCGGCACCTCGACCGAGACCTGGCCTTCCAGCAGCGCGGTCCGCGGCTGGGCGCGCGCCACCGCGTCGGTGACCGTCTGGCCCAGGTCGAGGCGCTGGGTGACGGTGGGCAGCGTGCCCACGTCCATGCGGCTCGCCAGCAGCAGGTCGTCGACGATCCGGTTCAGCTCCCCGGTCTTCGAGTTGAGCATTTCGATCGGCAGCCGCCAGGCGTCGGGCGTCTGGCCAAGGGTGCCCTCGGAGAGCATGCTCAGGTAGCCGACGACGACGCTGAGCGGCGTCCGCAGCTCGTGAGCCGCCATGTTCAGGAACTCGGACTTGAAGCGGTTGGCGTCCTGCGCGGCTTGGAAGAGCTCCTGGATCTCCTGCGCCTTCTGGTTCAGCTCGACGAAGACCGCCGCCTTCGCGCGCAGGATCTCGGGGACGAAGGGCGTGAAGATGAAGTCGACGGCGCCGAGGCTGTAGCCGCGCGCCATGTCGAGCTCAGCCTGGTCGAAGGCGGTGAGAAAGATGATCGGCGTGTGCTCGGAGTTCCTTCTCTGCCGGATCAGCGCCGCGGTCTCGAAGCCGTCCATGTCCGGCATCTTGACGTCGAGCAGGATCAGCGCGTAGTCCTCGCGGAGCAGCGCCCGCAGCGCGTCTCGCCCGGAATTGGCCACTACCACGTTCTGGTGAAGGGGCGCCAGGATGGCCTCCAACGCGGTCGCCTTGGCCCGGTTGTCGTCGACGACCAGGATGCTGGCGAGGACGCGGTGCGCCTGGGCCTGGGGGGCCGCGGCGCGCTGGAGCGGGTCGGGGCTCGTCGAGCTCAACGTGAGAGCCAGACCCTGAGCATGGTCAACAGCTGTTCGGGATCGACCGGCTTGGCGATGTAGTCGCTGGCCCCCGCCTCCAGGCAGGACTCGCGGTCGCCTTTCATGGCCTTCGCCGTGAGCGCGATGATCGGGAGGGACTCGAAACCGGGGAGCTTGCGGATGGCGGCGATGGCCTCCAGCCCGTCCATCTCGGGCATCATGATGTCCATCAGGACGACCTCCAGGCTGGGTGTCTCCCGCACCAGCTGGATGGCTTCCTTGCCGGTTTCGGTGTGCAGGACTTGCATGCCCTGGCGCTCCAGGAGCGCCGTCAACGCGAAGATGTTGCGCACGTCATCGTCGACGATCAGCGCCTTCCTCTCCTCCAGGCCCGGGTCGGGAGCGGTCGGTTCCAGGGTGCCTACCGCCATTGCCGGCGGTTGGTGCTCTTGCGCGCGTGCGACGCGGGCGAAGAACTGGCTGACATCCTCCAGCAGCTTGTGTTCGGCGGCGGCTCCGGACTTGGTGATGATCGCCTTGGTCTGCTTGCGCAGCCTGGCTTCGGCGTTCACGCTCAGCTCGGCCGCGGTGTAGACGATGATCGGCGTGTCCTTGCGGCCGGGCAGCTTCTTGATGCTGTCGATCAGCTTGTGGCCGTCCACGTCGGGCAGGCCCAGGTCCAGCACGACGCAGTCGATCTTCTCGGCCTTCAAGACTTCGAGCGCCTCCTTACCGGTGCCCACGCTGAACGTGTGGACGTTCTTCATGCCCAGCGTGTCCACGATGTGCTGCCGCTGGATGGGGTCGTCCTCGACGATGAGGAGGCTCTCGCCTCCGGTGTCGATGAACGCCTCCATCCTGGCGAAGAGACCCTGCAGCGCCTCCCGGCCGATGGGCTTGGTGGTGTAGGTCGCGGCGCCCTTCTTCTTGGCCAGGTCGACCTCGGCCTGGTCGTCGAAGATGCTGACGATATGGACCGGGATGTCGGCCGTCTCGGCGTCGAGCTTCAAGCGGTCGAGCACCGCCCAGCCGCTCATGTCGCGCAGGCCCAGGTCGAGGGTGACCGCGATCGGTCGGTACTGACGCGCCAGCAACAAAGCCTGCTCCCCCTCCGAGGCGATGACGCCCTTCAGCTCGCTCTGGTGGGTGAGATCGAGCAGGATCTTCGCGAACTTCGGGTCGTCCTCGATGATGAGCACGCAGCGGTCTTCGTCGCCGATCTCGTCGCGATCGTCGTCGACCGGCGCGGGGTACGGGGTGGGGGCCAGGCCGGTGCCGGCGCCACGGGCGGATCTGGGCCGGAACAGCTCCTCCGTGACCAGCTTCCGGATGCCGGTCTCACTGAAGCCGCCATCGGCTCGCGAGGGGTCGGCGATCTCCTGCCTCTGGACGGTGGCGGGCAGGTAGAGCGTGAAAGTGCTGCCCAGGTCGGGCTCCGACTCGAGGCCGATCTCCCCGCTCAGCAGCTTGGCCAGCTCGCGGCTGATGCTGAGGCCGAGACCGGTGCCGCCGTACTTCCGGGCGGTGCTGCCGTCGCCCTGCGCGAAGGCCTCGAAGATCACCTTCTGCTTGTCCCTCGGGATGCCGATCCCGGTGTCGATGACGCGAAAAGCAACCACGCTGCCGCTTGCGTTGAGGCTGCTGTTGTCGCGGGACCAGCCGTCGCCGGCGGGTTCGATGAGAAGCGTGACGCCGCCCCTTTCCGTGAACTTGAAGGCGTTCGAGAGCAGGTTGGCGAGGACCTGCTGCAGGCGCTTGCCGTCGGTCGTGATGGAGTTCGGGAGCTTCGGGTCGAAGCGGATCGAGAAGTCCAGCTGCTTCGATTCGGCGACGTGGTCGAAAGTGCGCTCGACGAATTCCCTGATGTCTTCGAAGCGCTCTTTGCGCACGTCGAGCATGACTGTGCCGGACTCGATCTTGCTGAGGTCGAGAATGTCGCTGATCAGGCTCAGCAGGTCCTGCCCGCTCGACTTGATGATGCGCGCGAACTCGACCTGCTTCTCGGTCAGGTTGCTGTCCTCGTTGTCGGCCAGCTGCTGCGCCAGGATCAGCAAGGAGTTGAGCGGCGTGCGCAGCTCGTGGCTCATGTTGGCCATGAATTCGGACTTGTACTTGCTGGTGAGGGCAAGCTGCTCGGCCTTGTCCTCCAGGCTCCTTCTGGCCTGTTCGATCTCCAAGTTCTTGCGCTCGACCTCCATGTTCTGCTCGGCCAGCAGGCGCGCCTTCTGCTCCAGCTCTTCGTTGGTGTTCTGGAGCTCCTCCTGCTGTGACTGCAGCTCCTGCGCGAGTGATTGCGACTGCTTCAGGAGCTCTTCGGTCCGCATGTTGGCTTCGATGGTGTTGAGGACGATTCCGATGGACTCGGTGAGCTGGTCCAGGAAGTCCTGGTGGATGATGGAGAAGCGCTCGAAGCTGGCGAGCTCGATCACGGCCCGCGTCTGGCCTTCGAAGAGGACCGGCAGGACGATGATGTTGAGCGGGCTGGACTCGCCGAGCGCGCTCGTGATCTTCACGTAGTCGCCGGGAACGTTGTGAAGGAGGATGCGCTCCTTCTCCACCGCGCACTGTCCGACCAGGCCTTCGCCGAGCTTGAAAGTGGGGTAGAGGTGCTTCCGCTCCTTGAAGGCGTAGCCGGCCTGGAACCTGAGCACCGGCTCCTCGTCCGGGTCGTGGTCGGTGGACGACGTGCCGAGCGTGTACATGACGCCGTGCTGGGCGCTGACGAGGGGCGCCAGCTCGCTCAGGATCAGCTTGCTGACCGTACTCAGGTCGCGCTGCCCCTGCAGCATGCGCGTGAAGCGCGCCAGGTTGGTCTTGAGCCAGTCCTGCTCGGCGTTTTTGTGGGTCGTCTCCCGTAGGTTCCTGATCATCTCGTTGATCTTGTCCTTGAGGATCGCGACCTCCCCGTGCGCTTCGACGCCGATCTCCCGCGTGAGGTCGCCCTCGGTCACGGCCGTGGCGACGTCGGCGATGGCACGCACCTGCGTCGTCAGGGTGGCGGCCATGATGTTCACGTTGTCGGTCAGGTCCTTCCAGGTGCCGGCCGCGCCGGGGACCTGGGCCTGGCCGCCCAGCTTGCCTTCGAGACCGACCTCGCGGGCGACGCTGGTGACCTGGTCGGCGAAGATCGCCAGCGTGTCGGTCATCTCGTTGATCGTGGCGCCGAGCTCGGCGACCTCGCCCTTGGTCTCGACCTGCAGTTTCTTCTTCAGGTCACCATTCGCCACCGCCGTGACGACTCGGGCGATGCCTCGCACCTGTTCGGTGAGGTTGGCGGCCATCTGGTTGACGTTGTCGGTAAGGTCTTTCCAGACCCCGCCCACGCCTTTCACTTCGGCCTGGCCGCCGAGGTTGCCGTCGGTGCCGACCTCGCGGGCGACGCGGCTCACCTCGCTGGCGAAGGCATTGAGCTGGTCGACCATCGTGTTGATCGTGTTCTTGAGCTCCAGGATCTCGCCCTGAACGTCGACGGTGATCTTCTTGCTGAGGTCCCCGTTGGCCACGGCGGTCGTGACCTCGGCGATGTTTCTCACCTGGCTCGTCAGGTTGGCGGCCATGAAGTTGACGTTCTCCGTCAGGTCCTTCCAGGTGCCGCTCACGCCCCGCACCTGGGCCTGGCCGCCGAGCTTGCCTTCGGTGCCGACCTCGCGCGCCACCCTTGTGACCTCGCCGGCGAAGGAGTTGAGCTGGTCGACCATGACGTTGACGGTCTCCTTGAGCTCGAGGATCTCGCCCTGGCCCTGAACGGTGATCTTCTTGCTGAGGTCGCCGTTCGCCACCGCGGTCGTGACCTCCGCGATGTTGCGCACCTGGTTGGTGAGGTTGGCGGCCATGAAGTTGACGTTGTCCGTCAGGTCCTTCCAGGTGCCGCTCACGCCGCGCACGTCGGCCTGGCCGCCGAGCTTGCCGGCGGTGCCGACTTCTCTTGCCACCCTGGTGACCTCGCCGGCGAAGGAGTTGAGCTGGTCGACCATCGTGTTGATGGTGTTCTTCAGCTCCAGGATCTCGCCGTGGACGTCGACGGTGATCTTCTTGCTGAGGTCGCCGTTGGCCACGGCCGTCGTGACCACGGCGATGTTTCTGACCTGATTCGTCAGGTTGGCGGCCATGAAGTTGACGTTGTCCGAGAGGTCCTTCCAGGTGCCGCTCACGCCTCTGACGTCGGCCTGCCCGCCGAGCTTGCCTTCGGTGCCGACTTCCCTTGCCACGCGCGTGACCTCGCCGGCGAAGGAGTTGAGCTGGTCGACCATAACGTTGATGGTGTCCTTGAGCTCGAGGATCTCGCCCTGCACGTCGACGGTGACCTTCTTGCTGAAGTCGCCTTTGGCGACCGCGGTCGTGACCTCCGCGATGTTGCGGATCTGGTTGGTCAGCTGACCGGCGAGTAGGTTCACGTTGTCGGTGAGGTCTTTCCAGACGCCGCCGACGCCCTTCACCTTCGCCTGGCCGCCGAGCTTGCCTTCGGTGCCGACCTCCCTTGCCACGCGTGTCACCTCGCCGGCGAAGCCGTTCAGCTGGTCGACCATGGTGTTGACGGTGCGGGCCGTGTGCATGAACTGGCCCTGCAAGGGACGGCCGTCGATCTCGATGGCGACCTTCTGGGAGAGGTCGCCGGCGGCCACGGCCTCGATCACGCGCGCCATCTCGCTGGTCGGGCGGACCAGGTCTTCGACGAGGTCGTTGACCGCCTGCGCGGATTTAGCCCACTCGCCGCCCAGGTTGCCGGGCGTCGCGCGCTGCGTGATCCGGCCTTCTTTGCCGACCACCCGGCCGACCCGCTCGAGCTCGCTGCTGAGGCGCTGGTTGGCCTCAATGATCTCGTTCAGGGTATCGGCGATCTTGCCGCCCGTGCCCGTCAGGTTTTCGGGCATGCGGACCCCGAAGTTCCCGCGCTTGAACTCTGTCAGCACCCTGAGTAGATGGGCCGTGTCGAGTGCTTCCGTGCGTGGTTTGATGGCGGCCATTCGGTGCCCCTAAACCTCCTTCTGCTTAGACCTGCGCTGGTTCATCCTCCGTCACGACGGAGGACATACCATAGTGCATGTTGGGTATCAGAATACCCACCCTTTAGCGCTCAACCCAGCGAATTCTCGTGCGGCGAAACGCGTGTGTAGCAAAGCGTTATAGCGCGTGTGTGGGTTCTGATCTTGAAGGGGGTGCTTCGAAGTTCGAAGCGGCGTAGTATTCGGGACCGTGGGGGGACGCCGGACGAACCTGGCGCTGCTCTTCCTGCTAGCGCTCGCCTTCCTGACGGGGTGGGTTGCGTTCGCACTTTTCGGCTGGCCGTCGCGCCTGGTGCTGGTGGTGCACGCCTTGGCCGGGATCGGGTTGCTGCTCCTCGTCCCCTGGAAGTCCCTGATCGCGCGCCGGGCCCTCTCCCGGCGGCGGCGGCCGCGGGTCTGGTGGGCCTCGCTGGTACTCGGTCTTGGTCTCGCCATCTCGTTGGTGTTCGGGTTCCTCCACTCGGCCGGTCGCTGGTCTGTCGGAGGGGACCTGACTGCGATGGAGTTCCATGTGGGAGCGGCGGTTTGCATCCTCCCGTTCGCCGCCTGGCACGTGCTGGCGCGTCCGGTGCGGGTGCGCCTGCGTCGTGCAGAGTTGGCGGCGTTTCTCACGCGCCGGTCGTTCCTCCGACTGGGGGCGTTCGGGGCGGCGGCGGCGGGCGGGCTGCTGGTCTTGCCGCAGGCCCGGCGCTCACCGAGCGGTTCGTACGAGCTCGGCTCCTTCACGCCGTCGGAGATGCCCGGGACGCAGTGGATGTTCGATCCCGTGCCAGTGGTGGCGCCGGACGCCTATTCGCTGTCGGTTGGTGCGCGGCGGGTCGCGTATGAGGAGCTCGCCGGCTTTTCCGACGGGGTGCGGTGCCAACTCGACTGCACCGGCGGCTGGTACGCGACGCAGGACTGGGAAGGCGTCAATCTGGCCCGGCTCCTGGGCCCGCCGCCGGCCTGGGCAGCCTCGATCGTGGTCCGTTCGGTGACCGGGTACTCGCGCCGTTTCCCGGTCGGGTCGCTGCCGGCTCTGCTGCTGGCGGTACGAGCCGGCGGCGCGCCGCTGGATCCTGCCCACGGCTTCCCGGTGCGGCTGGTGGCGCCCGGCCGGCGGGGTTTCTGGTGGGTCAAATGGGTGAGCTCGGTCGAGCTCGACGCGCTTCCGGACTGGTGGCAGCCGCCTTTTCCGCTCCAGTGAGTGAGGTATAAGGGAATCGTTTTGGGACAGAAAGACGATCTCGGCGAGGAGAAGGTCAAGGACGCGGTCGACCCAGCGCCACTGCTGGAGGGTGAGGACCCGAACAGCCAGTTTCCCGAGGACGCCGAGCATTGGTTCAACGTCTACCGCGAGCTCCACGACTTCAAGCTCAAGATCATCAACGATGCTGCCGTGGGCGTGGAGACGATGTCGCCGGACGCGCGCAAGGCGGTGATAGGGACCGACCTCAGGATCCTGCGCCTGGAGCTCGATCGGCTCGAGTCCCGCCTCAACTACTGGAAGGGCCGGCTGCCCAGGTAGGGTCCGCTAGACCCCGAGGATCCTGTGCAGGACCTCGCTGTTGATCGCCCGGGCGGCGGGCATCTCGTCGACGATGCGGCCTTTTTCCATGAAGGCGGCGCGGTCGGCGACCTTGAGCGCCATCTGGTGGTTCTGCTCGGCGAGCAGGATGCCAACCCCGGTTTGCTTGAGCTCGAGGACGAGCCGGCCGATGCTCTGCACGATCACCGGCGCCAGCCCTTCGGTCGGCTCGTCCATGAGGATCACCTTCGGGTTGCTCATGAGGGCGCGGCCGACGGCCAGCATCTGGCGCTCGCCGCCAGAGAGACCGCCGGCCATGTTCGCTTGCAGCTCGCCAAGCTTCGGGAAGAGCTCGTAAACGCGTTCCTTGGTCCAGCTCGTGCCGCGACTCGAGGTGGAGCTCGAACCGTTGGAGCCCGCCCGGCGCCGGGCGGCGATCTCGAGGTTCTCAGCGACGGTGAGGTTCGGGAAGCAGCGCGCGCCCGAGGGGACGTAGGCGAGCCCGGACTGGGCGCGGCGGTGGGCCGGCCAGCGGCTGACGTCGGCGCCGTCGATGGCGACCCGGCCCTGGGCGCCGGGCAAGAGCCCGAGGATGCCCATCAGGCTGGTGGTTTTGCCGGCTCCGTTGCGCCCCAGCAGGGCTAGCATCTGGCCGGACTCGACGGTCAGGTCGAGGTCGAAGACGACGTGCGACTTCCCGTAGCGGACGTTCAAGCCCGCGACCTTCAGCATCGTCTGCTCAGGCGATCTCCTCGAGCTCGCCGAGATAGATTTTGCGGACCTCGGGGTTGCGCCGGATCTCTTCGGGCGTGCCCTGCGTAAGCACGCGGCCGAGGTACATCACGGTCACCGTCCGGGCGGTGCCGAAGACGACCTCCATGTCGTGCTCGCAGAAGAGCAGCGTCAGGCCCTTCTCGGCGGCGACCTGGCGGACGAGCTCCATCGCCTTCTGGGTCTCGTACTGGGACATCCCCGCCGTGGGCTCGTCGAGAAGCACCAGCCGGGAGCCGAGCGCCAGCGAGATGGCGAGCTCGATAGCGCGCTGGTCGCCGTGGCCGAGCTGGCCCGCCGGCAGGGCCGCGTAGCGGCCCAGGCCGACCGCTTCGATCAGCTCCATCGCCTCGGCCCTGAACATCCGGTTGGCGAAGCCGAAAGGCCGCGTCGTGTATCCGCGGTGCGCCAGCATCGCGTACTGGAGGTTTTGGAGGACCGTCAGCTTCGGGAAGATCATCGTGATCTGGAAGGCCCGGCCGATCCCGGCCTTGGCGATCAGGTGGGGCGGCTTGCCGGTGATGTCTCGGCCACCGAAGAGGACCTTGCCGCTGTCGGGCTTCAAGCGGCCGCTGATGAGGTTGAAGAGCGTCGACTTGCCGGCGCCGTTGGGCCCGATGATGGCGTGGCGATCACCGGCGTGGACGGTGAGGTCGACGTTCTGAACCGCGCGCAGGCCACCGAACGACTTGCTCAAGTCCTGGATGACGAGGAGCGGCTCGCCCCGCTCGACCGGAGTGTCCGCGGCCTGGACGGCCTGGACCTGGACGACCCGCGCGAGGTCGGCCTCCCGCATCGCCTCACCGGTGCTCTCGATCCTGGCGGGTTCCTCTTCGCGCCGGAAGCGGTTTCTCAGGTTCGTGAGGAACTGCGGGAGCGAGGCGAACCCGCCGGGGACGATCAGCACGACCACCAGCACGATGGCGCCCAGGATGATGTCGAACTGGTTGGCGTAGTTCTTGCTCAGGGTGTTCTGGAGCACGGTGTAGATGAAGGCTCCGATGGCCGGGCCCAGGAAGGAGCCGGTACCGCCGAGCAGCGCGACCACGACCGGCTGCGCGTTCTGCGTCCAGTACAGCATCTCCGGGTAGGCCTCCTGCTGGAAGACCGCGAAGAGGCCGCCTGCGATGGCGGCGAAGGTCGACGCCAGCGTGTAGACGGCGAGCTCGTACATCTTCACGTTGATGCCGATGCTTCTTGCCCGCTCGCGGTTCTCTCTGATCGCGGCCAGTGCAGCGCCGAAGGGCGACCGCGTGATGACGAACATCACGATCAGGCAGAGGCCGACCACGCCGGCGACGAAGTAGTAGAGGGGCGTGTAGTCACTGAGTTGGTCCGGGATCGTGATGCCGTGCACCCCGTTGTCGCCACCCGTGACAGCCACCCAGTTGAAGGCGATCGTGAAGAGGAGCTGAGAGATGGCGAGCGTGAGCAGGCTGAAGTAGAGGCGGACGGCCCTCAGCGCGACGAGACCGGTCGCGAGGCCGACGAGAGCGCCCGCGATGGGCGTCAGCAGGAGGCCCTCCAGAACCGGCAGGTGATAGCGCTGGAAGAGAAGGCCGACGGTGTAGGCGCCGATGCCGAAGTAGGCGGCATGGGCGAAGGAGACCATGCCGGCGTAGCCAAGCATGAGGTTGTAGGAGATGGCCCAGAGGGCGAGGATCATCGCGGAGGTGGCCAGGTAGATCTCGAAGCGCGAGCTGATGTCGGGGTTGAGCTGCCCGTAGAGACCGGCAAGTGGGGGGACTGCGGCGGCGAAGAGGATGAAGAACGCGGCGATGCCCCAGCGGATGCGGGCGTCGGCGGGACCGAGGTAGCGCGTGATCACTTCATTGCTCCGCGCGTCCGAATAGGCCCCAGGGGCGGATCGTCAGGACCGCGGTCATGATGATGAAGACGAAGGCGAGCGCGAACTGGTTGGTGTAAGGGTTGACCAGCCCGAACGAATAGATTTCGCCAACGAGCACCGCTCCCACCGCGCTGCCGATGATGCTGCCCAGCCCGCCGATGACGCTGATCGCGAAGGCCAGCACGAGTACGTCGCTATCCATGCTGGTCCCGACCGCCTGGCTGGGGGCCACGATCACGCCGCCCAGGGCGGCCAGGCCGGCGCCAATCGCGAACACGGTCGTGAAGAGCCGAGCTACGTTGACGCCCGAGGCGCTCAGCAGCTCAGAGTCGGAAACGGCGGCGCGGATGTTCCGGCCGAGGGCCGTCCGGTAGAGCATCAGGTTGACGCCCACCGCGATCATGATGGCGGCCCCGATCATGAAGAGCGAATAGACGGAGTAGCGGTAGCCGGCCAGGCTCAGCGAGCCGCTGAAGAGCTGGGGCGGGCTCATCGTCCGGTAGTTGGAACCGAAGATGATCCGGACGGCGCCGGCCACGATCAACGTCACCGCGTAGGTGCCCAGGAGCTGAATCAGGTGCTCCTCCCGGTAGACGCGCCTCAAGACGACGATCTCGATCAGCACGCCCACCGCTCCGGTGACGATGACGGCGGCCAGCAGGCCCACCCAGAAGCCGAGCGCCAGGCCGAGGCGGTTCGCCACCACCACGGTTACGAAGGCCGCGATCATGTAGAGGGAGCCGTGCGCCATGTTGATCACGCGCAGGGCGCCGAAGACCAGGGAAAGGCCCACCGCCACGATGAAGAGATAGGCGGCGTTGGAGAGCCCACCCATCGCGAATAGCAGGAGCTTCCCCGGGTCCAGCTTTTGAAGCCTCCCCTGTGTTGGCGGGTTAGTTGTCGGTTTTTATGTCTTCCAGGACGGGCAGTTCGCGAAGTCGGTGGTCTTCGGGTCGCCGTTCTTCTCGCATTTCCCTTGCTGCAGCTCGGTCATCAATGTGACGGGCATGATCAGCTGGTCACCCTTCAGGTTGGTGTAGTCCTTGAGGATCGGGAAGGGGTACTTGCCGGCGCTGTCTGCCGTGGTGCCGACCGTCTCGCCCACGTTGGCCTGCTGGTCGCCGGGCCGGATCGTGAAGCTGTAGCCGCGCAAGCTCGCGAAGGAGTGCCCGACGATCTGCTTCAGCACCTTGTCGGAGTCGAAGGTGCCCGCCTTGTTGGCGGCTTGAGCCCAGACCTGGATGGCGTCGTAGTCCATGACAGCCCAGTCGGACGGGTACTCGTTGTACTTGTCGTGGTAGCGCTTGACGAAGTCGTCCATTTTGCTGTTGCTGAGCGCGAAGAAGGGCGCCCGCATGTAGGCGTGCATGCCGAGCGGGTAGGAGGCGCCGAGGGCGTTGAAGTCATCGATGCTGGAGAGCGTCGTCATCGGGTACTTCTGGAACCATTGCGGGTTGACCAGAAGTGCCTGCTTGACGAAGTTGACCTGGTCGGCGGCGAAGATGTTGGAGTAGACGAGGTCGGGCCCGAAGCCCTGGATCGCGGTTAGGGTCGCGTCCCACCTCGGGTTGGTCGGGAAGGGGACGTACCAGGTGGCGGGGTCGTTGAACGTGAAGCTCGCAGTGGGTGCCGCTTTCTTCAGCGAGGCCACGAAAGCGTTGGTCTCCGAGGTGCCGAAGAGGTATTTGGGCGAGACGATGAAGATCTTCTTGACGCCGAGCTTGGCCACCAGGTTGCCGGCCGCGTTGCCTTCCATGTAGGTGTTGGGCACGATGCTCACCCAGTAGGGGTTCAGGAGGTCGGGCTCTGTCGTTAGCTGGAAGCTGTTGCAGGTCGCCGCGATCGTGATGACCTTGTTCTGCTTGGCGACCGGGCTGGTGGCGGCGCATTGTGCGCTGGTGACGGGCCCAAACAGAACGGCCACGTTGTCCTGCAGGATGAGCTGGGTCGTGTTGTCTTTGGCCTTGGCGACGTCGGTCGTATCGTCCTGGATGTCGGGCTCGAGCTTGTAGCCATTGACACCGCCTTTGGCGTTGATGTCGTCGATGCCGAGCTTCAAGCCCTGGCTGATGGCGTGGCCGTAGAGCTGGGATTGCCCGCTCAACGCGCCTGAGTAGCCGACCTTCTTGGTGCCCTTGAAGCTGCTGGTGGTGGTGTTGTTGCCGCCACCGCAAGCAACCGCGAGCAAGGCGCCGGCGGTTGCGACGGCGAATAGCTTGGTCAGTCGAAACACTTCACTCCTCCTGGGCCTCCCGGCCCTCGCCGCCCTTGCCGCCCGCGTCCATTCTCAGGGCCCCGCGCCGGGGCTCGCTGGGTCGCACCTGGCGGGCATCCTACCATTCTCCAATGCCCGGGACCCCTCCCGAACGTATTCGAAACTTCTGCATCATCGCCCACATCGACCATGGCAAGTCGACCCTGGCCGACCGGCTGCTGGAGCTCACCAGCGCGGTCCCCGCCCGGGAGATGGTGGACCAGATGCTGGACACCATGGACCTGGAGCGCGAGCGGGGGATCACGATCAAGCTCCAGGCGGTCCGCCTTTCCTACGTCGCCCTTTCGGGTGAGACGTACGAGCTGCATCTGATCGACACCCCCGGGCACGTCGACTTCTCCTACGAGGTGTCGCGGTCCCTGGCCGCCTGCGAGGGGGCCGTGCTGGTAGTGGACGCGGCGCAGGGGATCGAAGCGCAAACGCTGGCGAACCTTTACCAGGCGGTAGAGGCGGGCCTGACTCTGGTGCCCGTGGTCAACAAGATCGACCTCCCCGCGGCCCAGCCCGAGCTGGTAGCGGCGGAGATTGCCGAGGTGACGGGCTTGCCGGCCTCCTCGGTGTTGTTCGTCTCCGCCAAGGAGGCGATCGGGATTCGGGAGGTGTTGGAGGCAGTGATCCGGGAGGTACCGCCGCCGCGGGGATCGGTTTCAGCGCCGTTGCGGGCGCTCATCTTCGACTCGCACTACGACTCCTACCGCGGCGTGTACGTATACGTGCGGGTGGTGGATGGCGAGCTCGGCGCGCGCACGCGCGTGCGTCTGCTGAATACGGGATCGGTCCATGAGGTGGACGAGGTGGGGACGTTCACCCCGCGGCCGGTACCTTCTGCCTCTTTGTCGGCCGGTGAGGTCGGGTACTTCACGGCCGCGATCAAGAACGTCGCCGACGCGCGGGTGGGGGATACCGTGACGTTGGCGGTCGGGGGCGCCTCGGAACCCTTGCCCGGGTATCGCGCCGTCAAGCCGATGGTCTACGCGGGACTGTTTCCCTCGGATTCGGACGCCTATGGGTCCCTGCGCGACGCGCTCGAGAAACTCCAGCTCAATGACGCGGCCCTCGTCTACGAGCCGGAAACCTCGGCTGCTCTCGGCTTCGGGTTTCGGTGCGGCTTCCTCGGCCTCCTGCACCTGGAGATCGTCCAGGAGCGGCTGGAGCGCGAGTTCGGTCTCGAGCTCGTCACGACGGCGCCGACTGTCGAGTACCGCTGCGTGCTGCGCTCGGGTGCGGTGGTGCCGGTCGACAATCCGTCGCTCCTGCCCGAGCCCACCTCCATCGAACGGATAGAGGAGCCCTTCGTGCACCTCTCGATCATCGTCCCGTCCGCCTACGTGGGGGCGATGATGGAGCTCTGCCAGGATCGGCGGGGGGTCTTCAAGCACCTCCAGCACCAGCTCGGGGAGCGGGTCCTCGTGGAGTACGAGATGCCTCTTGGCGAGATCATCTCGGACTTCTATGACGCCCTCAAGTCGCGCTCCAAGGGCTACGCCTCGATGGATTACGAGCTGATCGGCTTTCGGCCCGCCGAGCTGGTCAAGCTCGACGTGCTGCTGGGCGGTGTTCCGGTGGACGCCCTCTCGATGATCGTCCACCGCGCCAAGGCGGCGTTCATCGGGCGCCGCCTGGTAGAGAAATTGCGGGGCCTGATCCCGCGGCAGATGTTCGAGGTCCCGATCCAGGCGGCCATCGGCGGCAAGGTGGTCGCGCGCGAAACGGTGCCACCGCTGCGCAAGGACGTGCTGGCCAAGTGCTACGGCGGGGACATCACCCGTAAACGCAAGCTGCTGGAGAAGCAGAAGGAAGGGAAGCGGCGGATGAAGCGAGTGGGGAACGTGGAGATACCGCAGGAGGCTTTCATGGCGGTGCTCTCCCTGGACTGAAAGCTTCCGGTCGCGCCGGAGCTGGTCGCTCGACCCCGGTAACCTAGGGTCTCGTGGGTGCCGGCGGGGCGGTCTACGTCAACATCGGATGCCGGACCAACGCGGCCGAGCTCGACGAGATGGCTGAGCGCCTGGTCGATGCCACGAACGTGGTGGTGATCAACTCCTGCACCGTGACCGCGGCGGCGGACCGCGACACCCGCAAGGCAGTCCATCGAGCTCGGCGCGAGCACGGCTCGGCGGCGGTGGTGCTGATGGGCTGCTATGCGGACTCCCATCCGGGCGACAGCTTGGGCGCCGATCTCGTCCTCCCAAACGCCTGGAAGCGTTCGCTTGGGGAGCCCTTGCTGACGGTCGAGCCGCCCGGGGTACGGCGCTCCCGCTTCGTGCTGAAGGTCCAGGACGGCTGCGACAACCGCTGCACCTTCTGCATCGTCTGGCAGGCGCGCGGCCGCTCGCTCTCGCGCGTCCTTCCTTATCTGGAAGCTCGAGCACGAGCCGCGGCGGCGGCCGGCTATCGGGAGATCGTGCTGGCCGGGATCGATCTCGGTTCTTACCGCGGCGGTATCGCTCCGCTGGTCAGGCGCCTCCTGGACGCGGCCTCGCCGGCGCGGATCAGGCTGAGCTCGATCGATCCATCGCACATAGATCGCGAGCTCATCGAGCTACTGGCGCATCCGCGCCTCTGCCCGCACCTCCACCTGCCTCTGCAGTCAGGGTCGGATCGCGTGCTCGCCCGGATGGGCCGGCGGTACCAGGTGGCTGGGTTCCGGCGAGCGGTCGAGCTCGCGCGGTCGGTTCGACCCGACCTGGCTCTGACCGGGGACCTGATGGTCGGCTTCCCCGGCGAAACCGAATCGGACTTCAGAGAGACCCTGGACCTGGTTGCGACAGCGCGGTTCATGGGGCTGCATGTCTTCCGTTTCTCGCCCCGGCCGCGCACGGCGGCGGCCCGCCACGCGGACCAGGTTTCGCTCCAGGACTCGCAAGATCGGTCCCGACGGCTGATCGAGCTCGGCAGGCGGCTCAAGTCTGAGTACGAGAAGCAGTTTCACGGGAAGCGGCTGGCCGTGATCTGGGACCGGCAGGTCGGGGGGCTCATTCGCGGTGTCAGCGAGAACTACATCCAGGTCACGGCGCCGGCCGCCGGCCGGCGATCGGGCGAGCTCGAGGAAGTGGTGTGGCAGCCTGCATCTTCTGCTCCTTAGCCGAGGGCCCCGAGGACAAGCTCGTCTACCGGGACGAGCTGGTGGCCGCCTTCAACGACATCAACCCGCAGGCTCCCGTACACGTGCTGATCGTGCCGCGCCGCCATGTCGAGTCCGTCGAGAAGCTCGATGACCCGCAACTGTTGGCCGCGCTCCTTGCGGCGGCGCACCGCATTGCGCGCGACCGCGGCGTGGACAAGTCCGGCTACCGCCTCGTCTTCAACGTCGGGCCCGACGCCCTACAGAGCGTCTTTCATGTTCACCTGCACCTGATCGGCGGTCGGCGGATGGGATGGCCACCGGGCTAGGCGAGCTCCTGGCCGAGTTCGAGGTCCGGATCTTCCCGGAGGGGACGCGGACCGCCGCGGACGCGGCGCGAGCTATCGGCTGCGAGCTTGGGCAGATCGTGAAGTCGCTGGTTTTCGAAGCCGGCGGGAGGCCGATCGTCGTTCTGGCGAGCGGTTCCAACCGTGTCCTGCCCGAGCACCTGGAGCCCACCGTCGGCGCGCCGCTCTCAAAGGCGGACGCAGTGCGCACGCGGGACGCCACCGGCTTCGCGATCGGAGGTGTGCCCCCGTTTGGGCATGCCTCGAAGCTGCCTGTATACATGGACGGGGATCTGCTGAAATACGACGTGGTCTGGGCGGCCGCGGGCCGTCCGGACTCGGTATTTGCGATCACACCCGCCCGCCTGCGCGAGCTCGCTCGCGCCGCTGTTGTGGACATCAAATGAATCGCTCCCGTCGCTCCGGTGGGATGAGGATGCAGACCAGATGATCAAGCTGCCCGAATCGCCGAAGGTCTTCGCCGAAGCGGTCTGGACCGACGTCTTGCCGTACTACGACGAGCTGGCGTCGCGGCCGGTGACGAAGGAAACGGCCGCCGAATGGCTGCAGGACTGGTCTGACTTCGAAGACCTGGTAGGCGAAGCGCGGGAGTCGGCCTACTTCGCGTACACCTGTGACACGGCAGACAAGGCCAAGGAGGCGACCAATCTCCGCTTTCAGACCGAGATCGAGCCGCAGGCGGCTGAGCAGCGGGTTCGGCTCGCCAAGCTACTTGTCGAGAGCGGCTATGAGAGCCCGGACCTCTTGGAGCCCCTGCGCACGTTTCGGACCGACATCGAGCTTTTCCGCGAGGAGAACGTGGAGCTCAAGGCGGAAGTCGAGCGCCTATCCGCTGAATACCAGAAGGTCACGGGCGGGCTGGTCGCCGACTGGAACGGCGAGGAATTGCCTTTGCCGCGCTTGCGGCCGTTCATGGCGGATCCGGACCGCTCCGTCCGCGAGAAGGCCTGGCGGTTGGAACGGCAGCAGTACATCGATCAGCGCGGAGTTCTGGCCAGGATCTTCACTGACCAGTATCGGTTGCGCCAGCAGATTGCCAACAACGCCGGCTTCAAGAACTTCCGCGATTACCAACATCAGGTCTTCCATCGCTTCGACTACACACCCGAGGACTGCTACCGATTTCACGAGGCTGTGCTCGAAAAGGCGGTTCCCGCAGCCAAGAGGATCTATGAGCGGCACCTCAAGAAGCTCGGCTTGGAGGCGCTCCGGCCGTGGGACCTCGACGTGGATCCGGATGGCAGACCGGCGCTGAAGCCGTTTTCAACCAACCAGGAGTTCATTGATCGCGGGCGGGCGATCTTCCAACAGGTCGACCCCGTTCTGGGTGCCCGATTCGACAAGCTGGCGAATGAAGACCTCCTGGATCTCGAAAGTCGCAAGGGGAAGGCACCGGGCGGCTACATGACCGAGTTGCCGCACCGAAAGCGCCCCCTGATCTTCATGAACGCGGCCGGGGTCGCGGGCGACGTCCACACCCTGGTCCACGAGGCCGGTCACTGCTTCCACGGGTTCGAGTACTTCGAGGCGGGGCGGCTTTTCTGCCAACGCATGCCTGGGATGGAGATGGGCGAGGTCGGTTCGATGGCCATGGAGCTGCTGTCGGCACCCTACTGGGGTCGCCGATCTGGGGGCTACTACTCCGAGGAGGACTACCGGCGAGCTCGAATCGATCACCTCGAGGGGATCGTTCTCTTCTTCCCGCACTGCGCCACGGTCGATGCGCTCCAGCACTGGATCTACACCAACCCGTCGGGCACGGATGCCGCCGCGCGCGATGACGAGTGGCTGCGATTGCGGCGGCAGTTCGAAGTTGGGGTGGACTACACCGGTCTGACCAAGGAGTGGATCGCGCGCTGGTATCGACAACTCCACTTCTGGGAGGTGCCCTTCTACTACATCGAGTACGGCATCGCCCAGCTCGGCGCCTTGCAGATCTGGCGCAACGCCCGCAAGGACCAGCAGGCGGCGGTCTCGGCTTACCGACGCGCCCTGGCATTGGGCTCGACACGGCCTTTGCCGGAGCTTTACCGTGCCGCCGACATCAAGCTGGCCTTCGACGCGGCGACAATCGGCGAGTTGATCGAGCTGGTCGAGGAGGAACTGGCCGCACTGGAGGCTTGACCTTCGTCTACCGTGTTTGACGGCCCTCCTTAACATGCACAGTTTCCGCCACCTCTACATCCACATACCGTTTTGCCGACACAAATGCGGCTACTGCGACTTCAACGCCTACGCGGGCTTGGATGGATTGATGGCGCCCTACGTGGATGCGCTCGAGCGGGAGCTTTCCTCCGCCGCCT
>CATPBK010000151.1 GCA_955652705.1 Candidatus Dormiibacterota bacterium | reverse complement strand
GCGGCCACGCCACCGTCAAGGTGGTCGGCGGGCAGGTCCAGCCCGTCACCGCCTTCACGGACGACGGGCAGTTCCAGCTCACGACCGTCCCGGGCGCTTTCAACCCGCCGGCGGGCGGTTCCCCGCTCAGCATCGACATCAAGCCGGTGACCGACTTCCCGGCGCATGACCAGTACACCTTCGTGACCAACGTCTACCTGGTCACCGCGAACTCGTCGATCGCCAAGGACGCCCGCGTCGCGCTCCTCTACTCGACGGTGCTGCCCGCGCCCTCGAACATGTACCTGGCCCAGCCGAACGGGTCCTGGGCGCCGATCCCGAGCAACGCCAACGCCACGGCCTGCAACCTCATCGACGCCCGCACCACCAGCCTCGGCCTGTTCGCCGCCGGCTACCCGTCCGGCGCGGCGCGCACTGCGCAGAATTCCGGGCTCAGCGGCCAAACGCTGCCGTTGATCGTGGCCGGCGCCATCCTGATCGTGCTGCTCGCCGGGATCCCCCTGGCGCTGGTCAGACGCGGGGCTGGGGAGAAGGGGCGTCCGAAGAGGCGGCCTCCCCGGCGGCGTACTTGAGTGCCTCGTAGTAGGAGCCGCAGCCACGGCAGCGGTACTGGAGCGTGATCGCCTGGGTGCCGAAGAGCGAGATCACCTCGCCCTCGCGGGACCCGCAGAACGGGCACCGCGGCGCCGGGCGCGGCTCCTCAGCCGGACCGCTCACCGGCCACCATGTAGCGCTTCTCCTCAAGGCCACGGAGCATGTCGAAGGTGCGGGCGTCGATGGCGCCCGGCTGGGACCGGCGGCGCACCGGGTCCCATTTCTTCCAGTCGATCCGTAGCTCCGGCTCCGGCCGTTCGAGACGCTCGGCCAGCCGGCGGCGAAGATCGCCGCCCTCCGGCCCGAAGAACTCGACAGCTTCTCGCCAGACCTGCTCGATCGGCTCTCGCGCCGAGGCTTCGTTGAGCCAGCTCCGCCCGTGCAGGAAGTGGTAGCGCTCCTCCGCGACCATCTTGCGGAGACGGCTCCGGAGGACCTCGACCTCGCCCTCCACCAGGCTCTCGATCAGGAGTGTGAAAGCCGTGTCGAGGACCGCATTGGCGGCCACGAACTGGCTCCAGTCCAGCCAGGGGTCGTCGAGGAAGGCGACGTTCCGGTAGGAGGCAGGGTCGCTCTCGCGCTCCGGGCCGCGCGGGTCGGTGCCGAGCTCGCTCAGGCACCCATAGAGGACGCGCGAGTGGCCGAGGTCGTCCAGGCCCATCGCAGCCGCGGCGATGTCCGCCTCCAGCGTCGGCGTGGCGCTGCACCATTCGGCGTAGCGCATACCCAGCAGCTGCTTGCAGTCGGCCAGGCTCAAGACCAGGTCGGCGGGGTTCTCCTTCATTCCTCGCCTGGGGCCCAGAGGGTGATGACCTGCTCGCGCGGCACGATGATCATCTCGATCCAGCGTTCCTCGTCGTACGTCGCCCGGGCGTAGGCCATGGCGGCGCCGTCATCGGGCGCGACGACGCGGCCGACATGGTGGAGCGGATCGATGCGGGCCTTGCGGGCGAAGACCTCGTACTCGCGGACCTTGTCGTGGACGCGCGTCATGCTCATACGGCCAGGCCCCAGGTCTCCAGCGCGTCACGCCCGGCTTCGGTGAGGCGGGCGGCGGTCCAGGGCGGGTCCCAGACGACTCGCACGCGTACCTCGTCGATGTCGGGCTCGGCCAGGAGCCGCTCGCGGACGTCCTCGATCACGAAGTCGGCCGCGGGGCAGCCCATCGCGGTGAAGGTGAGGTCGACGTCGACCCGGCCACCTTCCCGCCGGACCCCGTAGATCAGCCCCAGGTCGACCAGGTTGATCGGCATCTCCGGGTCCTGGACCTCGGCCAGGGCCGCCCAGATGCGGTCCTCGGGGTTCATTGCAGCCGCGCGGCGCGCAGCTTGCGGTAGGACTCCTGGAAGTCGGCCACCATCTGGGCGTTGCGGGGACCGCGCTCGCGCCAGCGCACCAGCACCTCATCCCAGGTGACTGGATCTTTGAAATCCCAGCGCTTCTCGCCGGCGTCGAAGGTGCACGGGAACGGGTAGTCGAGCACCCAGTTTTCGCCCTCTTGGTGCGCCGGGACCTTGATGCCGATCGAGTCGCAGTAGGGCACGACCGTGGACAGCCACCACTGCCGCAGCTGGTCGTTGGTCTTGCCTTTCAGCCGGTACTCGAGCTGGGTCGAATGCATCTTTAGGTCGTCGGGGAGGCCGAACCATTCGACGGTGAGCGGGAACATCCAGTCGACGTTGCTCTGCAGCTCATCCTTGGCCTCACCGCCCGCGGCCGCGATCCTCTTCATCCAGGTGCGGCCGTTGCGCAGGTGGAAGTTCTCCTCGGCCATGACCTTGACCAGGCCCCGCTTCCAGGGGCCGTAGGAGCACTGCTCGTGGATGTCGCCGAGCAGGCAGAATCCCGCCTGGTCGTAGAACGCGTTCGCGATCGCCAGCTCGGGCCAGGATTCGAGCGGAACGTCGAACGCATAGGGGTAGCGGAACGATTTCGGGTCGCGCTCGAAAATCAGAGTCTCCTCGTCCTCGCCGAGCTCTTCCAGGATGTGGTAGGCGATGTGTGCGTGGGCTAGCTCGTCCTGGATGATCGCGATGCCGGTCATGAAGGCGTTGACGCTGGGAGCGCGCTTGGTGGCCATGTAGTAGGCGGGCGCTGAGATCAGCTCGGTGTCGCCGGAGACGATGAGCGTGTGCTTGAGCTCTTTCAGGTACTCCGGGGTCATCTCCGAAGTGGACTCGATGAGGTCGCCTTTCTTCAGCAGGTTGTCAAAGCGAACCTGGTTGGCCGTGGCCATGGCCTGAATTCTATGCCGGGTAGAATTTGACCCTCCCCGGCACGGTGGCTATAGCTCAGCCTGGTTAGAGCGCCAGATTGTGGATCTGGGTGTCGCGGGTTCGAATCCCGCTAGCCACCCCACACGTTTGTTCGGGGGCCACGGCGGGCTCAGCTCAATTGGACCGGTGCGCTGGCTGGACCCACCATTTTCCCGATCGCTCTTTGACGCGCGTTACCGTTAGGACTTTCACCTTCCCCCTGCCGATCAGGAAATCGCTCTCCCGATTCACCCCTCCCTACCCTCCCCGCCAAGCGGGGAGGCGAGTCATTGTTCGGCCGGCCAGCCCAAAAGGCGGCTTGGTCCGGCTCAGAAGGTCCTTCGGCACTCGCGTGCGTGGATTGGATAGCGACCCGACGATCGGTCAATCGTCCACCCATCCAGCGGGTCGAGTTAGATTTTCCTGCCCCCTAACGCCATGCGCTCCCTGGCGATCTCTGTGAGCCGGTCCCAGGCCGGCGATGACGCGCCGGGCGATGTCGCCAGCAGCTGGGCGATCGTCGGGTCCTGAAATGGCCGTTCTTCTCCCCCGGACCCGCTGCTTTGGGCGGCGAGCCACCGCACGCCGCGATCGGCCAGTACATCGAGCCGAGGGTCGTCGGGGGACCACTCAAACGCCGCGTCGTACTCAAGGTAGATGGCGCGGAACTCCGGATCGCTGAAAGCGTCGCGCTTTTCGGCTATCATGATGGCCGCTTCCTTCGGTGAAACTGACTGCAGCAGGATCCAGCCGTTGCGTTCCGCTTGGACCGAACGCTGACTCATGCCCAGCTCGTGGAGTTGGTCAAGGTAATCGGCGACCTCTTCGGAGACGAACAGCCGGTCGCCGCTCCTAAGGCGGGCAATCCGCTCTCGGGGGCGGAGGAGTTCCTCGGCCCGTTCCTTCAAATTGGCGTCGATCTCGACCAGGGCTGCGGCGAAGCGGTCGGGGTCGGCGGCGAGCAACTCCTTGACGCGGTCGAGCGGCACGCCGGCCTTGGCGAGCGTTGCAATCTTGATCAATTTGATTGCATGCTCGGCCGTGTAGCGTCTGTAGCCCGAAGAGTCACGCAATGGCTCCTCGAGCAAGCCGCGCTGGTGGTAATGGCGGACGGCCTTGATCGTCACGCCCGCGTAGGCAGCGAGCTGACCGATCGTGATCATGTACTTTCGTCTCCCGTCGACCAAGTTCATCGGGTACCGCGGCGGAAGGCGGCCTGGGACCAGAGGTAGCCGACTAGCGCAATGGCCGCGCACCACGCCAGGGCCAGATAGGCGCTGTTGCCGACCGGCGCGCCTGTCAGCAGCGCGCGCAGGCTGTCCACCACCGCGGTGAACGGCTGGTTCGCGGC
>CATPBK010000150.1 GCA_955652705.1 Candidatus Dormiibacterota bacterium | reverse complement strand
CGAACTTGCTGTCCATGCCACGCTCCGCCAACGTAGCTATCCAGATCGCAGCATTTGATAAAACTGCGCAAGGCGGCCGTCAGACCGCGCTTACACCGTAACCGTGGTTTCAAGGCCGCGATTTTTATGCTGCCTTCTGCCGCGCCATTTGGTTCCACGTCCATGGCATGAGTTCGTCGATGCGGCTGTTTGGCCATCCTTCTGCTATCTTTTGCATGACATCAGAGATGTAGGCGAATGGCTCGACGCCGTTCAGTTTGCAACTTTCGATGATGGAGTAGATGGCGGCGGCGCGTTCGCCGCCAGCCCTTGATCCGGCGAACAGCCAATTTCTGCGCCCGATGGCGATGCCTCGCAACGCCCGTTCGGCGACGAGGTTGTCGATCTCCAGACGTCCGTCGTCGAGATAGCGGGTCAGCGCCGGCCAGCGTTTTAGCGCGTAAGAGATGGCGACAGCGAGCGCGCTTTTCGCCGAAAGCTTTGCGCGGATCTCCTCCATACGGGCTTTCAGTTCGTCGAGCTGGGGCTTGGATTGCGATTGTCGCGCAGCGCGCCGAATATCCGGCGGCTGGCCTCGCACTTTCTTTTCGACCGCGAAGAGGCCACCGATCCGCTCGAGGAGTTCGGTCGTTATGGCGCTCGCCTGGGTCTGGTGCAGGTCAAAGATCTTGCGGCGCGCATGTCCCCAACAGGCGACTTCAATGATGCGGCCGGAGCGATAGAGTTCCTCGTAACCGGCATAGGCGTCCGCTTGCAGATGGCCGCAAAAGTCTCTCAGCATCGTCTGCGGGTGCTCGGCCCGGCGATCTGGCGTGAAAGCGAACCAGACGGCGGGGTTTGTCGCGCCGCCATAAGCGCGATCATCCATCGCATGGACCCAAAGCCGCGCCGTCTTCGTCTTGCCGCTGCCGGGATCAAGCATCGGCACGGGCGTATCATCAGTGTGGAGCTTCGATGAAGACAAAACCGCTTCCCTGATGCGCGCCACGATCGGATCAAGCAACGCCGCGCCCTGGCCGGTCCAGCCCGCCAACGTCGAGCGGTCGATGTCGATCCCCTGCGCCGCCATCATCTCGGCCTGGCGATACAAGGGAAGATGATGATCGAACTTGGAGACGATGACATGGCCGATCATGCGGAAGCTGGCTTTGCCCCGCGCAACGGCTTTCTCCGGCGCTGGAGCCTGCACAATCGTCTCGCACACCCGGCAGGAGAACTTCGGCCGAATGTGGCGCGCGACCTTGAAGACGACGGGCTCGATATCGAGTATCTCGTCCGCGTCCTCGCCGAGACGGCGAAGAGCGCCGCCGCAGGCCGGACAACCGCAATTGCCGCTCGCCGGCAGGTGAATGATCTCCTCGCGCGGAAGATGGGGCGGTAGTGAGCGATTTGGCGCCTTGCGCTCGCGGGCGATTGAAGTGGCGCGCGGCGGCAATTCGGCTTGCGCCGTCTCCAATTCTTCCAGCGCCAGTTCGAGTTGGGCGATCTCCGTCGCTAGCTTTTCCGACGAGCGGCCAAAATGTATCCGCTTCAGCCGGGCGATCTGGACCTTCAGCTTCTCGACCAGCAGATCGCGGCTGAAAAGCGCGCTTTCCGCCGCCTTGCGCGCGGCCCGTTCGGCGTCAAGTTCCTCGCGTTGCGCAGCGACAAGACGGCGCAATGGTTCAATGTCGTCGGGGAGAGAGGCGGCGCTGTTCGGCACCCAGAATTGCTATCACAAGGGGCCGCCAAATGACAGCGAAACTACGATGATTCAACGCGTTATCTACCCTGCAAGCTCAGGGCGCCAACTCCTGATCGGCGCCCGCCAATCAATGCCCTCAAGCAGCATCGCCAACTGCGCCGTCGTCATCGACACGGTTCCCGTTGCAGAGATTGGCCAAACGAAACGCCCCTTCTCCAGCCGCTTCGCGAACAGACAGAGGCCCTGGCCATCCCACCACAGCAGCTTAATCAAATCTCCACGCTTGCCCCGGAATGCGAACAGCGCACCCGAATGAGGATTCTGCGCCAATACCTCCTGCACCATTACCGCCAGCCCATCGAACCCGCGGCGCATGTCGGTTGCGCCGCAAGCAAGATAGATGCGCACACCCGCCGGAATGCTGATCATGGTGATTGGAGCGCATCGAGAACGCGTTTCAGCGCCTTGCCGTTTACATCGCCGTCGACGCCAACACGGACGCCAGAAACAAACTCGATCTCAATCATTCCCGATCGATGCGCAGGTTCGACTTCAGTCGGAGCCGGCGCGGCCGATACAGGCGCAGGCCGAGGCAGAGCCGCGATCTCAGGCGCCATATTTACACGCGCGAATGTCGGCGCAGCAGGTTTGGGCCCAGTCAAGCTGCCTTCCAACAGGAGCCGCCGCCAAGTGTAGAGCTGGCCGGTATTGATTTCGTGTCGCTCCGCCACTTTCAAGACCGAGGCGCCGGGCGCAAACGCTTCGTCCAAAATCGCCATCTTCTGCGATGTCGTCCAAGCGCGCTTGACCGACATCCGCGCGATCACCTGAACCGCGCCATTCCGACCACTCCTACGACCGGTCGTAGGATCTCTCGCTGCCGCGTCGAACTTGCTGTCCATGCCACGCTCCGCCAACGTAGCTATCCAGATCGCAGCATTTGATAAAACTGCGCAAGGCGGCCGTCAGACCGCGCTTACGCTTCAACGGCGTCATTCAGACGCTCGCCAAACTCGCTACTGTCGGCGGTGGTCCAATATACCAGAAGGCCGGCAAGTTTCCACTCTACAAGATGGACGACCTCGACACTTGGGCGGCCTCCAAGCTGTCGAAGCCGGTCCGCTCCACCGCCGAATACGACGCCGCGTGAGCTTCAATATGAGCGGCAACGACGTGCTCAATAGGGCGTT
>CATPBK010000149.1 GCA_955652705.1 Candidatus Dormiibacterota bacterium | reverse complement strand
GCCCTTGGCCGCGCTATTGTCCGAGAGCCCCAGGTCTTCCTCCTCGACGAGCCACTGAGCAACCTCGACGCCAAGCTCCGCGTGCAGACTCGGATCGAGCTCCAGAAGCAGCACCGGGCGCTCCACGCGACCTTCATCTACGTCACGCACGACCAGGTCGAGGCGATGACGATGGGCGACCGCATCGCCGTGATGAAGGACGGGGTCCTGCAGCAGGTGGCCCCGCCGCGAGAGATCTACGACCGCCCCGCCAACATCTACGTGGCAGGCTTCATCGGGTCGCCGACGATGAACTTCGTCCCCGTGACCGTCCACGACAAGGCGGCCAAGGCGTCCGGGTTCGAGGTCGATCTGCCGCGCTCGGTAAGTGTCGAGAAGGGCATCCTGGGGATTCGCCCCGAGGCGCTGACCGAAAAGCCCCGGGAGGGCCACGCCGGGCTCGAGCTGAAGGTCGAGGTCGTTGAGGTCCTGGGGTCGGACCAGTTCCTCTACGGGACCTGCGGCTCGGACACGATGACCGCCCGCGTGGAGCCGCAGATGAAGGTCGAGGTGGGCGACCGGGTCCGGCTCGGCATCGATCCCCGCCAGTTCCACCTCTTCGACGTGGAGACGGAGAAAGCGCTCCTGTAGTCCGGGCGCGGCGCGCTAGAGTCGGAACACCAAGCCTAGGTGTAGTTCCTTGGGCCATCCTGCACAAGGTTCGTCCAGCGATGTCGACGCAGACGGAGCCTAGGATCGAAGCAAGGAGCGCCGATGACTTCACGATCTCTCCCCAGTTCGCGTAACGAGGCAGTCAGCTGGCGTTGGCGAGACCCTGCAGGAATTCGGTGGGCGTCTGGATCCGAATCCCGCGCCATTCTCGGAGTGCGAGTAAGTGCCGGTCGCCCGAAACAATCGCAGTCGCGTCGCCTGAAGCAGCCGCCTCCAGTACCCGGTTGTCGGCATCGTCGGCCACGATCTCAGTGACAATGGTGGTCCGATCGACGACGATGCCGACACGGACAAGCTGACCGACAGCTTGCTCGACACGAGCGGGTTCCCAACCGAACTTCGCCTCCAAAACTGAACCCAATTCGGCGAGTAGCGTTCGTGAGGTGACCAACTCGATCCGCTCCTCGAGCGCCAGACGGTAAGCGACTTCAGGCGTACCACCCGGGAATATGAGCGCGGATACGAGCACGTTGGTGTCGAGCACGACCCTCAACCGCCGCGGGTTTCTCGGATCAATCGCTCGACGTCACCTTCGTCGTGCACGCCGAGAGTCCGTGCGCGCGAGGCGCCATACCGCTGGATGGATTCGAAGAGGTCGGTTTCCCGGTGCGCCCGGTACACACGTAGCATCTCGCGGAAGAGCTCGCTCTTGTTGCGGCCCTCATCCTTGGCGATCCGCTCGAAGTCCGCGGCCGATTCGGGCGGCACTGAGACGGCGATTACCTGGGAAGCTCGCTTGACCATTGTATTACGGAGTATAACAACTCCCTCGGAGAAGACTGGGGTTGGGAGGCAGGCAGGTATAAATTTGCGGCGGGCATGGCTCAGCGTGTGACCGTCCGTGAACGGATCGACCCCGCCATCACGGCTTCACTCTTCGCCAATTACCGGTCCTCTGCGGACGCCGTCATGGAACTGGTCGACAACGCCATCGACTCTCGCCTCAAGGGGAGTTCACTCGAGGTGCTGCTGCAGGTGCATCCGACTTTCGTGGTGGTCGAGTCCCGGGGTGGAGAAGGGATGGGGCCGACCGAGCTCGAGCGTAATTACCTGCGCTGGGGCGGATCACCGAAACGCGGAAGTCGCCTGCTCGGCCAGTACGGTCAGGGCGGCAAGGCGGCGATCGGCCATCTGGGTAGGAGCTTCACCGTCGAGGCCAGCCGGCCGGGTGACGAGATTGCGTGGCGCTTTGCCGACCCAGATTACCGCGACCGCTCCAAGCTCAAGACTTATGAGCTCAAAGTAGTGCCCAAGCGAGCGCCGGTAGAGCAGGGCTACGTCCGCATCCGAATTGATGGCGTCGACAAACATCTTGATCCTCGCCGCCTGGGCCCCAGACTCGGAGATACCTACCGGCCGCTTGTCGTGCACGCCGACCTGAAGATGTCTATCAACGGGGTCCGCGTCCAGCCGCCCGCGATCAATTTCCAGGAGGAGCACAGGTTCGCCGTCCGCGCCGCCGGAACCACGCTCAAGGGTTGGTATGGAATCGCCGAGCCCGAGGGCCGCGGCGTCGATTACGTACCTGGCTTGCGCTGCTACAAGCTCGGCAGGCTGATCGCCGCCGGCGAGTTCTTCGGACACCCGAACGCAGTGCAGGTGTCCGGGATGGCTCGCCTCGTCGGAGAGGTCGATCTGGCGCCTGTCCCGCTGACGATGAACAAGAGCGATTTTGCGAGAGACAGCGTGGCGTGGGTTGCCGTGGAGCGGCGGATGCACGCACTGCTCGCGCCGCTCACCGAGCGACTTGCGGAAGACGAGCTGGCGCCGCCTCCCGCGTCTGCCCTCAAGACAGCGGAGCAGGTCCGGCGCCTGCTCGGCCAGGTACTCAAGCTCGCCGAGCGTGAGGAAATGTTCCCCGGACTCGCGGCCGCCCGGCCGCAGGCTCAAGCCCGCACAAGATCGAGTGGGCAACATAGGACTGAAGTTGATCGCCCTGCGTCGCCCGTTCGGCTTCCGAACGAAAACGAGCAGAAGCGCCGCGGATTCGGCAACGTGATCGTGCGGCCGCTTGATCCGACGATTCGCAGCCAGACCGTCATCGAGCATGACGTCACCACGGTCGTGATCAACTCGCGCCACCCACTCTTTCTGAAGCGCGCGGGTGACATTTGGTACCAGCTGGAGACGGCGGCGCGCGAAGTCTTCAAGTCGCTCGAGGGTGCGAGCGTCGCCGACTATGAGCGACGCGTCAATGAGGTGCTTCTAATTGCGTTCAAGCTCCGCGCGCACCGGCGCGAGGCCCGGTCGCGCAAAGCAACAGCGCAGTTGGAGTTGATCAGCTGATCTCTGGTCTCAGATCAGTTGAGGAAACTCGCTTAGGCGTAGAAACGGGAGACGGTCTCGGCCACGCAGGCCGGTTTTTCCTGCCCCTCGACGTGGACCGTGACCTGGTTGACCACTTGCACGCCGCCTTCGACCTCTTCGACGGTCAGGTTCTTGACCGACGCGCGCACGCGTGACCCGCTCTTGACCGGGGCCGGGAAACGGACGCGGTTCAACCCGTAGTTGATCGCCATCCGAATACCCTCGGCGCGTGTCACCTGCCCGGTCAGCGAGGGCAGCAGCGATAGGGTCAGGAAGCCGTGCGCGATGGTGGTGCCGAAGGGGCCCGCCTTGGCCCGCTCCTTGTCGACGTGGATCCACTGGTGATCGCCGGTGGCGTCCGCGAACTTGTCGATCTGATCCTGGGTGACCTGGTGCCAGTCACTTTCACCCAGCTCCTGCCCGGCCATGGACTTGAATCCTTCGATGCCCTGGATCGTATTCATTGCGACTCGATTGTCGCTCAGCTTCCGCTTTCGGCGCGCGCCTTCAAGCCCTTCGCGAACTGCTGGAAGGAAGGGCCGAGGTCGGGGATCGACGGCCAGATCATCGGCAGCATCGGCCCTGTGTACTCCTCGCGCATGTGGAACTTCGTGGAGCCGTTGCCCTGCGCCGTCAGCGTGTAGGTGCGCACGCCCTTGAACAACCCGAGCGGCATCCCGCCGGAATAGACGAGCCGCAGAGGCGGGGTGAACTCGGTCACCTTGAGCGGGAAAGCCCGGCCGGGGTTGACCTTCACGTGGAGCTTGATGGTCTCGCCGGGTGCGATGCGACCCTCCAGCTTGTCGATGCCGTTGTCCCACTGCGAGTAGCTGTCGCCGTCGGTCAGGACGCCCCAGACCTTCTCGGGCGGGGCGTCGATCTCCTCGGTCACGTCGTAGAACTTCATCGGAAGCTTCCTCCCT
>CATPBK010000148.1 GCA_955652705.1 Candidatus Dormiibacterota bacterium | reverse complement strand
CCTGTAAGGAAGGGGCTTTACGTTCTAAACCGGGTCCCACGGGCAATGCTCGGGGCGGGGGATTCCGAATGGCGACTAGCTCAGTTCACCTTAAGGCTTGCTGGGTAAGCTTCCAGTGCTCCGGATGCGCATCCTGGTGGTCGACGACGATCCCGCCCTCCGCGACGCCCTCGATCGGGCGCTTCGCCTGGAGGGGCACCAGGTCGAGTTCGCCCGCGACGGCGTGCAGGCGCTCCAGATGGTGGCGCCGCCGCGTCACGACGCGGTCGTGCTCGACATCGGCCTGCCCCGTGTGGACGGGCTCGAGGTGTGCCGCCGCATCCGGGCGGGCGGCGATCGCACCCCGATCCTGATGCTGACCGCGCGGGATGCGGTCGAGGACAGGGTGGCCGGGCTCGACGTCGGCGCGGACGACTACCTGGTCAAGCCCTTCGCGCTGGCCGAACTGCTGGCCCGTGTGCGGGCGCTGGTCCGCCGGGCTGCGCCCGCCACCGACCCGGACGAGATACTCCGGTTCGAAGACCTGGTCCTGGAGCCTGCGACCATGGCGGTGCATCGTGGCGAGCGCAGGATCGACCTGACCCTGACGGAATTCCGAATCCTGGAGCTCCTCGTGCGCAACGCGCGCCGGATCGTGCCCCGCGCGCTGATCTTCGAGAAGGTCTGGGGCTACGACTTCGGCGCCAGCTCGAACGCGCTCGAAGTCTTCGTCTCCTACCTGCGAAGAAAGCTGGAGGCCGCCGGAGAGGCGCGCCTCATCTACACCGTGCGCGGCGTCGGCTACGCCCTCCGGGACCGATGAGCTTCCGGAGCCGGCTCACGCTCCTGGGGGCGGCCGCGGTGGCGGTCGCCGTGCTCGTGGGCGCGCTCGCTATCTACCTGGCGGTGCAGCAGCAGCTGGTCGGCCAGGTCGACGCCAACCTGACCCAGCTGGCGAACGACGTTCAGGTCCAGCGGGTGACCGGCGGGCGGGTCTACGGCCATCTGCCGGCGCCCTTCCTCGGCGCGCCGGGTGGGTACAACCAGCTGGTCGACGCCGACGGCAACGCCTACCTGCCGCCCGACAGCGGCACGGTGACATTGCCAATCAACCAGCGTGACCGGGACGTGGCGGCCGGGCGCGCCCCGGCCTATTTCACGGAGGCGCGCGTGCAGGGAGTCCACGTGCGGGTGCTGACCAAGCCGGTCGGCAGCGGCCTGGCGGTCCAGATCGCGCGCCCGCTCGACGAGGTCGACAGGATCCTCGGCAACCTGCGCGTGATCCTGGCCTTCATGGTGATCGGCGGGATCGCGCTGGCGGTCGGACTCGGGCTGGCCCTCGCCCGGAGTGCGGTCGAGCCCGTCCAGCGGCTGGCGGCGGCGGTCGAGCATGTGGCCGCGACCGGCGACATGACCGAGCGCGTCCAGGTCGCCGGCAGGCACGACGAGCTCGGCCGGTTGGCTGTCAACTTCAACGCCATGCTCGCGGCCCTCGACCAGTCCCTGCGCAGTCAGCGCCAGCTCGTGGCCGACGCCTCCCACGAGCTGCGCACCCCGCTCGCCAGCCTGCGCACCAACATCGAGGTGCTGGAGCGGGCGCCGCGGCTGCCCGGTCCCGAGCGTGACCGCCTCCTGAGTGACCTGGTGTCGCAGATCGAGCAGCTGACCATGCTGGTCCAGGACCTCATCGACCTGGCCCGGGGCGACCAGCCGCTCGAGATGGTCGACGGGGTGCGCCTGGACCTGGTCGTCGCCGCGGCGGTGGAGCGAGCCGGCACCCACTGGCCCAGCGTCGACTTCCGGCTCGCCTCCGAACCTTCCTTCGTGCGCTGCGACCCCGGCCGGATCGACCGCGCGGTCGGCAACCTGCTTGACAACGCGGGCAAGTGGAGCCCCCCGGGCGGCGTCGTCGAGGTCTCTGTGACAGGTTCGATGGTCCGCGTCAGGGATCACGGGCCGGGGATCGCGCCGGAGGACCTGGCTCATGTGTTCGACCGCTTCTGGCGGGCACCCTCGGCGCGGGCGATGCCGGGGTCGGGCCTTGGGCTGGCGATCGTGCGCCAGGTGGCGGAGTCGCACGGCGGCTCGGTCAGCGCGGCCGGCGCCGAAGACGGCGGGACCGTGATGGTGCTGCGGCTGGCTCCGGCGGCCTAGATCAGCCGCTTCGCGAGCTGGCGGCGATCCCGACGAGGGTCACCACGATGATGATCCCGACCAGGACCAGGACCAGCAGCGCCAGGTGGATGTAGCCGAGGATAAGTCCGATGAAGGCCAGGCCGTCCCCGGCCTCTCCGGTCTGCTTGATCTGCCGCCGAGCCATGTGGCCCGTGATGATCGCCACGACGGCGCCGATTCCGAAAAAGCCGATGTAAGAGGCCACTCCCGCGACCAGGCTGACGATGGCCAGCGTGTTGGTAGGGCGGCCGGTGGCGACCGGCGCCGTCGGGGGCATGAGCGGGGGCTGGGGCGCGCTCGGATCGGTTCCCATGTGCCTGCCTATCCTAAGTGTCCGAATGGCCGTCAGCGAAGCGATCCGTAAGCGGCTGCGGGCTGTGCCCGAGGCGCCGGGCGTCTACCTCCTGCGCGACAAGGGCGAGAAGGTGATCTACGTCGGCAAGGCGCTCCGGCTGCGCGACCGCCTGCGCTCCTACTTCGCGCCGCCTGCCGGCCAGAAGGCGGAGCTGATGAAGCGCGTCTTCGACTTCGAGTTCGTCAGGACGTCGAATGAGGTGGAGGCACTGGTCCTCGAGAACGAGTTCATCAAGCGCTACCAGCCGCGGTTCAACATCCGCTTGAAGGACGACAAGAACTTCCTCTATCTGAAGATCCCGGTCGCCGACAGGGGGCTAGCGTCGGGGGAAGGGCTTCGCCCGGCCGACGCGAAAGGGGGGACGCCCCCCTCAGCAAACCAGTTCCCCAGGGTTCACTACTCGCGACGCGTCCTGAAGGACGGGGCGATCTACTTCGGTCCCTACACGAGCGCCCAGTCGCTGCGCCAGACCGTCAAGTCGATCCGGCAGCTGCTGCCCTTCCGCACCTGCTCTGACGACGTCTTCCGCCAGCACCGTGTCTGTCTCGACTTCCACATCAAGCGCTGCCCCGGTCCCTGCGAGAACCGCATCTCGGTAGAGGACTACCAGGCCCGCACCCACGAGGTGGCGATGCTGATGGAGGGCCGCTCCGACCTGCTCGCGAAGCAGCTGCGCGATCGGATGAACGCCGCCGCGCAGGCTCTCGACTTCGAGAACGCGGCGCGCTACCGCGACCAGCTGCGGGCGGTCGAGAAGATCGCCGATCGCCAGAAGGTGCTGACGCGAGGGCGCGACGACCAGGACCTGGTCGCCTACGCGCGCAGCGGCAAGGACGTCTTCATGGAGGTCGCCTACATCCGCCAGGGCAAGATGGTGGGGCACGACGGCCACGCCCTGGAGGGCGACCTGGAGGTGCCCGAGGGCGAGCTCCTGCGTGGTTTCGTTCTCCAGTACTACACGAGCGCGACACACGTGCCGCGCACCCTGGTCCTGCCGGCGCCCATCGAAGAGCCCGAGCTGGTCGCGGACTGGCTCACACAGCGGCGCGGCGGCCCGGTCCTCCTGGAGGTGCCCAGCCGCGGCCGCAAGCGCGCGCTGGTCCGGCAGCTCGAGGAGACCGCCGCCGAAGAGCTGAAGCAGCTCCAGATCCAATGGGACTACGACCGCAGCCGGACGGTGCCGATGCTGACCGCGCTGGCCGACGCGTTGGAGATCGACGAGCCGCCACGGCGGATCGAGTGCTACGACATCTCGAACATCCAGGGCGATTCGGCGACCGGCGCCATGGTCGTTTTCGAAGACGGCCGTCCCAAGAGCGAGGACTACCGCAGCTTCAAGATCAGATACACGCCTGGCCCGAACGACTTCGCGATGATGCAGGAGGTGCTGCGCCGGCGCTTCACCCGCCTGGAGGCGGCGCAGCGACGCGAGGAGGCCGACGAGGTCGCCGACCGCTCCTTCTCGACGCGGCCGGACATGGTCCTCATCGACGGTGGGCGGGGCCAGCTCAGCGCCGCCGTGGAGGTCCTCGAAGAGCTCGGCTTCGGCGATATCCCGAGCTTCGGCCTGGCTAAAGAGCGCGAAGAGATCTTCGCTCCCGAGCGGACCGAGCCGATCGTGCTGGAGCACGACTCGCCCGCGATGTTCCTGGTCCAGCGGGTCCGCGACGAGGCCCATCGCTTCGCGATCACACACCATCGCAAGGTTCGCTCGCGGAAGGCCTTGAGCTCCCCCCTGGACTCCGTCGAAGGGATCGGGCCGGCGCGCAAGCGGGCGCTCCTGCGCGCCTTTGGAAGCGTCCAGGCAATCCGGGATGCCGCTCTGGAGGAGATCGTCTCGGTCGGGATCCCGGAGCGGCTCGCCATGCGAATCAAGGAGCTGTTGTGACGCTTGTCTACGTCGGCGGCGCCGACCTGGAGACCGCGGCCCAGGCCTTTGACGAAGCCGGCTTCGTCGTGGGTGGCGAGGCCGGCGACAGGGTGGTCACCCTGGACCACGACGCCGCCGCCACCCTGCTGGCAGCCGACGAGCGCGGCGATCGTTATGTGCTGGTGCACGTGGGAAAGCCAGATGGGGAGCCGGGCGGCTCGTACGAACGCGCCCATCACCGGGTGAGGCCCGACGAGCTGCCGCAACTGGCGCGGCGGCTGCGGACGCGCGAGAAGCTGCTCGTCCGCTGCGTCGCCTTCGGATATAAGCACGGCCTCCCGGCTGACGCGGACTGGGTGGTCGACTGCCGCTTTCTGGACAACCCCTACTGGATCGAGGAGCTGCGCCCGCTGACCGGTCTCGACGAACCGGTCCGCGAGCACGTCCTGAGCCAGCCCGGAGCCGGGGAGCTGATCGGTACGCTGGGGGCCGCGCTGAGGAAGCTGCTGCCGCTCTACCGGGCGCAGGGCCGCTCGCAGCTGACCGTCGCCTTCGGCTGCACAGGCGGGCGCCACCGCTCGCCGGTGCTGGCAACCGAGCTGGCCAGTCGATTGCGGAAGCTCGCGGGCATCGAGGTCGAGACCGACTTCAGAGAAATTTGAAATCCGTCAGAGCCCTCGTCTTCGACTTCGACGGGCTGATCCTGGAAACCGAGCACCCCGACTTCCAGTCCTGGCGTGAGGCCTATCAGGAGCATGGCTTAGAGCTCACTGTGGATGTCTGGGGCGACGTGATCGGCCGGCCGGCGAGCTACTTCGATCCGATCGCCGACATCGAATCGCGGCTGGGCCGGCCCATCGACGCCGAGAGCGTGCGCGCTCGGCGCAAAGCGCGGCACCTGGAGCTCATCGCCGCGCTCGAGCTGCTGCCAGGCGTGCTCGCTGTCCACGGCGAAGCCCGCCGCCTCGGGCTGGGCCTGGCCGTGGCCTCGAGCTCCAGCCACAGCTGGGTGGACGGTCACCTGGCCAGGCTCGGGCTGGAGTTCGACTGCGTCCGCTGCCGGGACGATGTCGAGCACGGCAAACCGCTGCCCGACCTCTACCTGGCGGCCGTCGATTGCCTGGGTGTGGCACCGGCGGAAGCGGTGGCGCTGGAAGACTCGGCCAACGGCATCCTGGCGGCCAAGGCGGCCGGACTCCGCTGCATCGCGGTGCCCAACCCGATGACGGCGGGGCTCGACCTCTCGCTGGCCGACCTGCGCGTGGAATCGCTCGATGTGCTGCCGCTCGCCGAGATGCTCAGACGCCTGGACGCTGGTTAGGCTGCTTCTTCGACCGGGTGCTCGACCACTGCCAGAACACGCGGCGCCATGAACCGGGCGCTCCGAACGACGCGTCCCGTGCGCGTCAACTCGTTGACTTCCACGGTGCTCCGCGAGGTCTTCACCTCGATTCGGCGGCCGGCCCGGTTGGCCCGCACCTCGTACTCCTTGGCAGTGCCACCACCAGCATCGACAAGGACCTCGACACGATCACCTTTCACACTTGTAATTCTTCCCTTTTCAGGCTCCATCTAGTCTTTTTCTGACGCATGCGAGCGCTGGTTCTGGGTGGCGCCGGTTTTATAGGCACGGCGGCCTGCAAGGAGCTCATGCGGCGCGGCGTAGAGACGATCGCCGCGGGGCGACAGGACCGCCCTTACGGGACGTTCACGAGCTACCGCCAGGTCGACCGCACGGACCTTGACGCGCTGCGTGGAGTCCTCGAAGAGGTGGCGCCGGACGTCCTCCTCGACCTTGCCGCCCGCGGGCCGGCCGACGTGGAGGCGGTCAACGGCGCTTTCAAAGGCGAGCGCTACGTGCTCGTCTCCTGTGATGAGTGGCCGGGCGCCGTCGTGGTCAGGCCGGGCGCGGTGCTGGGGGCCGGAGACCCGAGCCTGCGCATCGCGGCCTATCTTCAGCGGGTGGAGGACGGCGGGCCGCTCCTGGTGCCGGAGGAGACCTACCGTCAGCCGGCGGGCCTGGCCTGGTCGAAGGACGCCGGCTTCGCGTGCGCGCTCGCCTGCGACCTTCGCAAGAGCGCCAACGGCGTCTACGAAGTTGCCTTCGAGGGCGTCTCCCTGGAGGATCTCATGGGAGCGATCGGGCGGGCGATGGGGAAGGAGGTGGCGCTGGTCCCGATCCCGAGCGCCGAGCTGCCGCCGGCGGCGAGTCCGTACGCGCCGACCGTCCGCCGCAGCGACCGGGCCAGGCGCGAGCTCGGGTTCGAGCCGTCCGCGCTCGAGGACTGCCTGGCCGAGGTCCTGGCTTGGTACCGGACCGTGCGCCCGAGCCACCCTGGGTACGCGGGCCGGGCTGAGGAGCTGAAGCTTGCCGCGGGTCGCTGACGTCGACACCGTCGTCTTCGACGCCTACGGGACGCTTTTCGACATCGAGGACGAAAATTGGGCGCCGGCCGACGTCGTCCTGACGATGCGCCGCAAGCAGCTTGAATACACCTGGCTCCTGAGCTTGATGGGCGGCTATCAGGACTTCCCGACGCTGTCGCGCCGTGCGATCGAGTACGCCAAGGCCATCTACGACGAGTACAGCCTGGACGTCGACAACGTGATGCGGCGATTGCTCCACCTGCCGCCCTTCCCGGACGTCGCGGCCGGGCTGAAGCGGCTGGGAGCTGGCCGCCGGCTGGCGATCTTGAGCAATGGCCATCCGGACGACCTCGAACAGCTCTGCGTCCACGCCGGCTTGCGGACGAGGTTCCAATGGCTCATCAGCGCGCACGAGGTTCGGATCTACAAGCCGGCGCCGGCGGTGTACAAGCTCGCCCTGGAGCGCACGGGGACGCCGCGCGAGCGGCTGCTTTTCGTCTCGGCGAACTCCTGGGACGTCGCCGGTGCGGCAGCGTCCGGCCTTCGCGCGGCCTGGGTGAACCGGACCGGCGACCCCCCGCAGCCGATCGGCGGCCAACCCGAGGTTATGGTTCGTGACCTTGAGGAATTGGCGGCAGCCCTCGAATAAGCGCTGCCTCTCGGACCCGTTTAGTCCCGCCGGTAGAGGGGGTCGTCCCGGTAGGCGGCCATCCGGTAGGTCGTGACGAAGCCGCCCTCCCACCAGTGGTCGCGCGGCAAGGTGCCTTCGACCTTGTAGCCGGCCTTTTCGTACGCCCGCCTCCCCCTGACGTTCGTCTCGTACACCGAGAGGTAGACCTTCTCCATCGCGAGGTGGTCGAAGGCGTACCGCGTGGCGAGCGTGCACGCCTCGGTGCCGTAGCCCTTGCCCCAATTGCTGGGCGGGCCGATCCAGATTCCCCATTCGCAATGGCGGTTGCGAAAGTCGAGGTCGATGAAGCCGGTCATCCCGATGAAGGCTGTCTCCACGCCGGTCGTCTCGATCGCCCAGGTGACGGAGCGGGATTCGCGGCGGGCGATGAAGTCACGAGCCTGCTCCACCGTGTAGGGCAGCTGCGCCCAGGAAGCCAGGTTCTGCGCGACTTCCGGAATGCTCAAGTACTCCGCGATGAAACGCGCGTCGTCGTCGCGCAGCGCCCGGAGGCGCACCAGCTTGCCCGGCAAGTCCATGCGGCGAGTCTAGTGTCCCTCGATGATCAGGGATTCGAGGTCGCGCGGATAGTCGGTCATGACGCGGTGGCCGGCAGAGGTGACCACCACCGTGTCTGAGTGGCGGAAGCCGCCCAGGTCGGGGTGGTAGACGCCCGGCTCGATCGTGAAGACCATGCCGGGCTCGAGCATCCCCTCCTCGCCGCGGTCCAGAAATGGCGCCTCGTGGCCTTCCAGGCCGATCGAGTGTCCGACGTGGTGGCGGAGACGGTCCTCCACGCCCAGCTCCTTTGCCAACTTCAAGACCTCCCGCTCGACCTCGGCCAGCGGGAGGCCGGGCCGAAGGACTTCGATGGCGCGCTCCTGCAGCGCCAGCATCGCCGCGAAAAGCTGCTGTTGCGCGGCGGCAGGCTCGCCGATGAACATGGTCCGCTCCAGCTCGCTCTGGTAGCCGTCGATGTCGGCGCCCGCGCCGCTGACGAGAGTGTCACCCGGCTGGAGGCCGTGGCCGCGAACAAAGCCATGCGGCATCGCGGTCGCCCGGCCGCCGACAAACATCGACGTGAGGCCCTGGCCGTCGAAGCTGCGCGGCTGCCAGCCGGGCATCTCGGCCACCATCTCGCGCAGGACCTCGACCTCGACCGGCGCGTAGCACTCCATCTCGGTCTGGCCGGGCCGGATCGCCGCCTGCATCCGGTGGTGGGCGCGCGACGCCCAGTCGCAGCTGAGCTGGATGCACTCCAGCTCGCGTGGCGACTTCACCCGGCGGAGCGCCTCGACCAGCATCTCGCCGTCCGCCACCGGCAAGCCCGTCAGGTCGCTCAGGCGCGGGCCCCGGTATCCCCAGTAAGGCACCTGGCCGTCGTGGTCCGCCGCCGTCCGGGCTGGCGCTGCGTTGATGTCGCGCAGCGCCTGCGCAACCCGCTCCATGGGATGGTGGTCGCCCGGGTAGTCGAAGTAGACGACGACGCGGTCGATGCCCGGCAGGACTTCCGCGTGCTCTTTCTCTACGGCCGGCACCACCATCGCGCTGTAGCCGTCCCCGAGCAGCAGCGCCAGCGGCCGTTCGGTGCGGATGTGGTGAAAGCCGGTCAGGTATGCGATCCGCGCTGGATAGAAGACCGCCAGCGCGTCGAAGCCGGCCGCCTCCATCCCCGCCCAGACGGCCTGGCGGCGGCGGGCGTACTCCTCCGCCGCGATCTCGGGAAAGCTGCTCACAACGCCAGTGACAGCGCCAGGCCGGCCTGGCCCAGCTGGTAGAGCACGATGTTGACGTTGCGGCCCCAGCTGAGCGGGTGCGCGAACTCGTAGTAGCCGAGCAAGGCGTCGGAGAGCGCGAAGAGCAGGGCCCCGGCGATGATCAGCTTCCGGGTTGTCCCGAAGGCGAGTGCCAGCATCACCGCGAAGACCAGCATGTAGGCGAGGACCGGGACCAGAAGCGGGCTCTTCTGCGACCGCAGGGCACGAAAGATGGGCGGACCGACTGCCGCCACCAGAACCAGCGCTACGACCGCTCCGACTGCAGCGTAGGGAGCGCGCACCCCGACCCGCAGAAAGCCGCCCATGTAGGCGAGGTGCCCGACCAGGAACGAGATGGTGCCCGGCAGGAACCAGCGCTCGCGCGGCAGCATCAGCGCGATGTCGCCGAACAGCCCGAAGAAGAGCGCGATGACGAACCACACGCGGACCACCTGGTCGAACGGGTGAGCGAAGAGCACCGCGATGATCAAGACGACGATGACGGCCGGCTTAGCCCAATACTCGAGCAGCCTGACGTTGAACCAGACGGCGATCCAGTCGGCGACGGCGAAGATCCCGGCCAACACATAGTTGGCCTCGGCCTGGGTGTTCAGTAGGCCGCCAGCTTCCGCATCTCGGCGGCGATACGCTCCGGGCTCGGCATGAAGGCGTCCTCCTGCGGCTTGTTGAAGGGCATGGCCGGCACGTCCGGCGCAGCCACCCGGACGACGGGCGCGTCCAGGTGCTCGAACGCCTCCTGGGCGATGATCGCCGCCACCTCGGCCCCGAACCCGCCCGTCAGGTTGTCCTCGTAGACAACGAGCGCCCGCGCGGTCTTGCGGACCGACCCCAGGATCGCCTCCTTGTCGAGCGGCTTCAGCGTGCGGAGGTCGATGACCTCGACGCTGACGCCATCCGCTTCCAGCTCCTCCGCGGCCTGCATGCAGTAGTGGGCCATCAGTCCCCAGGCGAAGCAGCTCAGGCTCGCGCCCTCCCGGCGCACGGCCGCCTTGCCGAGCGGCGTGGCGTAGTCGCCGTCAGGGACCTCGCCCTTGATCAGCCGGTAGGTCTTCTTGTGCTCGAAGAACATCACCGGGTCCGGGTCGCGGATGGAGGACTTGAGGAGGCCTTTGGCATCCTCCGGCGTCGAGGGGATCACGACCTTGAGCCCGGGCACGTGCGCGTAGTAGGCCTCTACCGACTGCGAGTGGTAAAGGCCGCCGTGAACCCCGCCGCCGAAGGGCGCCCGGATCACCAGCGGGCAGCTGAAGTCGCCGTTGGAGCGGTAGCGGATGCGCGCCGCCTCGCTCACGATCTGGTCGAACGCCGGGTGGATGAAATCGGCGAACTGGATCTCGGCGACCGGCAGCGTGCCGTTCATGGCGGCGCCGATGGCGACCCCCACGATGCTCGATTCGGCCAGCGGGGTGTCCAGGACGCGGGCTTCACCGAAGCGGTCGTAAAGCCCCTCGGTCACGAGGAAGACGCCGCCCTTCTTGCCGACGTCCTCTCCGAGCACCCAGACCCGCTCGTCGCGCTCCATCTCCTCGCCGAGGGCCTCGCGGATGCCCTGCAGGAGCGTCTTCTCAGCCATCGGCGTAGACGTGCTTCAGGAGGTCCTCCGGCCGTGGGGACTCGGCGGCCTCGGCGCCGGTCACCGCCTCGTCGACCTCGGCGGTGCACTCCTGCTGGATGCGCTCGTCGTCGGCTTCCGAAACGACGCCCTCGTCGAGGAGGTAGTTGCGGAAGCGCTCGATCGGATCTCTTCGCAGCAGCGCTTCGAGCTCCGCCTGGGGGCGGTAGCGGCGCTGGTCGTCGTCAGAGGAATGGGACGTGAAGCGGGCGACCTTGGCCGAGATCAGGGTGGCGCCCTGGCCCGCGCGGGCCCGCTCGACCGCCCGCCTCATCGCCTCGTAGGAGGCGAGCAGGTCGCCGCCGTCGACCGCCTCGCCCGCCACCCCGTAGCCCTCGGCCCGCCGGGCCACCGTGTCGACCCCCATCTGGAGCCGGTGCGGGACCGAGATCGCGTAGTCGTTGTCCTGCACGATGCAGATGAAGGGCAGCTTGTGGATGCCGGCCCAGTTCATCGACTCGTGCCAGTCGCCCTGGGAGGTCCCGCCGTCCCCGATGCAGGTGACGGAGACCTCGTCCAGGCCCCGCATCTTGCTGGCGTAGGCGACGCCCACTGCGTGCACGACCTGGGTCCCGACCACGCTGGAGCTGGTGATGATGCGGAGGCGCTGGATGCCGAAGTGGGAGGGCATCTGGCGAGCGCCGGAGTTGGGGTCATCGGCCTTGGCGAAGACGGCGAGCATGAACTCCCGGGCCGTCATCCCGAGGGCGAGGCAGAAGGGCAGGTCGCGGTAGTAGGGGCAGAGCCAGTCGATTCCCGGCCGCATGCAGTTGGCCGCGGCGACCTGAATCGCTTCGTGGCCCTGGCCGGAGATCACGAAGGGCGCTTTCCCCTGGCGGTTCAGGACCCACATCCGGCGGTCGACGGCCCGCGCCAGGACCATCTGCCGGTACATCGTGAGAAGTCGATCCGGCTCCAATCCGAGGGCCGCATGGCGCGTCTCCTTGGCTGTCGCCATCACGTTTTATCGATTTCGATTATAGAAGTGGGGTTATAGGGGACCAGAACTGAAAAGAGGTGCGTTTAGTGTCTAGCCAGAGTCAATTGGCGCCGCTAGACTGGATCACTGGCCCTGGTTTTTTCCCATCCGCGGTGCGGAGGTTTACGCCCCATTTCGTTTTCATCGGAGGTCAAGAGCGAGCTATCCGGGTTGATGCCCGCTCGACCCTGTTGCCAGCTCGCTGAGCTGACCGGGATCTTCTTCAGCACCCGCGGCCGGTTGATCAAGACGGGCAATGGGCAGGCTGCCTACTTCTCGCTCCTCCGCAACACGGTTGCGCGCAAGGTGGTGCGGCTCTCCCGAACGCTGGCCCAGATCGAGGCCAAGTACCACGCCGTCCGCAGCGCCAAGCGGATGGCCTTCTTCATCGAGCTGCCTCTCCCGCAGTCGCTGGAGGCGCCGTTCAGCATCTCGGCCGCGCGCGCCCTGCCGACCCGCCCCTGCGATCGCAAAGCCTTCTTCAGGGGATTCTTTCTGGGCTGCGGCTCTGTCAACGCCCCCTCCACGCGCTACCACCTCGAGATGGTTGCGCCGACCCTCGGCTGGGCCACCGTCCTGCTCTGCTTGATGCACGAAGGACAGGTCCGGGCGGGCGTCGTCGAGCGGGCGCACCAGCACGTGGTCTACGTGAAAGACGCCGACGGGATCGTCCGCTGCCTGCAGATGATGGGCGGCAACCGGGCGGTGATGGAGTTCGAGAACGTGCGCGTGGTCCGCGACGTTCGCGCCCAGGTCAACCGCCGGATCAACTTCGAAACGGCCAACATCGACAAGACGATCGGATCGGCGCTCCGGCAGGTCGAGGCGATCGACAAGCTCGACACGGACGGCATCCTGGATACGCTGCCGCCCTCGCTCCGCGAGATGGCGCGCTGGCGCCGGGACAACCCGGAGCTGAACCTGGCCGAGCTGGCGCAGCAGATGAGCCTCTCCAAGTCGGCGGTCAACCACCGCCTGCGGCGGCTGGTAGAGATGGCCGACGCTGGCGAAGAGCAGGCTAAAACCGCTTCTTAGCGGGCTGCGCAGCGGCGCGACCGGCCCCAGTTCTAGGGGGCGGAACTCTTACCCTTAGGGAGTGAGGGGGACGGCTCAAGCGGAGGCTTCGGCATGGCGATAAAGGTCGGGATCAACGGCTTCGGGCGGATCGGCCGGAACATCTACCGGGCCGCCTGGGAGCTCAACCGGGACGTCGACATCGTGGCCGTGAACGACATCGGCGACGCCCCTACTTTCGCCCACCTCCTGAAGCACGATTCCGCGCTGGGGACGTTCGGGCCGCCCGTCTCCGCCAGCGACGGCGGCATCAAGGTGGCCGACCGGACCATGAAGTTCCTCTCCCTGCGGGACCCCGCCGAGCTGCCCTGGCGCGACCTGGGCGTCGACATCGTCGTGGAGTCCACCGGCCTGTTCACAGACGCCAAGAAGGCGCGTGTGCACATTGACTCGGGGGGCGCCAAGAAGGTGATCATCTCGGCGCCCGCCTCGAATCAGGACTACACGTTCGTGATGGGCGTGAACCAGGACGGCTACGACCCCGCGGGAATGCAGGTCGTCTCCAACGGGAGCTGCACGACCAACTGCCTGGTGCCGGTCGTCAAGGTGCTGCACGACTCCTTCGGGATCGAGCGCGGCATGATGACGACGGTCCACGCCTACACCGCCGACCAGAAGCTGCAGGACCTCCCCCACAAGGACCTGCGCCGAGCCCGCGCCGCAGCCGACAACATCATCCCGACCTCGACAGGGGCCAACCGCGCGGTCTCGGAGGTGCTGCCCGAGCTGAAAGGGCGATTCGCCGGGATGGCCTTCCGGGTCCCGGTCCTGGACGTCTCGGTGATCGACCTGACCGCGCAGCTCTCGCGCACGGCGACCGCCGAAGACATCAACTCGGCGATGGAAGAGGCGTCGAGCGGCTCCCTGCGCGGGATCCTGGCCGTGAGCCACGAGGAGCTCGTCTCCAGCGACTTCAAGAACGACCCCCACTCCTCGATCGTCGACGCGCCGCTGACGCTGACGCTCGGCGACGACTGGGCCAAGGTCGTCTCCTGGTACGACAACGAATGGGGCTTCAGTTGCCGGATGGTGGACCTCATCACGTTCATGGCGGAGCGCCTCTAACCATCACCCTCGGCATCCGTTCGTTCGAAGAGGCCGAGGTCGGCGGGCGCAGGGTGCTCCTGCGCGAGGACCTGAACGTGCCGCTCGCGGATGGCAAGATCGAGGACGACACCCGCATCACGGCAGCCGAGCCGACGATCAAGCGGCTCCGGGAGCGCGACGCTCGGGTCGTCGTCATGTCGCACCTAGGCCGGCCCCAAGGCCGGGACGAGTCGCAGAGCTTGAAGCCTGTCGCCGAGCGGATGGGCGTCGAGTTCGCCTCCGACTGCGTCGGCCCGCCGGCCGAGGAGGCGGTCGGGCGGCTCCGCGACGGCCAGGTGCTGCTGCTCGAAAACCTCCGCTTCCACCCGGAAGAGGAGGCCAACGACCCGGGTTTCGCCAGGCAGCTGGCGGAGCTTGGCGACCTCTACGTGAACGATGCCTTCGCCGCCGCGCATCGCGCCCATGCGTCGGTCGTCGGCGTAGCGCGGCTGCTTCCCGCTTACGCTGGCGCCCTGATGCTGGCCGAGCTGGAGGCGCTGCACCGCGCGCTCGACGATCCGCAGCGGCCGCTCGTGGCGATCGTCGGCGGGGCCAAAGTCTCCACCAAGTCCGGAGTCGTTCGCAGCTTGCTGCCGCGGGTCGACACCCTGATCGTGGTGGGCGCCATGGCCAACACCTTCTTCAAGGCGCGGGGCGCCGACGTGGGCGCGAGCCTGGTTGAAGACGCGTCCCTCGACGACGCCCGCGCGGTCGAGCGTGAAGCCGGTGAGAAGCTGGTCCTGCCGGTCGACTCCGTCTGCGCCAGGAAGCCCGAGGCCGGGCAAGAAACCCGCGTCCTGGGAGTCGATCGGATGCCAGCTGGATGGATGATCCTTGACATCGGTCCCCGATCCGTCGAGCTGTTCACGCAGCGGCTCGCCGGGGCGCGCACTGTCGTCTGGAACGGGCCGGCCGGCGTCGCGGAGATCCCTGAATTCAGCTCCGGGACGCGGGCGCTGGGGGAGGCGATCGCCGCGTCGGGCGCCTTTTCGCTGGTGGGCGGCGGCGACACGGCGGCGGCTGTCGAAAAGCTCGGCCTGCGCGGCTTCTCGCACGTTTCGACGGGCGGCGGTGCGACGCTCGAGTACCTGGAGGGCAAGGAGCTCCCCGGAGTGGCGGTGCTGAAAGGTGGCTAACAAGCCGGTCCTGGCGGCGAACTGGAAGATGAACCCCATCTCCGCGAAGGAAGCGGGCGACCTGGTCAACGGCATCCTCGACGCCGCCAAGGCCCAGGATCGAGTCCAGATCGCCATCTTTCCGCCCTACATCTGGCTGCTCGGCGTGCTCGAGCTGCTGGCCGGCACGAACGTCGAGCTCGGCGCCCAGAACTGCTTCTGGAAGTCGTCCGGCGCCTACACCGGCGAGGTCTCGGCGGCGATGCTGGCCGGCATCTGCAAGTGGGTGATCGTGGGCCACTCGGAACGCCGGGAGATGGGGGAGACCGACGACCAGGTAGCCAAGAAGGCGGGCGCCGCGCTGGCCGCCGGCCTGCACGTGATCATCTGCGTCGGCGAAAACCAGGAGCAGCACACCGCCGGGAAGGCCGCGGAGGTGGTCGCGGCCCAGGTCAAGGCGGCCATGGCCGAGGTGGCCGCTGATGACTCGGAGCGGCTGGTCATGGCCTACGAGCCGGTCTGGGCGATCGGCACGGGCAAGAACGCCGACCCAGAGCACGCCTACCGCACGATGCGGCTGATCCGCAAAGCCGCCGGCAACCTCATCGGTCAAAAGGCTGGCCAGCGGCTGCGCGTGATCTACGGCGGGAGCGTCAACTCGCAGAACATCGAGACCTACGTGGAGCTGCCCGAGTGCGACGGCTGCCTGGTGGGGGGTGCCAGCCTCAAGGCTGACGAGTTCTCCAAGATGATCAACATGACCGCCGCCGTCTACTCCGCGGGCGCCGTTTGACCCAGCGAAAAATCCTCTATGTGGTCCTGGACGGCCTGGGCGACCGGCCGGTCGCCTCGCTCGGCGGCAAGACTCCGCTCGAAGCCGCCGACACCCCTTGTCTGGACGAGCTGGCGCAAAAGGGCGAGACCGGGCTCATGGATACCATCGGACCCGGCATCGCGCCTGAATCGGACGCCGCCGTGATGAGCATCCTCGGCTACGAAGTCGAGGAGTACTACACGGGCAGGGGCCCGCTGGAGTCGTTCGGCGCCGGGCTGGAGGTGCCGGAGGGCTGCCTCGCCTGGCGCTGCAACTTTGCGACTGTCGACGAAAACTGGAAGATCGTCGACCGCCGCGTGGGCCGGAACCTGACGGACGAGGAAGCGCGCGAGCTGGCGGCAGCCGTGCAAGAGCAGGTCGAGCTGCCGGCCGCGACCTTCGAGTTCAAGCACACGCTGGGCCACCGGGCCTGCCTTGTCATCCAGTCGCTCCAGCACCGGCTCTCCGGGGACGTTGACAACTGCGACCCGGCCTACGCGCGGCACGGGGTCTTTTCAGTCGCGCTCGAGAATCCCGGGGACCGGGTCGTCGAGGCGAAGCCGCTCAAGGACAGCCTCTCGGCCAGGGTCGGCGCCGAGCTCACCAACGACTTCATGCGCCAGTCCTACGAGGTGCTGGACCGCCATCCGCTGAACCAGCGGCGCCGGGCCGAGAAGAAGATGCCCGGCAACTTCATCCTGGTCCGCGACGCGGGCGACTCGCTGCCCCGCCTGCCTTCCTTCCAGCAGCGTTATGGCACGGCTTTTGGCAGCCTGGTGGAGATGCCGGTCGAGGTCGGGATCGCCAGGCTGACGGGGATGGGCGAGGTGCCGGTCATGTCCACCGGCGCCGACCCGGAGCGCGGCTTCGCGGACTGGGCCGACAAGACGTTGGCGGCTCTCAACCGCTTCGATGGCCTCTATGTGCACCTGAAAGGGCCCGACGTGTTCGGTCACGATGGCGACGCGGAAGGCAAAGCGCGCAACATCGAGATGATCGACAGCCGCTACTTCGCACCCATCGTCAAGGCCCTGACGCTGCCCGACTTCGTGATCGCGGTCACGGCCGACCACTCGACTCCGTGTGAGATCAAGGCGCATTCAGCCGACCCGGTGCCACTGCTCATCTCGAGCGGCGGGCTGGAGCCTGAGGGCGCCCTCCAGTTCGGCGAGTCGGAGTGCGCGAAGGGGCGGCTTGGAAGATGCCGCGGTCCGGATCTGGTTCCTAAGCTGATAGAGCTGGCGAACACCTGAAGGAGGAAAAGAGCAACAACATGGCATTTGAACTTCCGCCCCTGCCGTATGCGTTCGACGCACTCGAGCCCCACATCGACGCCAAGACGATGGAGATCCACCACGATCGCCACCACGGGACCTACGTCACCAACCTGAACGGCGCCATCGAGAAGCATCCGGAGCTGGCCGGCAAGAGCGTCGACGACCTGCTCCGCGGCATCAGCAGCGTGCCGGACGACATCCGCACCGTGGTGCGCAACCACGGCGGTGGCCACGCCAACCACTCGCTCCTCTGGGTGACCATGAAGCCGGGCGGCGGCGGCGAGCCGAGCGGCGCCCTGGCCGACGCCCTCAAGTCCTCGTTCGGCGACTTCTCGTCCTTCAAGGACACGCTCTCGAAGGCGGCGACCGGGCAGTTCGGCAGCGGCTGGGGCTGGCTCGTCAAGGACGGGTCGGGGAAGCTCCAGGTGGTTGCCAAGCCCAACCAGGACAGCCCGCTCATGGAGGGCCTGACACCGCTCCTCGGGGTCGACGTCTGGGAGCACGCCTACTACTTGAAGTACCAGAACAAGCGGCCGGACTACGTAGCCGCCTGGTGGAACACGATCAACTGGGACGAGGTCGCCAAGCGCTTCGCCGGCTGATCGGAGGCCTATTGAGGGGGGCGGCCTGCAATAGGGGGGACGTCCCCCCTTGAGGCGTCGCTCCGGGCGGCCGTTCGCGACGCACCCCCCTGGTAGCCGCCTGGTGGAACACGATCAACTGGGACGAGGTCGCCAAGCGCTTCGCCGGCTGACCTGGACCTAGACGAGGGGGGGTGCGGCGCAGCCGCACCCCCCTACTTGGTCTTCTATCGTTGGCGGCGCCGGTGACCGTGCTCGTGCGGCTCTGGCGGCATGGTGGCGGCCGGCTCAGACAGCTCGTCACGCAGGTGGCCGGGTCGCAGGATCTGGTAGAGCACGATCGCTCCCAGTGCCCCAAGGCCCAGGTTGTTGATCTCGAACGCGCCGATCTTCAAGTCGGCGCCGCCGGCTGCGAGGATCAGGGGGATGGCGGCGACCGCGAGGTTGGCGCGTTTCGAGAAGTCGACCCGGCCGTCGACCCAGATCTTGGCGCCGATCACCGCGATCAGGCCGAACAGGTAGAGCTCGATCCCGCCCAGGACGCTCAGAGGAATGCTCAGGATCAGCGCGCCGAACTTGGGGATGAAACCGAGCAAGATCGCCGTGATCGCGGCCACGACGAAGACCCAGATGCTGAAGACGCGGGTGACGCCCATGACGCCGATGTTCTCGGCGTAGGTGGTCTCGCCCGTGCCCCCGAAGATCGCGCTGATAGTGGTGCCCAGGCCGTCGCCCATGAAGGTGCGCCCCAGGTACCCGGAGAGGTCGCGCTTCATGATCCCGCCGATCGCGTAGACGTGGCCGGTGTTCTCGGCGACCAGGACGATGGGGATGAACCAGAAGAGGCTCACCGTGCGTCCGAAGTTGCTGAAGTCGGGGAAGCTGAACTGCGGCAACGCCACCCAGCTGGCTCTCACGATGCCGCTGAAATCGACGTGGCAGGCGGCTTTGGCGCTGTAGCAGACGGGGTCGACCAGGGACACCACGTAGCCGACGACGACGCCGATCAAGACGGGCAGCAGCCGGGGGAAGCCACGCAGGTAAACGCTGGCGAGGGCAGCGGCCAGGAACGTGACCGCCGCCGTGAAGAGCTCCTTCTGGGCGCTGCCGACCGCCACCGTGCTGAGCGCCAGCCCGATCACGGCGACAACCGTGCCGGTGACGACCGGCGGCATCAGGAAGCGGATCAGGTCTACGCCCGCCACGAAGTGGACGACCGCCCCGATGATGAAGTAGATGACGCCCGCCACCAGGATGCCGGCGAAGGCCAAACCATGGTTCGGATGGGTCGCCCCCTGCACCACGAGGACCGACCCGATAAACGAGAAAGAGGACCCCAGGTAGCTCGGCACCTTGCGGTTCGTGACGAGCAGGAAGACCAGCGTCGCAATGCCGCTGAAGAAGATCACCGTGTTCGGGTTGAAGCCCAGGATCAGCGGCACCAGCACCGTGGCCCCGAACATCGCCATCACGTGCTGGACGCCCATCAAGATCGTCTGCGGCCAGGGCAGTCTCTCCTCGGGATAGACGAGGTCGCGCTCGCGCGCGGCAACAGCAGCCATGCGCACCCCCTTGACGAGAAGCTGACGAAGAGCGCCGTTATCGTAGGTCCGTTTCGTGGCGAGAGTTGAAGGGGTGCGCCTGGCCTCGGGCGAGGTTGTCGACCTGAGCCTCGACGGCGAGGTGATCGCCGGGGTGGAACCCGCTCGCTCCGACACCGGCAAGCTGCTGCTGCCCGCTTACGTAGACACTCACGTCCACCTCGACAAGGCGCTCATCCGCGACGAGCTGGCGGAGCACGATGGCACGCTGTCCGGCGCCATCGGCGCCATCCAGGCGCGGAAGCGCTCCTATGACGTCGAGGACGTGCGCCGGCGGGCGCGAGCGGTGATCGAGAGTGGGGTGCTCGCCGGTACGACCAGGTTCCGCTCGCATGTGGACGTGGACACGATCGGCGGGCTCCGGCCGCTGCAGGGAGTGCTCGCGGCTGCCGCCGACTGCGCGGGGATTGCCGAGGTGAAGACCGTGGCCTTTCCGCAGGAAGGGATCCTGCGTGACCCGGGCGCCCTGGACCTGATGCGTGCGGCGATGGAGGCGGGCTGCGACGTGGTGGGCGGAATGCCCCATTGGGAGACGTCGGACGCCGATCAGCGCGAGCACGTCCGCCTCTGCTTCGAGCTGGCCGAGCGCTTCGACGCCGACCTTGATCTGCACGTCGACGAGACGGACGACGGTTCAGTCCGAACCCTGGAGATGGTGGCTGACGCGGCGCTTCAGCGTGGCTACCTCGGCCGCGTCAGCGTTGGTCACGTCTGCTCGCTGGCGGCGGCGGACGAAAGCTACGCGGAGCGCGTCATCGCGAAATGCGTCGAGGCCGGCATCACCGTCGTCGCGAACCCGGCAACGAACCTCGTCATCCAGGGCCGCGGCGATCGCGGGCTGGTCCGGCGGGGCTTGACCAGGGTCGCCCAGCTCCGCGCGGCGGGCGTCAACGTCTGTTTCGGACAGGACTGCGTCAAGGATGGCTTCTACCCGTTCGGCCGCGGCGACATGCTGGAGGTCGCGTTGATCTCCGCCCACGCGGCGCACCTGGCCACTCACGAAGAGATCGCCTTCGCCCTGGCCGCCGTGACCGAGAACCCAGCTCGAGCCTGGAGCCTCGCCGAGCGTGGGATCCAGCCCGGGGCCCGGGCCGATCTGATCCTCCTGGACGCGCCGAGCTGGGAGGAGGCGCTGCGTCTGCAGATCCGGCCGGAGCGCGTCTGGTTCAAGGGCCGCGAAGTTGCAGGCAACCGACTGGTTTCCTGGCTCAAGGGCGGCGGGCAGGGCCAGCAGGGCGTCTCATCGTCCTAGGCCGCCGATAGCCGGCCGGGGCTTGTCCGCTCCTCAGGTCACGCGCCGCAAGCGTGTTCTTTCCGGTGCTCCGGCGCCCCGGGCGGCCTCGGACGGCCGATGCCGCGATCCACTGCTGCGGCCCCGCCCGCCGCCCTTGGGTAGACTGACCGGGTCGTGGACAAGATCAAAACTCCGCTCGTGATCATGGAGCTGGTCGTTTCCGTCCTGCTGATGGCGGGCGTCCTCATCCAGACGCCGAAGGCGACCGGGCTCGGCGGCAGCATCGGCGGCGGCGACAGCGGGCTCGGCGGCGGCTACCGGACGCGGCGTGGCCTGGAGCGGCAGATCTACTGGACGACCTGGGTGCTGGTCGTGGCCTTCCTCCTCGTCTCGCTCGCCAATATCTGGGTCGCGAACGCGAAATAGTGGGCGTGGTCCACTTAGGTGTCCGCCTAGTGCGGCGGCTCCTCCTGATGGCCGTGCTCGGGATCCTCGTGGGATGCTCGGGCGGGACCGCGCCGTCGATGCCGCTGCCGACCGGCCAGCCCACCTCGGGCAAGCCCGCCGCGGGCGCCACCTTCACCGAGGCGGTGGTAGGCACTCCGGGCTTCCTGAACCCGCTCTTCAGCGACGAGGACAACTCGCGCGAGATCGACACCCTGATCTACCAGGGCCTGGTCCGGGTCGGGGCCGACCAGCAGGTGCACCCGCTCCTGGCCAAGGAGCTCCAGCTCTCGGACGACCACCTGACGTACACGGCCCACCTGCGCGACGACGTCCGCTGGGCCGACGGCGCGGCCTTCGGCGTCGACGACGTGCTCTTCACGTTCGGTGTGCTCCAGGACCCGGCCTACGACCGCCCGGCGGCGTCCGTCTGGAAGGGACTGACCGTGAAGAAGGTCGGGGACGCCGATGTGGCTTTCACGCTGCGCTCGCCAAGCGCCGGCTTCCCGCTCTCCCTGCTGACCGGAATCCTCCCGAAACACCTCTTCAGCGGCGACGTGGCAGCCATGCCCGGCAGCCCCTTCAGCGGCCGCCGCGCCCTCGGGACCGGACCCTTCATGGTCGACTCGATCTCGGCCGACCGTTCCGAAGTCGTGCTCCGGCGCAACCCCCATGCGACGCCGGCGCCCTGGCTTGACCGGATCGTCTTCCGCAGCTACGCGAGCCTCGCGCTGGCCGTGCACGCGGCCGCCGGCGGGGAGGCCGACGCGGTGGGTGGGATGCAGTCGCCGGCGTTCTTGAAGGAGCTGCAGGGCGGCTCCCTCGCGATCAGCGACGTGCGCACGTTCAGCTTCACGTCCGTCTTCTTGAACATCAGCAACGACATCGGCTACTTCGTCGCGCCGGCCGTGCGGCGCGCCCTCGCCCAGGCCGTCGACCGGCGCCGGGTCGTGGCCGACGCCCTGGGCGGCCGGGCCGACCCCGTTTCCGGTCCGATTCCACCCAGCGATTGGGCGTACTCCCACGAGGCGGGCGGGATCGACTACAACTCGGCGGCGGCCGCCAAGTCGCTCACCGAGGCGGGCTGGACGCTCCCCGACCAGGGCCTTTACCGGACTCGGGCCGGGCACGACTTCACGGTCACCCTCGTGGCCGCCGACGCTTACCCCTTCCGAGAAGTCGCCGACTCGGTGCGCCGCCAGCTGCAGGCGGTCGGCGTGCGTGTCACCGTGCAGGACGTCCCGGTCTCGCAGCTCGTCACGCGTTACCTGGTCGGCCGGGGCTACCAGATGGCCATCGCGTCCTTTGACAACGGGCCGGACCCGGACCAGTTCAGCCTCTGGCACTCGAGCATGAAGCAGTACCCGCTCAACGTGTCCGGGCTGCCCCGGCAGGGCTTCATCGACAAGGCACTGGAGGAGGGGCGCGCCCGCACCGACACGGCCGGGCGGATGGCGGCCTATGCCGACCTCCAGAAGCTGATCAGCGAAGCCTCTCCCGCGATCTTCCTGTATGAGCCGCACTACCAGTACGCGGTCAGCCGCCGCGTGCATGGACTGCACATGAACCCGGTGATCGAGCCGGGTGACCGCTTCGAGTACGTCACCGACTGGTACGTAGCAACGAAATAACGAAACAAGCCGGCGCGGTATACGCTGAGGCTGTTGGGGAAGCGCACACGGGCGCTATCAATAGCGCTCGCTCTAGTGGTAGTCATGCCCATCCTCCTTCCCCGCGCGGCCGCGCTCTTCGGGTCACACTCCATCGCCGTCGCGGCGCAGCCCACCAACCCGAGCCTTTACACCGGTCCGCTGCCCCGGCCCGGCCCCGACATCCTGTACGCGGCGCCGGCGCGCGCACAGCAGCTGACCAACACCGGCATCTGGAACGCACCGCCGATCCTGGTGTCGGGCGCCAGCGCCTACCGCGCCGGGGAGTACCTCTACCAGGACTACCTGTACGACGAGCACGGTGCGAATGGCGGCGCTCGCGACCCCAACGACAAGCGGCTTGGCGGAGATGCCTTTTCGCCGCCTAACGGTACCTACACCTATCCCTCCGACCCGCGCTACGCCGGCAATGCGGCTGACCTCGTCGAGCTGCGCCTGCGCCCGCTGGCCAACGAGACCGCCTTCAGGGTCACCTTCAACACGATGGTCGACCCGGCCTTGGCGGCGGCAACCATCGCGCTCGGCAGCCCGGGCTCCCCGGTCACGGCCTTCCCGCACGGCGCCAACGCGCACGCCCAGGCCGACGCCTTCGTAACCGTCCACGGCGCTTCTGCCGAGTTCCTCTCGGCCGAGGCGGGCGCCCTGCCGGTGCCGCTCACGTCGCAGCTTGACGTGGGCCGCCGGCAGATCACGGTCTACGTGCCACACCAGCGCTGGCTGCCCTGGCGGGGCATGGCGAGGATCACCGCCGGGACGGGGCTCTGGGACACGACGACGCCCGACGGCCCGTCCGGCCGCTTCCTGCTCCCGCGCCAGGCCTCCGACACCACCCACCCGGGCGGGCTGGGCGGGCTCTCACCGCTCACCGCCAGTGCTTTCTTCAACCTCGCCTTCAGGTTCGCGGAACCGTTCGGCGCCTTTGGCGGACCGGGCGGCACGCCGGCCTGGTGGCGGGACGCCGCCCAGGGTGCCGCGTTGCGGACCGGCGACCTGACAGCCTTCCACGACGACATCGACTTCGCGAAGCTGGCCTCGGGAGTCACCGATGATTCCGGGGTACCCAGGACCGGGCCCCTGGACCGCATCCTCGCCAGCCATTTCGAGACCGAGCAGGGCACCGACTACGCGACAGTCTGCGGCGGCGACCTGGGCTGCAAGGGCGAGCTCCGCGGCCGCCTCCAGCCGTACGCCCTCTACGTGCCGGCGCAGCCCGCGCCGGTGCACGGCTACGGCCTGACGCTGCTGCTGCACTCGCTGGCGGCGAACTACAACCAGTACTTCGGCAGCCACAACCAGTCGCAGTTCGGAGACCGTGGCAGCGGCTCGCTGGTGCTGACGCCGGAGGGCCGCGGGCCGGACGGCTGGTATGTCGATTACGCGGGCGCCGACACCTTCGAGGCCTGGGCCGAAGTCGCCGCGCGTTACCTGCTCGACCCCAGCCGCACCGACATCGCGGGCTACTCGATGGGGGGCTACGGCACGTTCCGGTTCGGCACTCTCTACCCGGATCTCTTCGCGCGCGGCCAGCCCACCGTGGGACCGCCCGGCATCGGTATCTGGGCGCCGCCGGCGGAGGTCCAGCCAGGCGGCCGGGCAAGCAACACGTACTACCAGCTGGAGTCGTTGCGGAACCTGCCGATGATGATGTGGGTCGCCTCCACGGACGACCTGGTGCCCATCACGGGCACTCAGCTCCAGGCCCGCCGCTTTGACGCGCTCGGGTGGCGATACGAGTTCTGGACCTACGCCCCGGCCGAGCACTTGACCCTGGCCGTCAACGACCAATTCCAGCCGGCCGCCGACTACCTGGGCAGCGCGACAGTCGACACCAATCCGCCGCATGTCACCTACGCGCTCAACCCGAAGATGAGCTTCCCGAACGTGGGCTTGGTGGCCGACCACGCCTACTGGCTCGGCGGGCTGGCTCTGCGCGACTCCTCAGGCGCGGCTCCGCTCGGCCTGATCGACGTCCGGTCCGAGGGGTTCGGCGTTGGCGACGCCGCGGCGTCAGGCATTCAAGCCGGAACCGGGACGCTGACGGGTGGAACGCTCGGCGCGCTCGCTTACACCCGCCAGTACCAGACCTGGGGAGCGCCGCCGGCCGCGCCCGTGGCCGACCGCCTGGACGTGAAGGCGAGCAACCTGAGCCGGGTGGTCATTGATGTGGCGCGCGCGCGCCTGGACTGCGGCGTGACTCTGAACGTGACCACCGACGGCCCTCTCCAGGTCGTGCTCGGGGGCTGTGGCCGGACCCTGAGCTTCGGCTAGCAGCCTGCTCGACCGGGCAGGAGCCGCGGGCGCGCAGGTATCCTCCCTCCTTGTGGATCTCGGGCTAAAGGGGAGGCGAGCCCTGGTCTCCGCGGCCAGCAAGGGCCTGGGACGGGCCTGCGCGGAGGCGCTCGCGCGGGAGGGCGCCGAGGTCTACGTCTCCTCCCGCGATGGGGCCGCGCTGTCCGACCTGGCCGGCCGGATCGGAGCCGCCGGCCACCAGGCCGCCGACCTCACCAAGCGCTCTGACGTCGAATCTCTGGTCAGCGCGGCCGCGAGCGCGCTGAAAGGCCTCGACATCCTGGTCGTCAACTCCGGCGGACCGCCGGCGGGCAGCTTGGAGGAGGTCGACGACGAGGCCTGGGAGAACGCCTTCCGGTTGACCACCATGAGCGCGACCTGGCTCGTCCGTAACGCGCTGCCCCATTTGAAGAAGTCGCAGCAGGGCCGGATCGTCTACCTGACCTCTTACCTGGTGAAAGAGCCGAGCGACGTGCTCATGCTGTCCAACGCCTTCCGCCCCGGCGTCACGGCCGTGGCCAGGATGCTCTCTCATGAGCTGGCGCCGCTCGGGGTGACAGTCAACTGCATCGGGCCCAACGCGATCCTCACCGACAGGACCCGCTCGCTGGCGGTGGTCCCCGCGCAGGAGGCCGGGATCAGCCTCGAGGAACAGCTCGAGCGCAGCGCCTCGAAGCTGCCGATGAAGCGTTATGGAGATCCGTCCGAGGTGGGCGCGCTCTGCGCCTACCTCTGCTCGGCGCAGGCCGGGTACGTGACGGGCCAGACGATAGTGATCGACGGCGGCACCACGAGGTTCTACGCCTGAAATGGCTTTGAAATTCGCCCAGCGCATGAGCAGGATCGGGACCGAGGGCGCGTTCGAGGTGCTGGCGCGGGCCAAGGCGCTCGAGAAGCACGGCATGCGAGTCGTCCACCTGGAGATCGGAGAGCCCGACTTCCCCACGCCGGACAACATCATCGAGGCTGCCATCGGCGCGCTCCGCAGCGACTACACCCACTACACGCCCGCCGGTGGCATCGGCGAGGTGCGCGAGACCGTCGCGGGTTTCGTCTCCAAGCGGTTGGGCGTGGAGGTCGAGGCCGGCGAGGTGGTTTTGGTCCCGGGCTCCAAGAACGTGCTGCTGTTCACGCTCCTCGCCTGCATCGAGCCGGGCGACGAGGTGATCCTGCCCGATCCCGGTTACCCCGTCTACTCGTCGCTGGTCAGCTTTATCGACGCCAAGCCGGTGCCGATCCGGGTGCGCGAAGACCGTGGCTTCCGCATGGACCTGGAGGAGCTCGCCTCGCTGGTCACGGACAAGACCAGGCTGCTGATCGTGAACACCCCGCAGAACCCGACAGGTGGTGTGCTGACCCGCGAAGACGTGGAGTTCATCTCCGGGCTTGCGAAGGAGCGCGACCTGCTCGTCTTGAGCGACGAGATCTACTCCCAGATCGTGTACGACGGCTTCCAGCACACCTCGCTCCTCTCCCAGCCGGGCATGAAAGAGCGGACGGTGCTGCTGGACGGCATGTCGAAGGCCTACGCGATGTGCGGCTGGCGGCTCGGTTACGGCGTCGCACCCCGCGAGCTCGCCGCCAGCATGGAGACCTTGATGATCAACAGCTCCTCCTGCGCGGCGGCCTTTACCCAGATGGCGGCGATCGAGGCCCTCACCTCGCCCGAGTCGGAGCGGGCGGTGGGGCGGATGGTGGCCGAGTTCAAGAGCCGGCGGGACATCATGGTGGATGGCTTGAACGCCATCCCGGGCGTCAGCTGTTTTAAACCGGAAGGAGCCTTCTACGCGTTCCCAAACATCAGCGGGACGGGGCTGGACGAGCAGGACCTCGCCAACCGGCTGCTGAACCAGGTCGGCGTGGCCGTGCTCCCAGGGACTGCTTTCGGGGAGGGTGGCCGGGGCCACCTGCGCCTCGCCTACACGAACTCCGAGGACAACATTCGCCAGGCGCTGACGCGCATCGGCGACTTCATAGCCGAAGCGACCCGCCAGTAGATTCCGCCAGGCGCGATTGACACCGAACATGCAGTGGTGCCATGGTTGGTTTCTTGAGGCCCGTGGGGGCCACTTTTGTGGGATCTCTCAGGGGGTCAACAATGAGTGGGGCTGGGGTAGAGCCGGGTCGTAACGAGGCGGTCGCCGGGCCGCAAGAGGCGTGGGAGGGGATAGAGCGCTCCGAAGAGTTCAAGCAGCTGGTCCGCGCGCGCTGGCGGTTTGTGGGGCCGGCCACGGTCTTTTTCCTCGTTTATTACTTCCTGCTGCCGGTCCTGAACGGGACCGCCACCAGCTTCATGCGGACCAACGTGATCGGCAACATCAACGTCGCTTATCTCTTCGCGCTCTCGCAGTTCGTGATGGCCTGGGTGCTCGCCGGGCTCTACATCCGGCGGGCTAACCACGTGTTCGACCCGCTGGCGGAACGCGTCAGGCAGCTGGCCCGGCGCCGGGAGATGGGCTCATG
>CATPBK010000147.1 GCA_955652705.1 Candidatus Dormiibacterota bacterium | reverse complement strand
GTCGCCCTGGCCGAGCAGGGCACCTACGTGTACAAGCCGGTCGGCGTCCCCCATACCTTCTGGAACCCGACCGACGAACCCGCGCGACTGCTGGAGATCATCTGCCCCGCCGGCTTCGAAAACTACTTCGTGGAGCTCTCGAATGGCTTCGCCGCCGGTGTGAAACCGGGCAGCCCGGAACACGAGGCGATCTCGGCGCGCTACCACGAGGAGCACTTCTACGATTGGGTCCCCGAGCTGAAGGAGCGCTACGGCCTGAAGCTGCTGGGTGAGCCTTAGATCACCTTTTCGAGGCGCGGATTCTCGATCAACCCGGGGATCCGCCCTCGCTTCGTGCGCGCTTCCCCGGCGACCTCCTTGATGTCGGCCGTGAACCCGATCGGCGGCGCTGAGGCGATCGCCATCCCCACCCCGAACGAGTCGACCGGCGCCGAGGCCACCACGAACTCGCGGATCCGCTCCGCGCTCAACCCGCCCGACACGAAGATCCCGACGTGCTCGTACCCCGCCTGGTCGAGCCGGGCCCGGACCTCCTTCACCAGCTCCACCGTCACCCGACCCCGCTCCCAGGGCGTATCCAGCCGCACCCCGCGCAGCCGCGACCCCAGCGCCGCGGCCACCCGCAGCGACTCCTCCGCCTCGTCCTTGAAGGTGTCCACCAGCACGATCCGGAGCACGCCGTCCGGCATGTGCTTGTCGAAGGCCTTCGCGGCCGCCACGGTGTCCCCGAAGATCAGGATCATCGAGTGGGGCATCGTGCCCGAGGGCGCCGCCAGGCCCGCCATTTCGGCGCCGCCCGGCGTTGCACAGCCCGCGCAGCCGCCCACCACCGCCGCGTACTCCATAGTCGGTCCGATCAGCGGGTGGACATGCCTGGCGCCGAACGAGATCACCCGTGTCCCAGCCGCCGCCTCGACGACCGCGCGCGCCGCCGTCGCCCAGCCTGAGCAGGAGGCCAGCATCCCCAGCAAGGCGGTCTCGTAGACGCCGAAATGCGAGTAGGGCGCGCGCAGCCGCAGCAGCGTCTCGCGGCTGCTCATCGCCGTGCCCTCCGGCGCCGCCCAGGCCGAGTCGCCGGCCTCCGGCGAGAGCACGGAGCGCAGCAGATCGATCGCCTCTTTCATCCCGCACAGAACGCCGTCGCGGTCGGGGAAGAACTCCATCGTCACGACAGGGTCCAGGCCTTCGCCGGCCAGGGTGTCGCGGGCGCGCTGGAGATACACATCCGAGGCCTTGGTTCCGTAGTAGGCGACGAGGTCCTCGTTCAAGTGCGGAAGCAAAAAGCTTATTTGAAGCGGATTCTTGGAAAAAGCGGTTGGGGGATGGTCAACCGCCCAGGTTCCAGGTATAAGAAGGCCTGTAGGGCGATGGTGAGGCAGGATCCCCGGCCGGCCGACGCTTGTCCTTTCGAGCGGCCGTTCCCGCCCGATTTCGACGAGTGTCCGGCCTTTGAAGAGCGCAGGTTCGTGGGCCTCGACTTGAGACACGAGCCGCTGGAACCCGTGCGCACCTGCGAGCACCTCACCGTCGGCAAGCTCGCCAACCGACACTACGGCCGCTGCGCTTTGGGCACGCTCGCCGACCGCCTGGCCTGGGTGCGACAGCACTCCGCCTAGGGGCGCGTATCATCCGAATCCGGATGGCCCTTCCCAACGAAGCTCAGGTACTCGAGGCATTGAGCCGGATCCAGGACCCGGACCTGCACCGCGACATCGTCAGCCTGGGCATGATCAAGGACCTTCAGATCGGCGCTGACGGCGTGGTCGCCTTCACGTTCGAGCTGACCACGCCCGCCTGCCCCGTTCGCGACCAGTTCCAAGCTCAGGCTCGCGAGCTGGTCGGTGCGCTGCCCGGCGTGAAGGACGTCCAGCTCCGGATGACCTCCAACGTCCGCCCAGCCTTCATGCAGCGCGGCGACGGCGACGGCAAAGGCCGCCTCATCCCCGGCGTCAAGCAGACGATCGCAGTCGCCTCCGGCAAGGGCGGCGTCGGCAAGTCCACGATCGCGGTCAACCTGGCGGCCGGGCTCGCCCAGACCGGCGCCAAGGTCGGCCTCCTCGATGCCGACATCTACGGGCCCAGCCTGCCCCGAATGCTGGGCACCGCCGCCCAACCGAAGGTGGTCGAGGATCGCCTGATCCCGATCGAGGCCCACGGGTTGAAGCTGATGTCGATCGGACTTCTGGCCGGCGCCGACAAGGCCATGGTCTGGCGCGGCCCCCTCGTCGGCAAGGCTGTCGAGCAGTTCCTGGCCGACGTGGCCTGGGGCGAGCTCGACTACCTGGTCGTCGACCTCCCGCCCGGAACCGGGGACGCCAGCCTCACCCTCGCCCAGCGCATCTCGCTGTCAGGCGTGGTGATCGTGGCCACCCCCCAGGACGTCGCCCTCGACATCGCCGTCAAGGCGCTGCAGATGTTCCGCACGCTGAACGTCACGCCGCTGGGCCTGGTCGAGAACATGAGCTGGTACATCTGCCCGGAATGCGGCCACGAGTCCCACCCGTTCACGCACGGCAGCGGCGAGAAGACCGCCGAGCGCCTGGGCGTTCCCTTCCTGGGCGCGGTGCCCCTGGAGGAGGCGATCCGGGAAGACGCCGACCGAGGGGCTCCGATCGTGGTCACCCGCCCCGACTCGCCGGGCGCCAAGGCGCTCCGCGAGATCGCCGAGAAGGTCGCGGCCCAGTCCTCGATCAGGTCCTTCCGGCAGCTCCCGGTCATCAACGTCCGCTAGCGCACGACGCTGGCCCAGGATCCCTTTCCGGCGGCGGTCGACCTCGACCGCCAGTCCCAGGTCCTGATCGTCGAGTGGGAGGACGGCCACCGCTCCGCCTACGCCGGCGGGATGCTGCGCTGGGCCTGCCCTTGCGCTGAGTGCCGGGGCGAGGGCGGCCCGGGCCGCCTGGACAAGGTGACCGAGCTGGCGCCCGAGGAGCTGGAGCTAACGGACGTGGCCTTGATCGGTCGCTACGCGCTGAGCTTCGGCTTCAAGAGCGGCCACTCGACAGGCATCTATACCTTCCGCTACCTGCGCGGCCTCTGCCCCTGCCAGGAATGCGTCGCGGGCTAGCCGGGCGCTGACCGGTCCAGCCTGCGCAGCCGGTACCAGGTCTGCTTCCTGAAGGCCATCCCGGGCCGCACCTCCACCACCTCGAACCGGCCCTTGAACCGCTCTCGGATCTCCGCCTCTGAAGCGACCGGCGTGCCCGGCCCCTTCTCGCCAAACGCGAACAGGAGCAGGATCGCCTCCGGCCTGGCCACCCGCGCCGCTTCGGCCACGTAGGCGTCACGCCGCTCGTCTGGCAGCGAGTGGAAGCAGCCGAGGTCGAGGAGGAGGTCGACGGGTCCGTCGACGCCGATCTCGCCGAGCCGGGTCACGTCTCCCACCAGCAACCGGGCCCCCGGCGCCTTGCGCCTGGCCGTGTTGATCGCCCGCGGCACGAAGTCGACCCCGGTCACCTCCCATCCATGCGAGAGCAGGTAGGCGCAGTTGGTGCCGGTGCCGCAGCCGAGGTCGAGCGCCCGCCCGGGAGGCAGCGGCGCCGGGCCCTCCACGAGCTCCACCAGCTCCGGCGGGGGCACGCCCGAGTCCCAGGGCTTGAAGCCGAAGAGGTAGGCCAGCTCGAAGAAGAGGCGGCTCGCCATTCCTGGTGGCCGACGTTAACAGGCCGATCGAGCCGAAGTGGCCAGAGGGCCGAGGCGGCCTCAGCCGGCGCCGGCGGCGGTCGCTCCCCGGGCTGCGGTCGCAGCTTCGACGCCGCCGAAGAGGCGGGCCGCCTCCAGCGCCTGGTCGGCCAGCTCCCGGGCGGAGGCCGGATCGGCGCAGAAGGAGATCAGGCGGGCCAGCGGGTCGTTCGGCCGCACCAGCGCCTGAGCGTGGCCGGCGAACTCTTTGGCGTCGGCCACCCGCTCCTTGGCGTGGGCGACGACGCTCAGCGCCACCACCCAGCGCGCGGCCCGCTTCGGCGCGTTGGTCCGGCCCAAGGCGTCGATGCTCTGGTCGACGACGCCCACCGCGGTGTCGTGCCAGCCCTCCAGGTAGGCCAGGCAGGCGAGCGCCAGCCCGACCAGCGCCAGCCGGTCCTCATCTTTCGCCTCGGCCGCCGTCTTGGCGCTGTCTTCGAGAGCGGCTCGGGCCGGGACCAGCTTGGAGTCCGTCAGCGCCAGCATCCCGGCCAGCAGGCTGAGCCCGCTGACCAGGCCGGGGCTCAGGACCGCGTTGGCCGCGTACCCGGCCCAGCGCAGGTAGCCGAGAGCCAGCTCGTAATCGCCGGCGTCGTACTCCAGCCAGCCGAGCTGCCCGCAGGCAAAGGCGACGCCGAGCCAGGAGCCCGAGTCGCGCGCCACCTGGACAGCCTCCTGGTAGTCGCGCTTGGCGGCGGCCGCTTCGCCGAGCTCAGCCTCCACGTCGCCGGCGCCGACGAGGGAGCGCCAGATCAGGTCCGGGTCGGCGGCCGCCCGCGCCCTGGCGACCGACTCCAGCGCGGCAGCCTCGGCGATCTCGCCCTGGCCCGCCGACACCAGGCAGGCTCCCCGCCGAACCTCTGCGTCCAGCTCCCGGCTCCGCCGCCGGCCTCTCCGTAAAGCCAGCACCGCCCGGCCGTAGTCGGCCGCGGCCCTGGCCGGATCGCCGCTCTGGCGCGCCTGCGCCGCCGCGGCCAGATATCCCGTGGCGGGCCAGGCATAGGCGCTCAGCAGGCCGGCCTGCCCCAGCTCGACGAGGTCCAGCGCCACCAGGAGCACGACCGCCACCAGGGAACCGAGGCCGCCAACGGCTCCGGGCAGCGCCAGCGAGCTGAGGGCGCCGGCGCCGCCGATCACGATGCCCGCGGCGAGCAGCCCCCGCCGCGGCCTGCCATCGTGCCGGGCCAGAGCCCTCACGGTGGCCGCCAGGCCGGCCAGCAAAGCCGCGCAGAGCAGCAACAGGGAAGCCAGCGACAGGGATTGCATGCCGCTCATCGGTCTAACGCGCTGCGCCCAGGGGAATTGCGGTCGCGCTCTGCGACCACCCTCTCCATGGCGCGCAACCTTAGCGCGCCCAGCAGGGTGCTGAGAAGGGGCGTCGAGCGCTGAGCCCGATCCTGGCGAGCCGAGCCGGCGAAGGCGACGGAGGACCGGAAGGATCGCAGCCGAAGCTGCCTGACTGAGGACCGGACGAGCCGACTGACGGATCGGCCGTCAGGGCGACTCAGCGCCGACGCGCGGCCCGGAGGGCCCAGGAACCCCTTTTCAGCAGCCTGCTAGGTCAGCTGCGCGCGAGCCCGAAGAAGAGGCCGAGCCGGTTGCGGCCGCCCAGCCTCATGTAAGCCAGCCCCAGCCAGAGGCCCGGCGCCACCTCCCGCAGCTCGTCCTTGATCGGCCTCATGAAGGGCGGATTGTCCTCCAGGTCGTAGTCGAGCTGGAGGGCGTTAAAATCGCCCGCCCTGGAAGGCCCGATCGAGGTCTCGAACCGGTACCAGCTGGCGCGGTTCCCGAACAGGCGGTTGACGCCCTCGCCGCGCGCCTTGCCGAGCGAGCGGAAAGTCTTGCCCTGCCATGGCATCGGGCCGTCGACGGCGAAATGCTTGACGAAGCCCTGGACGAGCCTGCCCTTGATCAGCGGGACGGCCAGCATCCGGCCCTTGAGCCGGCCGTCGAGGTCCTCGATGGCGGGCGTCTTCGCCGCCCTGTAGAGCTGCATCAGCTCGGCAGCGGAAAGCGCCGAGAGGTCGTTCAGGCTCTTGGGGCCGGGT
>CATPBK010000146.1 GCA_955652705.1 Candidatus Dormiibacterota bacterium | reverse complement strand
TAGACCGGCGTCGGGATTCCTTCCATCCGCGCCTTGAGCTGAAGAGCCAGGTACAAGGAGTAGTGCCGCGACTGGTGCAGGTTGCCGCCATGAAACCAAAGCGCCTCCTGCTGGGTGGGTTTCCACATGTTGCGCAGCTCGCCCTCCCACGGCCCAGGGTCCTTGGCCGTGTTCGATCCGAGTCCCCAAACCTTACCGACCTTGGCTGCGACCTCCGGCGAGATCAGATCCGCAGCCCAGCCGTTCATCGAGCCATAGCCGGTGGCGTACACGACGAGATCTGCGGGCAGTTCCTTTCCATTGCTCAACACGACTGCGTTCTCCGTCAGTCGCACGACATCGACGCCGGACTCGAGCTTGATGTCACCGCTGGCCACGAGCTCGGAGGCACCCACGTCGATGTAATAGCCGGAGCCGCGGCGCAGGTACTTCATAAACAACCCGGAGTTGTCGTCGCCGAAGTCGAGCATGAAGCCTGCCTTCTCTAGCCGCGCATAGAAGTCGGCGTCGCGTTCGCGGATAGCGTCGTACACAGGTATCTGAAACATGTGCAGGAGCCGGTAGGGCACCGACGCGAACGTCAGGTCGGCCTTCAGCGTCGTCATGCCGGACGCAACGGCGCTTTCGGAGTAAAGAGCGCCGAGGGCCATCTCCATCAGAGAGTCCGACCTCGCGACGTGGGTCGAGGACCGCTGGACCATCGTGACGTCGGCGCCAACCTCCCAGAGCGCGGCGCAGATGTCGTGGGCGGAGTTGTTCGAGCCGATCACGACTGCCTTCTTTCCACTGTAGGCATCTGGTCCGGGGTGCTCGGACGAGTGGTGCTGATCGCCGGAGAAGACGTCCATGCCTTCGAACTTGGGAAGGCTGGGTTTACCGGACATGCCCGTGGCCAGTACGAGCTGTTTGGGTCGCAGCGTCATCTCGACGCCGTCGCGCTCGACGACAACTGTCCACTCCTTGGTCGACTCGTCATACGAGGCTCTCTTGCACTCGGTCGAGCCCCAGTAGTTGAGCTCCATGACTCTGGCGTACATCTCGAGCCAGTCGGCGATCTTGTCTTTCGGTGAGAAGACCGGCCAGTTCGGCGGAAAGTCGATGTACGGCAGATGGTCATACCAGACCGGGTCGTGCAAGCACAGCGACTTGTAGCGGTTGCGCCAGGCGTCGCCGGGCCGGGGATTGCGATCGATGATGATCGTGGGAACGGCAACCTGGCGCAACCTCGCGCCGAGGGCGATGCCGCCTTGCCCGCCACCAACGATGACCACGTAAGGCTGAGTGACCTGCCCGAGCTCTTCAGCTTCGCGCTGGCGCTGTTCGAGCCAGGTCAGCCGATTCGGGACGGCACCATGTTCGGTGCCCTTGGGTCGCCGGTCAGTCTTCAGCTCCTCGTGACCCTTGAGCTCGTTCAACGTCGTGAGCAGGGTCCAGGCCTTGCCGTCTCTGAGCCGCAGCTGACCAATGCCCTGGCCGACCGAGGTCTCGAACTTGATCCAGCTCTCGATGACCCCGCCGGCCTCGCCTGGCTCGCCCAACTCGTCGGCTATGGCCAAACCGTTGGGTTGCACGTGGTCGAGCGTCTGGCGGAGCATGTCGCGTACGCCTTCGCGACCCTCGACCGTGACGATGTTCCAGGTGAACGCGACCAGGTCGCGCCAGTAGCAGTCGTCCACGAAGAGGTCCGCTGCCGCATCGATGTTTCCAGCGGTCAGGGCCCTCTCGAAGTCTGCCAGCCACTCCGTAACGACGGTTCCGGCAGCCGAGTTAGCGACGGGTCGATCCGTGGTGGTTTCGGTCATCGAGGCACCAAGGGGAGGTTTCGCTGCCGTCTAGCATGACCGAGTGCTGCCTAGGACGTCGGCCAGCTAATTGGATCCTTGGCCCACCTAGCCGCCTGACGGCGGAGAGGCGTCAGCCGGTCGTGCCGCTTCAACTTGCCGACGCCCCGCAGCTTGGTGCCGGAACGCCCAGTTCCTGGTCACCAGGTAGATCCCGAGCCCGACCATGAGCAGCGCGTTGATGCCGTGGAGGCCGGCCACGGCGGCGCCGCCCATAAAGCCGACGAAGGCGAGGAGGAACTGGACCACCAGCAAGAGGAAGAGCACCCCTGTCAGGCCCGTAGTCCGCCAGGGATAGCGGGCGCCGATCGAGAGGGCGATGAGGATCAGGAGGGTTGGAGGCATTATGAAAACGCCGGTGACTGCGTGCACCCCGGCGAAGAACTCGACGTCGTGGACGGGTCCATGCGTGACCACGCCGTTCTGCGCGTCTGCGATCTCTTTGGCGACTGTGGTGAACATCGCCGCCGCGATCACGTAGAACTGCGTGAGGAACTCGAGCAGCAGCACAGCACCGACGACTGAATACGCCTTGCGGAAGTTGTCGGTCACGGTTGCAGACTAGCCAGTGCTCCCCGCGGTCGCATGGGCAGTTCAGCCTATTTCCGACTGCCTACTTAGGGCGTCTGGATCAGGTCGTTCTCGATTGCAAAGAGGGCGGCACCGGCCCGACTCGAGACGCCGATCTTCTCGTAGATGTGCTCTATGTGATGTCGAGCCGTGCTTTCCGAAATGAAAAGGGTCCGCGCGATCTCTCGTGTGCTCTGTGCGCGGCTGAGCAGGCGCAGCACGTCGACCTCGCGCTCAGTCAGATCAGCCGGCCATGCTTTCCACTGGCGCGACGGCGCCTGACCGGCCGCCGCGATGACTGCGGCGGCGGCTTCCCGGTCCAGCCGGCCGGCGCTGACCTCGCCCTCTAATTCGCCGGCGGCTTCAGCCGGGGTCCGAGCCGCACGGTGCGGGCGTTCTTCGGTCCGGGCCTGATAGGCGTCGGCGGCGGCCAGTAACCGCGCCATCGCCGGGATTGTGCCGGCGGCCGACTGGTGCGGATAGCCAGAGCCGTTGAGGCGCTCGTGATGCATGCCGGCCAGCCGAGCGATCGGGGCCAAGAGCGGCGAGTAAGTGAGGATCCGCTCGGTGTAGTACGGGTGGAGCCGTACCCGTTCCCACTCGGCGGCACTCAAAGCCCCCCGCTTGTCCCAGATTCCGCTCGGGACCGAGACCCGGCCCAGGTCATGGAAGAGGCCGGCCAGATTCATCGTGTTCACGTCGGCGTGGTTGCGCCCCATCAGCTGGGCGGCCCGCCCCGCCAGAGTCGCGACGCCGGTTGAGTGGCCAAGGGTGAACGGTGACTTGAGGTCGGCAAATACGGCGAAGACCCCCGCGATCTCCGCCAGGCTTACGGCGGGAATGAACCGATGGGGAGGGGGCTCGGCGGCCAGGACTTCGTCCCACAAGGAGGGCTGCGCCTCGTGTTCGGGCATGGTCCTGGCCTCACTCGTGAACGCGGCCGCGATCCGCGGGTCGAAATGGCCGCCGCTTCGACGCCGGACCTCCGCCACAGCCGAGTCGTAGCCGCCAGCCCGGAACGCCACCTCGGCCACGAACGCCACCTGCATGATCCGGGTCGCCAGGCCCAGCTCATCGCCACCGATGCCGTTGGGCATGCCCCGCCCGTCCCAGCGTTCCCAGACCTGTCCCAATCCGGTTTTCACCGCATCGCCCATGCCGAGCCGGCCCGCCAAGCGGGCGCCGACATCAAAGTGCGCGAAGCACATCTCGTCGCCGATTTGCTTCGCTGACAAAGCGACGTTGGCCAGTGCCCGCGCACGTATGACTGGTCCGGCGCCCCTGGCGAGAGACCCTATGCTGCGCCAACCCATCTCCGTCAGGCTGGCGGAATCGGCGGCTCCGTAGAGGAGGTTGGCGGCGATGTCGTCGCCGCCCAGAAAGCGCGCCTCTTCGTGGGCATAGGAAGTGCAAGCGATCGAACGGAGCAAGGTCAGGTAGTAGACGTCAGCCTGCTCGGCGGCGCTCAGCCCGAGCCGCTCTGCGATGCGTATTGCGAGCAGGCAAGTTCGCAGCGTCTTCTCAAGGGGGTACCCGTTGCCGAGATCGGTCGCCAGGGAGAGGGCTGCGACCAGCTCCGCGGTGCGGCTCCTGCGCGCGGGCGGACCTACAGCCATGCAATGCCGTTATACCGCCGAGGGAGCTTACGCGAGAGGCCGTTTAGCCTAATAGGCACTGAGCCTCCTCGGTGATGGGGAGGTTGTCCGAGTCGCCGGCGGTTCGTAACGGCGGCCCTGCCCAACCCGTTGCCCGTGAGAGATGGCGCGCCGCACATGCGGGTGAAGCTGATCCTGCCGGCGCTGACCGAAGCCACCAGTCCGTTTTTCCGCCCGATCAAGTACTCGCTCTTCCCGCCCTTGGGCCTCGCGACGCTCGCCGGCTACCTCAGCGATGAGGACGAAGTCTCGCTTTCCGACGAGCACGTCGAGAAGCTAGAGCTGGACGATGAGCCCGACCTGGTCGTCATCCAGGTCTACATAACTTCCGCACGACGCGCCTACGAGATAGCTGACCTGTACCGTGCGCGGGGCGCCCACGTGGCATTGGGTGGCCTGCACGTGACGTCGCTGCCAGACGAAGCCGAGTCGCATGCCGACACCATCTTTCTTGGGCCTGGCGAGGACACGTGGCCACAATTTCTCGAGGACTTCAGGGCCGGCGCGCCGGCGCCGCGTTACCTCTCGCAACACCGAACGCTGCTCGGCGTGCCGCCGATTCGCCGTGACCTGATCAAGCGCCGGCTCTACCTGGTACCGAACTCGATAGTGGTCTCGCGCGGCTGCCCGCATGTCTGCGACTTCTGCTACAAGGTCGCCTTCTTCAAGGGCGGCAAGCAGTTCTACACGCAGACTGTCGACGCAGCCCTCGCCGAGATCGACCGGCTCCCGGGACGGCACCTCTACTTCCTCGACGATCACCTTTTCGGAAGCCCGCCATTCGCCGAGGCGCTGTTCGATGGAATGCGGGGAATGAACCGGCTCTGGCAGGCCGCCGGCACCGTCAAGGCCGTGCTCGAACAGCCGAGGGTGCTCGAAAAGGCGGTGGCCTCCGGCCTCCGCAGCCTCTTCGTCGGATTCGAGACCGTGAACAGCGACAACCTCCAGGAACAGCGCAAATACCAGAACATCGGCCGGGACTACTCGGCCGCGGTTCGGCGCCTGCGTGACCTTGGTGTCATGGTCAACGGCAGCTTCGTCTTCGGGATGGACCACGACGGTCCTGATGTCTTCGAGCGCACCGTGGATTGGGCCATCGAACAGGGAATCGAAACCGCGACGTTTCACATCCTGACGCCCTACCCCGACACGGCGCTGCACGAGAGGATGGCTGCGGACGGCCGCCTGCTGCATCGGGATTGGGACCTCTACGACACGCGGCATGTCGTCTTCCAGCCCGCCAGGCTGACTCCGTCCGAGCTGGCAGCCGGCTACTGGCGCGCGTACCGCGACTTCTACCGCTGGGGCTCGATCCTGCGCGGCGCTCAGACCAAGGGCACGTTGCGGGGGCGCCTGAAGCACATCGGCTATGCGGGCGGCTGGAAGAAGTTCGAGCCACTCTGGGACCTCCTGATCAGGAGCCGCCGCACCGTCCAGGCTCTGCCCTTGCTCGAAGCACTCCTCGAAAACAGTCGCGCCCAACCTCAACCCGGAACCGAACCGCGTGCCCAGCTAGGCTAGGGTCCCGACCCCGGAATGGAGGAGACGCGATGGCCAACACCGACTTCAAGTCCGTAGACGAGTACATCGCCACGCACCCCGCAGACGTGCAGGCCGTCCTGCAGCTCGTCCGCAGCACGATCCGCAAGGCTGTGCCCAACGCCGAGGAATCGATCAGCTACCAGATCCCGGCCTACAAGCTGGAGGGTGACCGGGTCATCTATTTCGCCGGCTGGAAGCGGCACTACTCGCTTTATCCGGCCGACGATGAGCTCGTCAAGGCGTTCAAGGATGAGCTGGCGCCCTATGAGGTCAACAAGGGCACGATCCGCTTCCCGATCTCGAAGCCGGTCCCGGTGAAGCTGATCGAGCAGATCGCAAAGTTCCGCGCCAACGAAGCTGCCGAACGGGCCAAGGCGGCGCCGAGACGCGCGAAATAGGCAAGGCAGCAACAAGGTGACGGAGCTGGCTGAAGAGGCGCCGGAGCTGATCGTCAGCGACGCGTCCGCCTGGCGGAAATGGCTCGGCAAGAATCACGTGGAGCCTCGAGGCGTGTGGCTGGTCCTGTCCAAGAAGGGCACGATCAAGCCGACACGTCTGACTTACGACCAGGCGCTGGAGGAGGCCCTGGCGCACGGCTGGATCGACGGCCAGGCCAAGCCGCGCGACGACGCTACGTACCGCCAGCGTTTCACTCCGCGCCGGAAGCGCAGCCCTTGGTCAAAGCGCAACACCGTGATCGCCGAGCGGCTCATCCAGGAGGGCCGGATGCACGGGGCAGGCCTCGCCGAGATCGAGCGTGCCAAGGCAGACGGCCGCTGGCAGAACGCTTACCAGGGTCCGACGGCGATGGAGGTGCCCGACGACCTCGCGGCGGCTCTGGACGCCGAGCCGGCCGCGAAGGCGATGTTCGCCATCCTTTCGGCGACGAACCGCTACGCCGTGCTGTACAGGATCCAGGACGCGAAACGCCCGGAGACGCGGCTCCGTCGGATCGAGCATTTCGTGGCGATGCTCGCGCGCGGCGAAACCGTCTACCCACAGCGCAAGAC
>CATPBK010000145.1 GCA_955652705.1 Candidatus Dormiibacterota bacterium | reverse complement strand
GCCGGGGACGATCGCCGGCTCCGGGATCGCTGCCTCACCGCCTACTCGGCAGGGCAGAGCGCGCTCGACCGGGCGCTCTGGCTGCCCGGCGCGGGCCACTACGCCGAGTACCGCGCCGCGGACGGATTTGTCGAACCGCACCTGGCGATCGACAGCCTGGTGGGTGCCTGGCTGGACGTCCTCCCGCCTGAACGTGAGCACCAGTTGCTGAGGGCCGCCCAGCGTCTGCTGGTGACGCGCGACAACCCCGCCCAACCCTATGGCGACTGGGGCGTGATGGCCTGCTTCCCGCCTTACCGGCGGGCCGCCGACCTGCGTGGCAAGTCGAGGTTCGCCTATCGCTATCACAACGGCGCGGACTGGCCGTACTGGGACGCCGTGTTCGCCCACGCGCTTCTCAAGCGAGGCGGCGAATCCACAGTCTGGCGCTACGTCCTGACGCGCTGGTGGTCCTACGGGCTCGAGCAAGGCTGGCCGGAGCCGGTCGAGTACTACTCGCCGCCCTACGGCCGGGGGTCCCCGCTGCAGGCTTGGAGCGGCCTGGCGGCGGCCGTCCTGGCGAGGAGCGAAGCCCGGCCGCGGCTATAGTGGCCGGCACTGAGCCTCACGATCGGACTGGCCGGCGCTGGGCGGATCGGCGCTTTTCACGCGCGGGTGCTCGCCGCCAGCCCAGAGGTCGCCAGCCTCCTCATCACCGATCCCGAGCCGGGCCGTGCCGAGCGGGTCGCGGCCGAGCTGGGCGCGCGCTCCGTCGACTCGGCGGAGAAGCTGGTCAGCGCCGGCGCCGAGGCCCTGGTGATCGCCGCCGCCACCCCCTCGCACGCGCTGCTCATCCAGCTTGGCGCCGAGGCCGGGCTGCCGATCTTCTGTGAAAAGCCGATCGCGATCGACCTGGCGACCACCGACACAGCCCTGGAGCAGGTCTGGAAGGCGGGCGTCCGGCTCCAGATCGGCTTTCAGCGCCGCTTCGACCCCGGCTACCGCGCAGCCCGAGAGGCCGTCCGCTCGGGCCAGCTCGGCGACCTCTACCTGGTCCGCGTGGCCGATCATGACCCCGAACCTCCGCCGGAGGCCTACGTGGCTACAACAGGCGGCATCTGGAGCGACTTCATGGTTCACGACTTCGACGCCATCCCCTGGGTGACCGGCCAGGAGATCGTCGAGGTGTACGCCGACGGCGCCGCCTACTCGGAGGTCTTTGCGCGCCACCAGGACATCCACCACGGCGCGGCCGTGCTGCGGCTCTCGGGCGGTGCCGTGGGGCTGGTCTCGGTCAGCCGCCACGACCCTCTCGGCTACGACATCCGCATGGAGCTGCTCGGCTCCCGGCAGAGCCTCGCTGTCGGCCTCGATGCCCGGACTCCGCTGCGTTCGGTGGAGCCGGGGATGCCGGCGTCGTCGACGCCCCCCTACGCCGACTTCACGGAGCGGTTCGAGGCCGCTTATAAGGCCGAGATCGCGGCTTTCCTGGCTGCCGTGCGCGGCGGTGTCCAGGAAGGCTGCACCGGAGATGAGGCGCGAACCGGCTTGAGGGTCGCTCTGGCCGCCGGGCGGTCCCTGGCCGAGCACCGCCCGGTCCGCGTGGAGGAAGTCGGATGAAGGTCGCCGGCGCACCCATCACGTGGGGCGTCTGCGAGGTTCCCGGATGGGGTCACCAGGTCGGCGCCGAGCGTGTCTTGCGGGAGATGCGTGAACTTGGCCTGAAAGCGACCGAGCTTGGCCCTCCCGGCTACCTGCCTGACGATGGCGACGACCTGCGCCGCCTGCTGGACGCGTCTGGCCTGGTTCTGGCCGGCGGCTTTCTGGCTGCCGTGCTGCACGAGCCGGACCGCCTGGCGGCGACCCTGGGACTGGTGGAAAAGACCGCGGCCACGCTGGCGGCCGCCGGTGCGGAGGTGCTGGTTCTGGCCGCGGCGCTGCCGGGCGCTGGCTACGACACAAAGGAGCGGCTGACGGAAAACGCCTGGGCGGCGCTCGCTGAAACGCTCGCCGGTGTCGAGGGGGCGGTCACGGCGCATGGCCTGGGGCTGGCGATCCATCCCCACGCCGGGACCGCGATTGCCGGCGGCGACGAGGTGAGCCGGCTCCTGGAGACGACGGCCGTCCCCATCTGCCTGGACACGGGCCACCTGTTCCTGGGCGGAGTCGACCCCGTGGAGATAGCGCGGGCGGCCGGCTCCCGAGTCCGCCACGTCCACCTGAAGGACGTCGACTCCGGCTTGGCCACGAAGGTGGCCGGCGGCCGTCTCTCCTACCTGGAAGCCGTGCGCGCCGGGCTCTACCGTCCGCTGGGCCAGGGAGACCTGGATCTCGAGGCGGTCTTCGACAGCCTCCAAGACTCGGGGTACGAAGGCTGGTATGTCCTCGAGCAGGACGTGGCGCTGGCCGGCGAGCCGGCGCCGGGCGAGGGCCCACTGCTGGCGGCGCGGCAGAGTGTCGAGTTCTTCCGTGCCCTGGAGGGCGTCAAGGGGCGGCTCGCGAAATGACGCCGCCCGAGGTCATCACGATGGGCAGGGTCTCCGTCGACCTCTACCCGGAGCAGATCGGGGTCACCCTCGCCGAGGTGCGGAGCTTCGCCAAGTCCCTCGGCGGCAGCCCGACCAACGTCGCGGTGGCCGCGGCGCGGCTCGGACGGCGCTCGGCGGTCATCACCAAGGTCGGGTCGGACGGGTTCGGCGACTATGTCAGGCAGGCCCTGGAGGGGTTCGGCGTCTACGCAGGTTGGGTCAGCACCGACCCGGAGCTGCGCACGCCGATCGTCTTTTGCGAGGTCCACCCGCCCGACTACTTCCCGCTGCTCTTCTACCGCGAGCCGCAGGCGCCGGATATGAGGCTGGACCCTGGCGACTTCGACGCCGCCAGCGTGGCCACGGCGCCGCTCTTCTGGACCAGCGGGACGGGCCTCTCCGACGAGCCGAGCCGGAGCACCACGCTGGAAGCCATGCGCAGCCGGCCCGGGCCCTTCACAGTCCACGACCTGGACTTCCGACCCGTCCTCTGGAAACCCGACGACGATCCCCGCCGCTGGGCTCGGGAGGCGGCGGCGATGGCAACCGTCGTGGTGGGGAACCTCGACGAGGTCGAGATGGCGACCGGGAGCCGCGACCCCGAGCGGGCGGCGGCGGAACTGATGGAGCTCGGTCCCGAGCTGGTGATCGTGAAGCAGGGCCCGCGCGGCGTCTTCGCCAGGCGGGGGCGGGAGACGGCGCTCGTGCCGCCGATCCCGGTTGAGGTCGTCTGTGGCCTCGGCGCCGGAGACGCCTTCGGCGGCGCCCTCTGCCATGGGCTCCTGGCGGGTTGGGACCTGGACCGGCTGATCCGGTTTGCCAATGCGGCCGGCGCGATCGTCGCCTCCCGCCTGGCCTGCGCTGACGCGATGCCTGAAGATCGTGAGGTGGAGGCGTTGCTGGCGGCGCAAACCCATGTCTGACCTGCTGGCCCGGCTCACCCAAATCCGCCGTCAGCATCCGGAGCGGATCGGTGAGGCGCTGCGGTCCCGGCGCCGGCGGCCCCTGCTCGGCGAGCGGGGCACGCTCTTCCTGCTCGCGGCCGACCACCCGGCTCGGGGCTTGCTCAAGGCCGGATCGGACCCCGCCGCGATGGCCGCTCGCGGCGAGCTGCTGCGCCGCCTCCTAGTCGCTCTGGAGCGGCCCGGCGTCGATGGTGTGATGGCGACGCCCGACGTGGTCGAGGACCTCGCCCTGCTGGGGGCGCTGGAGGGCAAGGTCGTCTTCGGTTCTATGAACCGCGGCGGCCTCAGCGGAAGCGTCTTCGAGCTCGACGACCGCTTCACCGCCTACACGGCGGCGGCGATAGGGGAGGCCGGCCTCGACGGCGGCAAGATGATGGCCCGGGTTGCCGACGACGACCCGGGATCGCTGGCCACGCTGGTCGCTTGTGCGGCGGCGGTCGGCGAGCTGGCCGCCAACCGGCTGCCGGCGATGATCGAGGTTTTCGCCAGCCGGATGGAGTCGAAGCGCGCGGTCAACCTGGACGACCCGGCCGCGCTGGTGCGGGCGGTCCAGGTGGTCTCGGGCCTCGGGCCGACCTCCGCCTACACCTGGCTCAAGCTGCCGGTGATCGACGGCATGGACCGGGTCCTCGCCGCCACCTCCCTGCCCGTCGTGCTGCTGGGCGGCGATCCGGGCGCGGACCCCGCGGCCACCTACCGGCGCTGGGAGGCTGCGATGGCGGCTCCGCAGGTGATCGGGCTGGTAGCCGGGCGAGCCCTTCTCTACCCGGAGCACGACGACGTGGGAAGAGCGGTGGACGCGGCCGCGGCGATCGTCGCCCGCCGGGCCGGGATCTCGGCATGAAGACCGAGCGCCTGACCATGTCCCAGGCCTTTTACCCCGCGAAATCTGTGATCTCGCGGGGACCCCGGGGACCCCGATGAAGGTGGTCCGCCTGACGATGGCACAAGCCTTACTGCGCTTCCTGGCCGCCCAGAGCGTGCAGCGGGACGGGATGGAGCAGGCCTTCTTCGCCGGCTGCTTCGGCATCTTCGGACACGGCAACGTGGCCGGCCTCGGCCAGGCCCTCTACGAGAGCCCCGAGCTGCTCCGCTATCGCCTGGCCCGCAACGAACAGGCGATGGTTCACACGGCCAGCGGCTTCGCGCGCATGCGCAACCGGCTCCAGACCTTCGCCTGCACAAGCTCGGTGGGACCGGGCGCAACCAACATGGTGACCGGGGCCGCCCTGGCCACGATCAACCGGCTGCCGGTCCTGCTCTTGCCAGGCGACGTCTTCGCCTCCCGCCGCCCGGACCCGGTCCTGCAGCAGCTGGAAGTCCCCTGGCGCGGGGAGGTCTCGGTCAACGACTGCTTCCAGCCCGTGAGCCGCTACTGGGACCGCATCACGCGGCCCGAGCAGCTCGTGCCCGCCGCGCTCGCCGCGATGCGCGTCCTGACCGACCAGGCCGAGACCGGGGCGGTAACCCTGGCCCTCCCGCAGGACGTTCAGGCCGAGGCATTCGACTACCCGGCCGAGTTCCTGGAGCCGCTGGTCTGGCGCCTGACCCGGCCCCGGCCCGATCCGAGCGCCCTGGACGAAGCGGCAGCTCTCCTGAAGGCTGCCCGCCGACCGCTGCTGATCGCCGGCGGCGGCGTCATCTACTCCGAGGCCACCGAACTGCTGGCGACGCTGGCGGCGCGGACCGGCCTCCCGGTGGGCGAGACGCAAGCGGGCAAGGGCTCGCTGCCGTGGGACCACCCGGCCTCGATGGGCGCGGTCGGGGCGACCGGCGGCCTGGCCGCCAACCGCCTGGCGGCGGCGGCCGACCTGGTGCTCGGCGTGGGAACTCGCTGGACCGACTTCACGACCGCCTCCGGGACCGCCTTTCGGGCGGACGGCGTGCGGTTCGTCAACATCAACATCGCCGGCTTCGACGCCGGCAAGCTGGGCGGCCTGGCGCTGGTCGGCGACGCCCGCGCGACGCTGGAGGAGCTTGACCGGCGGCTGGCAGACTGGACGGTCACGCCCGCCTACCGCGAGGAGTCCCAGCGACTACGCCAGGACTGGCAGGCGGAGGTCTCGCGCCTCTACGAGCTCGGCCACAGCCCGCTGCCGGCGCAGAGCGAAGTCGTGGGTGCCGTGAACGAGCTGGCGCAGCCGCGCGATGTGGTGGTCTGCGCCGCGGGCTCCCTGCCGGGCGACCTGCACAAGCTCTGGCGCACGCGCGATCCGAAGGGCTACCACGTCGAGTACGGCTACTCGACGATGGGCTACGAGATCGCCGGCGGCCTCGGCGTCAAGCTGGCCGACCCCAGCCGGGAGGTCTTCGTGCTGGTCGGCGACGGCTCCTTCCTGATGATGGCGCAGGAGATCGTGACCTCCGTCCAGGAAGACTTGAAGCTGACCATCGTCCTGGTCGATAACCAGGGCTTCAGCTCGATCGGCGCGCTCTCGCGCTCGCTCGGGACCGCGGGCTTCGGGACGCGGTACCTGAAAAGCAAGGACGGCCAGCCCCCGGACGACTCTGAGCGGGACGGCACGCCACTCGCGGTGGACCTGGGGCAGAGCGCCCAGGGTCTCGGCGCGCACGTCATTCGGGCCCGAGGGGTCGACGGACTGCGGGACGCCTTGCTGGCCGCCCGGACTGTGGAAAGCACAGTGCTTGTGCACATCCAGGCCGATCGCTACGAGGGCGTGCCGGACTATGAAAGCTGGTGGGACGTGCCCGTCGCCGAGGTCTCCAAGACGGCCGCCGTGCAGGAGGCGCGGCGGCGCTACGAGGAAGCGGGGAAGTCGCGGCGCTGGCACCTGTGAGCCTGCTGGTTTCAAGCACCGCGCCGGCTGCCGACGGCTGCCTGGTGCGGGTGACGCCCGAGTCGGCCGGCTGGCGTTATGTCGGGTTCGAGGCCTATCGGCTGCAGCAAGGAACCCAGCTCCAGCAGGAGACCGGGAGCCGCGAGCTCTGCCTGGTCTTGCTGAGCGGCCGCGCCGCCGTCACCGGCGCCGGCGTCAAGTGGCCGGAAGTCGGCGGTCGGGAGAGCGTTTTCCAAGGGCTCCCGCACTCTGTCTACCTGCCGCCCGGGAGCGGGTTTGCGGTGGAGGCGCGCTCCGCCGAGCTCGAAGTCGCTCTTTGCTGGGCCCCCGCGGTTACGGGGAGCGAACCGGTCTTGATCGGACCCGGCGACTGCCGCGTGGAGAGACGTGGCTCCGGCGTCACCGAGCGCGAGGTCCGGAACATCCTGATGGAGGAGCGCCCAGCCGAGTCGCTGCTGGTCACGGAGGTCATCACTCCCGGCGGCCACTGGTCCAGCTACCCGCCACACAAACACGACACCGACGACCTGCCCCGGGAGGCTTACCTGGAGGAGACCTATTACCACCGGACCCGGCGTCCGGAAGGCGTCGCCGTCCAGCTCGTTTACACGGAGGATCGCGAGCTGGACGAGGCGCTCCGGGTCGGCGACGGTGACACGGTCCTCATCCCGCGTGGATACCACCCGGTCTCGGCGGGCCCCGGTTACGACCTCTACTACCTGAATGTGATGGCCGGGCCCGTCCGGACCTGGCAGGTCACGGTCGACCCCCGGCACGCTTGGCAGCTGGCCTGAATCAGGAGGCGAGCTCGCGTACGGTCCGGCTGCCTGCCGCGACGCCTGCCGCGATCAGCATCGCAATGCCCGCGCACGCGAAGGCCAGTGGCAGGCTGAAGCTGGCGAGGGCGCCCATGACCAGGAACGACACCGGCGCCAGTGACTGCCGCGGCAGCTCGACGAGGCTCATGACGCGACCCAGCAGGTCCGGGCTCGAGCGGCGCTGGATCCAGGTCGGCAGGGCCACATCGGACGAATAAGCCACCCCAAAGGCGAGCACGGAGAGCACCGCGGCCGCCGCCCAGAAGGTCGGCAGCAGACCGAGCAGGATGAAGGTGGCGCCTTCCGCGAAGGCGATGGCGATGATCAGAACGCCCCAGCGGCGAGGTAGCCCGGTCAAGCCTGCGCTCAGTACTCCCAGGAGCTGTCCTAGGCCCCAGGCGCCCAACATCGCTCCCAGGGCGACGGATCCCTCCGGGAAGCGGTGACGGGCGAGCGCGGGCAGTCCCACCGCAAAGACCCCGTTGTAAGTCAGCGAGGCGGCTGAGATGAGGAGGAGCACCACCCTGAGCTCGCGATCCGCGAAGGCGTAGCCGAGCCCTTGCCTGAGGTTTGACCAGAGGCTGCCGGTCCTCCGCTCAGCGCGGGGCGTGGCAGGCCGTGCCGGAATCAGCCCCCCGGCCGCGGCGAAGAAAGACAGGCTGTTGAGTAGAAAAGCTCCAGCCGTGCCGGTGGCGGCGACCAGGACACCGCCGACTGCGGGCCCGACCAGCCTGGTCACCTGCTCGCTGGTGCTGACCAGGGCGTTCGCTCGGGGCAGCTCACTCTCCTCGACGAGGACGGCGGCGATGGACGCCGCGGCCGGATAGAAGAAGGCGTCGGCGACTCCGAACGCGAACTCGATGACATAGAGCTGCCAGAGACGGACCCACCCCCCGATGACCAGGGCGACCAGGAGGCCGACGAGGAGGCCTCTAATCAGGTTCGAGGCCAGCATGAGGAGGCGCGCCGAGAGCCGATCGGTGGTCGCTCCGCCGACCAGCAGCAGCACCGCACGCGGCACCGCGCCGGCGGCCAGCACCGCGCCGAGCGTGAGTGGTGACCCGGTCAGGGTGAGAACGAGCCAGGCCATGGCAATCTCGTGGACGCGATCGCCAAGCATGGAAACGGTCTCGCCGGCCCAGACCCAGCGGAAGGCGCCAGCCTGCAGCAACCCGATCACGGCCGGATGCCGGCTAGAGGAGGCGGCGGCGCTCGGCGGTGCCTTCCGCCAGCACCCGGTACGGGTAGTCCGGGGTGACCGGCGCACTCACGTCGTCGAGGCGCGCCCGCTGTTCCGCGTCCAGCGACACCTCGGTCGCCCCGAGGTTGTCGCGCAGCTGGTCGACCCGGCGGGCGCCGAGGATCGGTGCCGCCACGCCCGGCCGGTCGGCGAGCCAGCGCAGGGCGACCCGCGCGGGCGGGACCCCGCGCTGTGTGGCGATCGCCTGCACCGCTTCCACGATCCGCCAGGTCCGCTCCGTGTTGCGCCGGTCGTAGGCTTCGACGCCTCGGTTGGGATCCTCGCCCAGCCGGGTCGCGCCGGTGGGCGCGGCGTCGCGGCTGTACTTGCCGGAGAGCCAGCCCTGGGCGAGCGGACCCCAGGGCAGCATGGAGAGCCCCTCCTCCAGGCAGACCGGGACCAGCTCCCACTCGATCTCGCGGGCCAGCATGCTGTACTGCGGCTGCAGCGACACGGGTACTGAGAGACCGGCCTGGCGGGCGAGGAGCACGCTGCGCTCCAGCTGCCAGCCCGAGAAGTTGGACACGCCGATGTAGCGGACCTTGCCAGAGCGGACGAGCTGATCGAACGCGGCCAGCGTCTCTTCGATGGGGGTGGCCGGGTCCCAGGAGTGCGCCTGGTAGAGGTCGATGTGGTCGGTCTGGAGCCGGCGCAGGCTGCCTTCGCAGGCGCGCATGATCCAGTGCCGAGAGAGGCCCTCGGCGTTCCCGGACGGATCCATCCGGCCGCGGCACTTGGTGGCCAGGACTATGGAGTCTCGCTTCTCCGGGTGGCGCTTGAGCCAGCGCCCGATCATCTCTTCCGAGGTGCCCTTCGGACCCGGCGGTGGGTACACGTCGGCGGTGTCGACGAGGTTGCCACCGGCTTCGATGTAGTGGTCCAGCAGCGCCATGGCCGCCGGTTCGTCGGCCTCCTGTCCGAACGTCATCGTGCCGAGGGCGAACTCCGAGACGAGGAGCCCGGTCCGGCCCAGCAAGCGCATCCGCATTTCAGCCCACCTCCGTCAGCTTCGCAAGGTTCCGATAACTGATGGCCAGGCTCTCCAGCGGGTCGCGCCGGCATTCGTCCTGCTCCACGATCAGCCACTCGGTCCCGGCCGCGCGGCAGGCGCTCAGGATGTCGACCCAATCCAGGTTGCCTTCGCCCACCTCCGCCATCACCGGCTGGCCCTTGTCGACCGCCATGTCCTTCAGGTGAATGACCGGCAGCCTGCCCTTGAGCCGCCGGATCCAGGCCCCCGGGCTGGCGCCGCCGTACTGGAGCCAGTAGGTGTCCAGCTCGGCTTGCAGTGTCTCGGCCGTGGTCTCAGCGAAGAGCGTTTCCAGCCCGGTCCTGGCGCCGAACCGCTCCAGCTCGAAGCTGTGGTTGTGGTAGCTGAGCTGGAGGCCGAACGGCCGCAGGCCGCGCGCCAGCTCCTTCGCTTCCGCCGCGAATCGCCGGTAGCCGGACTCCGACCGATACTCGGCCGGGAGGCTCGGCACGACGACGTGCCGGCAGCCCCATTCCTCGCACTGCGACGCGACTCCGGTGAGGTCGCCTTTCACGGTCTCGAGTGAGACGTGCATCGCGCAGGCGGTCAGGCCCGCTTTCGCCCGCTCAGCAGCGAACCGCTCGACTGTCTTCGGTCCGAGCCCGGCCACCTCGACCGCTTCGTAGCCGATCTCCCGCAGGCGGCCCAGGACGCCGCCCAGGCGGGACGGATCCTGTAGCTGGTCGCGAACTGTATAGAGCTGGGCCGCGATCAGGTCGCCACCTCCAGGCCGGTCTCGAGCGGCAGCGGGGGCGGCCGGCGGCAGGTGCTCTCGACCTCGATATGTCTGCCGGTCGAGCTGGATTCCAGGATCGACTCCATCACGTCGAGCACGTGATAGGCGAGCTCGCCCGAGAGCCGAGGTGCGCGGTCCTCTCGGATGGCGAGGACGGTTTCAGACACTCCCAGGCCGCGGCAGTTGCGACAGGAGTCGGTGTGGCTGTAGCGCAGCGGTACCTCTTGCCAGGCGGCCTCCTCTTCGTTCCGCCGGACTCGGACAGGGCCGGCGAACGTGTTGGGGTCGGGCACGCCCAGGATCCCCTGGGTGCAGTAGAGCTGGAGGTTGGGGAGGTCGGCGCCCCAGATCCCATAGCTGGTGACGAGCGTGGCCTGGGCGCCGCTTTCGAACTCGAGCAGCCCCGCCACGAACGTGGGCGTGGTGACTTTGAAGACCTCTCCCTTGCGAGGTCCTCTGTCCGCCCGGCGCTCCGAATAGAGGATCCGCGCCTGGCCGGTGACCCGGCGCACCGGGCCCAGGAGGTAGACCAGCGTGGTCACGTAATAGGGTCCGACGTCGAGCAGCGGTCCGCCGCCCGGCTGGTAGAAGAAGGCAGGGTTCGGGTGCCAGTTCTCGGGGCCGCGGTTCAACATGAAAGCGGAGGCGGCCAGGGGTTCGCCCAGGCCTCTCTCTTCCAGCAGCAGCAGGCTGGTCTGGATGCCCGCCCCAAGCACGGTGTCCGGAGCGCCGGCGAGCGTGCGGCCCGCGGTCGCGGCGGCCGATAGAAGGCGCCGGCCGTCCTCCAGGGACGTGGCCAGGGGCTTCTCCGTGTAGACGTGCTTGCCCGCCTCAAGAGCCGCCAGGCTGATTGCGGCATGCGCGTTGGGAATCGTGAGGTTGACCACCAGCTCGACTTCAGGGTCGAGGAGGAGGTCATCCACGCTGCAGGCGCGGGGCAGCCCGAACTCCTGGGCCCTGGCCCGGGCGCGCTCCGGCACCTCGTCGGCGCAGGCCACCACCTCCAGGACAGAGGAGGCGGCCATGTTCTTCAGGTAGGGCTCGCTGACCGTTCCGCAGCCGATGACGCCGACTTTGACCGGGCTCTTCACGCCCGTGCCGCAACGACGACCGTGGCCACCTGCCAAGGGCGCATGGGCAGGCGCAGGCGCCCGTCCCGGAGCGGCAGCTCATCGAGGAGGTCCTCGGTGATCGTGGCCTGGAAAGCACGCCGGTTCGCCGGCAGCCCCTCGACCACAGCTTCCCCGGGCCGGCCGAAAGTCTCCTGGAGGCGGAGGACCAGGCCCTGGCCGCTCAGGGCCGGTTTGAGCGCGGCCAGCTGGACGTTCGGGCTGCCAGCCAGGCGCGGGCGCCAGCTCTGGCGTCGCCGCGCGGCGCTCCCCGGCTTGACGGACGTCAGGCGCGGGATCAGCGGCTGGTTGAACTCAGCGGCCTGGCGGGGGATGCCGGCGTCCCGCCAGTCCCCCGGGTGGGGCACCAGGCTGTAGCGGAGCCGGTGGATCCCGAAGTCGGAGGCCGGGTCGGGGTCGAAGGCGCTGCGGACCAGCGTCAGGCGCAGCCGGCCGCCGAGGGCGTCATGACCGTGGCGGCCGTCGTTGAGCAAGGCGAGGCCGTACTCGCGGCCGCCCACGTCGGCCCAGCGCAGGGCCGGCACTTCCTGGCCGTCGGCGGGCCGCCGCGCGGCTCCATAGGGACTCTCATACCAGGACTCGGTCTCGGGAAGACGGGCGTTGAAGGCCACCTTCAGATTCGGAATTCCAGTCTCGGGCCCGGAGGGCTCCTGCCAGTCGAGGACCGTCTCGAAGTCGATCCTCGGAAGCTGGTTGTAAAAGACGATGAGCTGCTCGATCCGGGAATTTCGAAAGGTGCGCTCGACCTTGACCACCACGCGCACGGGTCCTGTCTCGACCAACTCGGTCAGGGCTCCATCGAGGAGCGAGGATTCGTTGATCACCTCGTCCAGGTGCCAGGCCGACATCGGGTGGATGCGCTCCTCCAACAGCTGGTGAACGTTGAGGGCCAGGTCGAAACGGGCGGTGTCGAGGTAGTCGCTCCCGCGGCGGGTCCCGAAGCCGACCAGCTCCCGGCCGACACGTTTGTCGACCAGAGAGACGATGGCCCCTGACGGCCGATGGACGCGGACGTTGAAGGACTCCGTCTCGGCGGTGATATAGAGCAGTTCTCCTGCGACGTCGATGGGCGAGAGCGGCTCCTGGTCCGGACGCACCTTGTAGGCCACGGTGGCGAAGGCGGGCACCTGGGCCAGGAAAGCCAGGCCTTGCGGGGTCCATTGCCCTGGAGTCGAGCCGCCTTCCGGCGAGACGAGCCGGACCGCGCCCCGACCCGCCTCCTTCAGAGGCACCAGGACAACCTCTTGTCGGTCCCAGCCGAGCGGGTTGGTGACGCTGAACTCGACGCCGGCCGCCCGGCTCTCGAGCCTGGCCAGACCGCGGTCGATCACCGCGGTGGCGGCGGCCTGCGCGCTGGCGAGGTCTTCGGCATTCGCCTCGTATGCCGCGTTGACAGACGACCCGCAGAAGATGTCGTGGAACTGGTTGAAGAGCACTAGATGCCAGGCATCGCCAAGGCGCTCCCGCTCGTCCAGACCGGCCAGCGCGGCCAGCGTCTCGGCGGTGGCGAGCAGGTTCTCGGCTCGCCGGTTGCCCTGCTTGGCCTCCACGTGCGTCGTGTAGCAGCCCTCGAAGATCGTGTTCAGCTCGCCCTTGTGGACTGGGAAGCCGGCGGCGCTCGCCAGGACCTCGTCCGCGTAGGCGCCGAGCGTGCTGCAGCGAGCGTCGGGCAGGCACGGCACCGTCTCGAACCTGCGCAGCGCTTCCAGGCCCTCCCGGGTCGGCCCGCCGCCGTGGTCACCCACGCCATGGAAGAGCAACGCGGCCTGCTGGCCGTGGCGATGAGCGCGCAGCGCGGCCTGGGCCACCGAGCCGGCGGTGATCAGGCCGTTGTAGCTCGGCGTGGAGAGCGCCAGGAGCCGGGTCCCATCATCACCTTCCCACCAGTAGGCCGGCCAGAGATCCTGGCCGCCCGGGTTGCAGCGGTGGTGGTAGTAACACTTCGCGCCAGCCGCAGCCGCCAGTTGCGGGATGTTGCCGCCATGTCCAAAGGTGTCCGGGGCCAGGAAGACGTTGGGACTCCGGCCGAAATGCCGGCGGGTATAGGCGACGCCCTCCGTCAGGTGGTGGGCCAGCGATTCGCCCGAAACCATGTTGAGGTCGCTTTCCACCCACTGCATGGTGGCCGGCTCCCAGCGCCCGGCTCTGACCTGCTCGCGCAGCTTTGCGAAGAGGGCCGGCGCCCGCTCCCTGACCACTTCGTAGGTCGCCGGCTGGCTGTGGGTGAAGGTCAGCTCCGGATAGTCGTCCATCAGCGCCAGGATGGTGGCGAAGTCGCGCTTGATCACCTCGACCGTGTCGGGCCAGGTCCAGAGCCAGTTCATATCGATGTGGCTGTGACCGATCACATGGACTCGTAGCCGGCGCACTCGCTCCGACAGGCCGGCCAGAGCCGAGGCCATCGCCTCCAGGCGCCCGGCCACTCGCGGGTCTCCGGCGTGCTCCAGGTCCGCGTCGAGCACGACCCGCGCCGCCGCTTCGACGGCGGCCAGCTCCTTGGGACCGGTGGCCACTTCTGCGGCCAGCGCGAGCTGCGACCAGGCCACGTCCAGCAGCTCGAAGCGATGGCGCAGGCCCGGCGTGCTGAAACGAAGCCGCAGCCAGGGCCAGCTGGCCGAGCTGGGCACGTTGACCCGGAGCGTGAGCTCGCCGTTCTCGCCCTCCTTGAGCCGCGGCACCGCCCGGACCAGCGCGGGACCGGGTGCGACCTCGGGCAGCGCGTCGCTGAAGACTGTGGCGCCCTCGTACTCGAGCTCCAGCGGGTAGATGCTGTCGAGCATCACGTCGAGGGGCTCGCCGCGCAGCTCGACGCCCTCGACGCTGGCGGGCACGCGCAGCCGGGAGCGCAGCTCGAGAACCCGGCCGGGTTCGAGCACGAGCTCGCTGAACTCGCCGCCCGCGAGCACGAGCGCCCCGCCGGACTTACCCGGTGGGGACCACTCCATGTCCGGCCAGGCCGTCGCCAGGCGGTCGGCGGCGCCGCGGAGGCGAGCCAGCGCCTCGGCGACAATCACCTTGTCATTGTCCACATGACGCTCCCCTGGAGGAGCGAATGCGGCTCGGCCCCGCGCGCGACCCCGCCCAGTCGGCCTAGGCGGTGGGGTTCTCGAAGGCGCCCACGACGGGCGCCTCTTTGTAAAGCGACTCCTGCGGGATGATCCTGAACTCGCCCTTGCCGGCACTGTCCAGAAGCGCCTCGGCCACGTCCGGGTGGAACTGCGTGCCGGCCTCCTTGCTGATCTCGGACAGGGCCACCTCGAGCGACATGCCTCTCCGGTAGGGCCGGTCCGACGTCATGGCGTCGAAGGCGTCGGCCGCGGCCGCGATGAAGGCGATGATGGGCAGGTCGCCGCCGCCTTTGCGGTCTGGGTAGCCCTTGCCGTCGAAGCGCTCGTGGTGGGAACGGACGATCACCAGCTCGTCGGTCAGCATGTGCAGGTTCTTCAAGACCTCGTAGCCGACGACCGGGTGCTTCTTCAGCTGGTCGAACTCCTCCTCGGTCAGGCGGTCTGGCTTGGCCAGGACCGCGTCGGGGACGTTGATCTTGCCCAGGTCGTGCAGGAGGCACCCGCGTTCGAGCCGGGTCCAGGCGTCCTGGTTGCCGGCCGCGTAGTTCATCTGGCGCGCGATCTGGAGCGCATAGGCGGTGACCCGCTTGGAGTGGCCCGCCGTGTAAGGATCCTTGGCGTCGACGAGCGCCGCCATCGCGGTCAGGGATTCCAGCACCACGACCTCGCGCTCGCGGAAGAGGCGGGCGTTGTCGATCGCCACCGAGGCCTGCGCGCCGAGCTCCGTCACGACGCGTTTGTGGTCTTCGCTAAAGGGCTTGCCCGCCACGTAGTTGGCGAGGAATAGAACCCCGATCGGCTTGCCGCGAAGGGTGAGCGGAACGCAGAGCACCGCCTGCGGATCGAGGGGTCCCGAACTGCGCGCCTTGTCGGCGTAGTGCATGAACGACTTGCCGCTGGCGAAGACGTCCTGGCAGATCTCGCCGCCCAGCTCGAGCGCCAGCCGGCGCGCGGTCTCCGGGTCGGAGCCGAACGCGGCCTTGACCTCGAGCTTCCCGCGCTCGTCCAGCGCGAGCACGCCGATCTGCGCCTCGCAAGCCTTCGCCGCCGAGGCCAGGACCTTCTCCAGGACCTCCTCGAGGTTCAGCGTCGAGGTCACCGCGGTCAGGCCGCCCATCAAGTTCTGAAGCTCCCAGACCATGCGGTTGCTGCTGTCGAAGAGCTCGGCGTTCTGCAGGGCGACCACCGCCTGGTTGGCGAGGGTGGCGATCACGCGCAGGTCGGCCTCGGCCCACTGCTTCCGGTCAGCGGTGAAGACCGCCAGCGTGCCCCAGAGCGCCTGTTGGTGGATGATCGGTACGCAAAGACCGCCGCGCACCTTGGCGGCCGCCAGGTCGGGCGGGTTGGCGAGGTCGAAGGAGTCGTGGACGTCGGGCACGGCCAGCGGCTGCCGCGAAAGCATCACCGCGCCGACCATGCCCTGGCCGTTGGCGATCTCGAGGCCGACCACCTCCCGGCCGAACCCGACGGCGTTGACGATGCGGTTCTTGCCGTCGCTCTCGGTTCGCGTAAGCAGCGCGTGGCTGCCGCCGGCCAGGCGCGCCGCGACCTCCAGTGTCTTCTGCTCCAGGGTGGCGGTGCCCTTGGTGGTCGCGGTCAGAGCTTCGGAGATCTCGGCCAGGGAGTCGAGCGCGCTGCTGACCTTGAACGCCTGCCCCGAGACGCGCTGCAAGATGCGGCTGTTCTCGACGGCCACGCCGGCGATAGCGCCCAGCTCCTGCAGGGAGGGGATGTCCTTGTCGCCGAAACTGATGCCGCCCTTGCGCCCCAGGCAGAGGGCGCCGAAGACACCCTCGCGACCGGCGATCGGCGCCAGCGCTTCCGCGGCCTGGGCCGTCTCTGAGCCCGTGTCGAGCCCTGAGAAGAGGCCGTCGGAGCGCGTCAACAGGTGGCGGATGACGACCTTGCCGCCGTTCTTGACTTCGCCGAGCGGCCCTCTTTCGATGGAAGAGGCCACCGGGGAGCCGCCCAGCATGGTGTAGGTCCCGTCCTCGCCGAAGATCGCGACCCGGCAGGCGTCGTAGGGCACGAGCTCCTGGGCCCGCTCGATCACCAGCTTCATGACCTCTTCGAAGGGCAGCCCGGAGGCCTGCTTGGCGATGTCGTTGAGGATCGTGTAGCGGGCCAGCTCCTCCTGGGTCTGCGAGACGGCCGTCTGGCTGCCGAAATGGATGGCGGCCCGCACGGCGAGCGTCAGCACCAGGCGCTTGTCGTCCGGGCCGAAGCCGCCTTCCCGGTTGCCCAGGAGGATGAAGCCCCCGAGCCGGTTGTTCATCAGCATCGGCTGCACCAGCGCATTGCTGACCTTGAAGCCGATGGGGAAGAGGCGAGCGACGTGCGTGAGCCGGTCCGGGTCTTCCGCGTAATACTCCTGGTTCGCCTCCAGGGGGGTGAGCAGGGGGTCACCGCCCTCCTTGCGGACGATCAACAGCTGCGGGCTGCGGCCCTCGAATCCCGCGGCCGGGAGCTGGGGCAGGAACTGGCGGCCCTCGGCACCGAGGAGGTAGTAGCAGCAGAACCCGGCGCCGGTCTGGCGGGAGGTTGCGGTGTTGAGCGCGCCCAGGTCTTTGAACGTGAGTCCCGGGTCTTCGGTCGCAGCGAGGAACATCCGGTGCTGCTCTTCCAGCTCTTCGTTCAGCGCTTGCAGCTCGGTGACGCGCCGGCGCAGCGCGTCGGTGAGTTTCTCGTAGCCGATAGCGCCGACCACGCCGCCCAGGCCGAGAAGCAGGATGCCGGCCAGGTTGATCCAGAAGAAGCTGCCGCTGAAGCGGACTTCAACGGCGGTCAGCGCGATGGCGCCGATCGCGAGGCCGGCGGCGATCTTCCAACGCCTGGAAAGCACTCCTCCTGCCCAGGCCAGGATGCCAGCGGCGACGGCGATCAGCGCCTGTTCGCCGTGGTAGCCCTGGATGTTGAGGCTGGCGCCCGCGAGGATGGCCAGGCCGGCCCCGGCGAAGAGGGCCAGCTGGAGGCGCAGGCCGGATCCCAGCATGGAGCGCATAGTCTACCGCCGGAATCGCGAAATTGAGATCAGGTTTCCGCGCGCTGCGAATTCGGCCGCGGGAAGGGTGGGTAAACTCCATCCACCTAGTTCAAGATGAGCATCTCCGAGCTGCTCCGGATCGCGGAGCACCTGCCGCACGCCGACCAGGAGCTGGTCTCCAAGGCGTACGAGCGGGCGGCCGCCGCGCACAGGGGCCAGCGCCGCCTGACGGGTGAGGACTACGTCAACCACCCGCTCGAGGTGGCCGCCATCCTGGCCGAGCTGAAGCTTGACGCGCCCACCATCGTGGCCGCCCTGCTCCACGACACCGTCGAGGACACGCCGCTCACCGCCCAAGAGCTGGGCGCGGAGTTCGGGCCGGAGGTGGCCAGGCTCGTGGACGGCGTCACCAAGCTGGGCCGAATCTCCCTCCGTTCCGAGCAGCAGGTCCAGGCCGAGAACATCCGCAAGATGCTCCTGGCGATGGCGGAGGACATCCGCGTCGTGCTCATCAAGCTCGCCGACCGCCTCCACAACATGCGCACCATCGACCCCCTGCCGGAGGTCAAGCGGCGCAAGATCTCGCGCGAAACTCTCGACATCTACGCGCCGCTGGCGCACCGGTTGGGCATCTGGCAGGTCAAGTGGGAGCTGGAAGACCTGGCCTTCAGGAACCTCAATCCCGAGGAGTACAAGGAGGTCGTCAAGCGCATCAACCGGCAGCGCCGGGAGCGCGACGCGATCGTCTCCGACTTGCGCGAGATCCTGGCTCGTGAGCTGGAGAAGATCGACATCGAGGCCGACATCGTCGGGCGCCCCAAGCATGCCTACTCGATCTGGCAGAAGATGACCAAGGAGTCGAAGGAGTTCGCCGAGATCTACGACCTCCTGGCGATCCGCGTGGTGGTCGCGTCAGTCAAGGACTGCTACGGCGTCCTGGGCGTTGTGCACTCGCTCTGGAAGCCGCTTCCCGGCCGCTTCAAGGACTACATCGCGATGCCGAAATCCAACGGCTATCAGTCGCTCCACACCACGGTCATCTCACAGTCCGGCGACCCGATCGAGATCCAGATCCGCACGCACGACATGCACCGCATCGCCGAGTACGGGGTCGCGGCCCACTGGACTTACAAGGAGGCAGGCACGTCCAAGGGCGACGCCAAGTTCGACGAGCGGTTCAGCTGGCTGCGGCTGCTTCGCGACTGGCAGAAAGAGGTGCTCGACGCCGAGCAGTTCGTGGACGCGGTGAAGGTCGACGTGTTCGAGGACGAGGTCTTCGTCTTCACCCCCAAGGGCGACGTCCTGAACCTCCCGGCCGGCTCTTCGCCTGTCGACTTCGCGTATCGCATCCACACCGAGGTCGGCCATCGTTGCATCGGCGCGAAGGTGAACGGCCGGATGGTGCCGCTCGACTACGAGTTGCAGAACGGCGAGATCGTAGAGATCCTGACCTCGCGCGGCCCCCACGGCCCCAGCCGCGACTGGCTCAACTTCGTCAAGAGCGCATCCGCGCGCGACCGGATCCGCCGCTGGTTCAAGGCGCAGCGGCGCGACGAGAACGTGGCCAAGGGCCGCGACCTGCTCGACAAAGAGCTGCGCCGCATGCATCGCCTGACGCTCGCGCAGCTGCCCGAAGGGCGCGTAGAAGAGATGGCGCGGCAGTACAAATACAACAGCTCCGACGACTTCCTGGCCGCGATCGGTTACGGCGAAGTCTCGCCCCACGCCGTGGTCATGAAGATGGCGCTGACGCGCGGCGAGGATGGCGACGAGCTGAAGCAGATCCCCCTCATCCCGCAGGTCGAGCCGACGGCGCGCGTCCTGGTGCGCGGAGAGCGCGGCGTCTACACCACAATCGCGTCCTGCTGCCAGCCGGTGCCCGGCGACTTGATCGTGGGATATACGACGCGCGGCAAGGGCGTCACGGTGCACCGGGCGGATTGCATCAACGCCATCAACGTGCAGGACCAGCACCGCATCGTGCCAGTCGATTGGGATGGCCAGGCGACGCATCTCTACCCGGTCGCGATCAAGATCGAAGCCTGGGACCGAACGGGCCTGCTGCGGGACATCGCCACCGTCGTGGCCGAGTCGAAGGTCAACATGTCGGCGGTGGAGGTGCACGTTTATGACGACAAGTCGGCGGTCGTTTCGACGACCGTCGAGATCGACTCGCTGTCGCAACTTTCGCGCTTGATGGAGAAGCTGGAGCAGGTCCGCGACGTACACACCGTCGCGCGGGAGGCGAGCTGAAGCTCGAGGTCCAGGCGACTGCCGACGCGCAGTTCAGCACCAACTCCTACCTTGTCGAGGACACGGACACCCGCGATGCGGTGGTCATCGACGCCAACCTGGAGCCGGAGCAGATGATCGACCTGGTCCGGCGCCGCGGCGCCCAGGTTAAGGCGGTTGTCCTGACGCACACCGACGTCGACCACGTCGGCGGCCTGGAAAAGCTGCTGGAGGCGTTCGGCCCGGTGCCGGTGGCTGTTCACCCTGCCGAGCGGGAGATGGTGGCCGAGGGCAAACCGCTGCGCCGCAGCCTGCCCTTCGAGCTGCCTCGGGTGGTCGAGCCGGAGCTGTTGGAGGAGGGCCGGCCGTACAAGGCGGGTTCGCTCGAGTTCGAAGTGCTCCACACACCGGGCCACAGCCCGGGCGGGGTCACGCTCAGGATCGGCAAGCTGCTGTTCACGGGAGACGCGCTGTTCGCCGGCTCGGTCGGCCGGACCGACTTCCCCAACAGCGATACCCAGGCGTTGATGGACGCGATCAAGGGCAAGCTGCTGGTGCTTGACGACGACTACGTCGTCCTGAGCGGGCACGGCCCGGCGTCGACGATCGGCCGCGAGAAGCGGACGAACCCGTTCTTGGTTTAGAGTCCTCCAGCTACGACGCGGCGGGGGAGAAGCTGCGGATTGCGTCGGCCAGGACCGGCAGGGCTCGTTCCACCATCTCGTCAGTGGCGGTCAGCGAGATCCTGAAGTAGCCGGGCCGCTCGAACGCTTCGCCGGGCAGGGTGTAGACATGCCGTTCGTCGAGCCACCCGCAGAACTCGAGGCCGTCCGCGATAGGGCTGCGTGGGAAGAGGTAGAAGCCGGCCTCCGGCGACTCGACCGCATAGCCCTGGTCGCGCATCGCGACGACCATCCGGTCGCGCCGGCGCTCCACGGCGGCGACGTCGATGATCTGCCTCTCCAGCTCCGGCATCGCGTGCTGCATCGCCGTATCCGGAGTGGCGCCCGCGCTGATCGAGCCGAGCATCAAGGCGCGGCGCAGCTGCTCGCGCTCAGGCATCGCCGGCGACATCGCCAGGTAGCCCGCCCGCTGGCTCGGGGCGAGCAGGGTCTTCGAGTAGCTGTGGAGCACGAAGGTTGCGGGATAGAAGCGCGCGGGCGTGACCATCGCCCGGCCATCGAACAGAATCCGCGCGTACGCCTCGTCGCTCAGCAGGTAGATGCGCCGGTGGTGTTGGGCCGACGCGCGCTCGAGGATCTCAGCCAGTCCCCGGAGCTGGTCCTCCGGATAGATCCGGCCGCTCGGGTTATGGGGGGTGTTGACGATCATTGCCCGCGTTCTTGGTGTGATCGCTCGCTCGATCGCGGGCAGGTCAAGGTCGAACGTCCCGGGAGTCAAGGGAACTTTGACGGGTTCTGCCGACTCCGCGAGGACCACGGCCTCGTAGAAGAACCATGGCGGTGACATCATCACGACCTCGTCGCCGGGATCCAACAGGATCCGGAGCAGAAGGACCAAGCCGGAGCTGGCGCCGCGCGTCAGGAAGACGTCCTCGGGCACCAGCTCCAGGCCCAGACGGCCGGCCAGTGCCGCGGTGACCGCTGCGACCGCCGGTTGCCAGGGCGGGCCATAGCGAAAATAGGCCGGCGAGTCGGGTTGGATCGCCCGCTGGACAGCCGCGACGTACTCCTGCGACGCCAGCTCGAGGGGATTCCCAGCCAGGAAGTCGCACGCATCTGGGTGGCCGAGGTCGCGCGCCTGCATGAGGAACCGCATGATCGGCCCCACCGCTGCCAGGGCCCTGGCCGCCCGGCCAGCGATAGCCGATTCGCGGTTGCTGATTTCCATTTGTGCGTCAGCCTAGCGGTGTAAGCGTCCTTGACCGACGAACATTTGTTTGGTATCATGACTCCACCATGTTCGCGGGGGAGGGGGAACCTGCATCCGACGACCTGATCGCAAGGCTGGCGCCATACCTCGATCGACGCGACGGGCTCGCTGATGGCGAGCGCGGAGCCTGGCTCGTCAAGCTACGACAGGCCATCGACCTGCTCGAGCTCGAGTTCGCGGGTATAGCGGCGGATTTCGCAGGCACTGACGCCTACGACCGGGCCGGCTCAGTCTCGGCCTACGACTGGATCCGTCACAACTGCAAGGTCTCGGGCCACGTCGCCTACGACCGGGTGCGCGTCGGCGAGCACCTGGAGCAACTGCCCAATGCCTGCCTGGCGTTGTTTGAAGGCAGCATCGGCTTCGGCCACCTCTCTCTGCTGGCCGGGGTCGTCAAGGCGGTCCAGGAATCGCCGACCAGCAAGCACTTCGACGAGGATCCGCTCTTGGCCCTGGCGGCCGCGGAGACCGTCAGCAAGTTCCGCTACACCTGCGAGCGGGCCCGGCACGCCGGCGATCCGGACGGGCTGGCCTTCGAGCAGTTGAAGGGCGTCGAGGCGCGCAGGCTGGAGCTGCTGCCCTGCGAGGACGGCCTCTTCAGCCTCCGAGGCGTCCTCGACCCGGTTGGCGCCGGCGTGCTGCGGACGGCGCTCGAGCCGCTGGCCAAGCGCAACGGGCGCTCCGACTCCAGGCATCGCGAGCGGCGGCTGGCGGACGCCCTGATCGAGCTCGCCCAGCACGGCCGGAAGGCCAACCTCATGGTCACCACTTCGCTCGAGACCCTGCTCAATGCCGCCGGGGCCTCCTCGGCCGAGGTCGAGTTCTCGACTCCTTTCTCGACCAAGTCGGTCGAGCGGCTGGCCTGCGACTGCACGCTCACGCGCGTCCTGCTCTCGCCCGAGTCGGTGGTCATCGACGTCGGCCGCGGCCGGCGGGTGGTCTCACCCTCGCAGCGGCGGGCCCTCCAGCGCCGCGACGGCGGCTGCTGCTGGCCGGGCTGCGACCGTCCCGCCTCGTGGACCGATGCTCACCACCTGGTCCACTGGGTGCGGGGCGGAACCACCGACCTCGGGAACCTGGTCCTGCTCTGCCACCGCCACCACTGGCTGGTCCACGAGGGCGGTTGGCAGCTGGTCCGTACGCACGACGGCCGTCTCATGAGTGTTGCGCCGGCCTGCGATTTCTGGGAGCGCATCCGGGGACCCGACTGGGTCGCGGCTTGATGGAGCCGCTCCTCCGGGTGAGGTGTAAGAGTGGCGTGCGCT
>CATPBK010000144.1 GCA_955652705.1 Candidatus Dormiibacterota bacterium | reverse complement strand
GTTGAAGACGATCCCGGTCGGGGAGCCGCCGAGCGTCATGTGGGGCAGGGGGATGTCCACGACCAGCGGGCCAGGGGGCGTTGTAGTTGGGAACTTGTGCCCGGCCCCGCCGTACAGGGTGCTGACGTGGCTGCCGTTGTCGGCGACCCACCAGGGGGTGTTCGGACCGTGCACGAGGCCCCAGGGGTTCTTCAAGTGCTCGTCCTGGACCACGGGCGGTCGATCCAGGTCGGTGACGAGGTCGGTCTTGATGAATCCTGTGCCCTCGCCTTCGGCGGCGCGCGCGGGCGGCGCCGCGCCGAGTTGAAGCGCCGCCAGGAGCGTGACCGTGGCCAGCATGAGGATCGTGCTGGCCCGAGTTGGCAAGACAAGAGACCGATCTGGCATGGCGCGTCCCCCTGAACTGCGAGCGTTAGCCCGGCGGGACTCCGCTCGCGTCCCGCTTGTCACTGGTCGATACAGTTCGGGGTTACTTGGCGCCGAGAGTCGTCAGCGAGGTCGCCCGCCAACCCGACCGGAGCGCGTTCAGCGCGTCAGATCGATAGGTAGGTCAGGAAGAGCTCTGTCCCGAAGGCGATGAGAAAGCCGGTCAGCAGCCCCCAGGCGAGCGCCGGCGGCGTGTTCAGCCGGCGGCCGATATGGAACATCTCGTTGATCACCCACAGTAGCGCGCCGGCAGCCAGGGCCAGGAAGAGGACCTGCAGGTAGACCGAGGTGGCGAAGAGCCCGATCAGGGTTCCGAGCAGAGTCGGGCCGCCCCCGATCAGGCCGGCCAGGCCCAGGAACGCCCAGCTGGGGGGGCGGTCAGTGCCCGCCATGGGCGCGGCGATGCCGAACCCTTCGGTCACGTTGTGGAGCGCGAAGCCCACCACGAGGACACTGGCGAAGGCCACCGCCCCGGTGGCGGCCGACTGGCCGATCGCGAGGCCCTCCGAGAGGTTGTGGAGGCCGAGGCCGGAGGCGATCGCCAGCGAGAGCCAGCGGGGCGAGGGCGCGCCCTGGTGATGGCTGAAGAGACGCACGTTGAAGTAGATGAGGACCAGAAGCCCGGCGGCCAGGCCCAAGGCGAAGATGAGGCCGAGCACGATGAACAGCTCGGGGCTGCCTCGCCGCGCTCCTGCCAGCGCGTTATGAACCGGCCCGGTGGCGTGGCTCAGGATGTCCCAGAGGAGGAAGAGCAGCACGCCGGTCGCGACCGCGTTCAGGAATCCCTGGAAGGCCTTCGAGAGCCCGCGCATCCTGGCGACCGGCAATCCGATGAAAATGGAGAATCCGGCGATGGCTCCAACCAGCGCCGCGGTTGTGTGGCTCATAGGATTAGTACGTGCAAAACCTCGAGTTAGATCATACTAACCCGCCTCCTACAGAGGTCATCTCCCGGTACCTGGAGGCGATCTACTACATCACCGCCGAAGGCGAGGCGGTGCGCAGCGCCCGGCTGGCCGACTGGCTGAGCGTGAGCCGGCCGACGGTCACCGCGGCCCTCCGCCGCATGATCCGCGACGGCCTGGTGCGCTTCAGCGCGCACAAGGACATCGAGCTGACGCCGCGCGGGCTGGAACGGGCGGCCTCGATCGTGCGCCGGCACCGGATCACCGAGCGCTGGCTGACCGACGCGCTCGGATTGGACTGGGTCACCGCGGACGAGGAGGCGGCCCGCCTCGAGCACTCCATATCCGACCTGGTCGAGGGACGGCTTTACGAGGCCCTCGGCCAGCCCACCACCTGCCCCCACGGCAACCCGATTCCGGGCCACTCCGAGCCGGTGAAGGGGGAGCTGAAGCTGGCCGGGCTCAAGGCCGGGCGGGCGGCCACCGTCACCCGCATCTCGGAAGTTGCCGAGCGGGAGGCGCCGAGCCTGCTCCGCTACCTCCTTGACAGGCGGCTGGTGCCCAGCGCGCGGGTGACCATGCTGGAAGTGGACGAAGTGGGGAGGACGGTGACCATCGCCGCCGCCGAGCGCGAGGTCACGATGAGCCAGGAGACTGCGAGCAAGGTCTGGGTCCTGCCTGCCTGATGCAGGCGCTGGAGATCATCGCCAGGAAGCGGGACGGGTTGGAGCACAGCGCAGACGAGATTCGCTTCCTGCTCAACGGCTACCTATCCGGGACCGTTGCCGACTACCAGATGGCCGCCTGGCTGATGGCGGTCTGCACGCGCAGCATGACGCGCGCGGAGACGCTGGCCTTGACGCGCGCCATGGTGGAGAGCGGCGAGGTGATGGACCTGCGCGACATTGAGGGCGTCAAGGTCGACAAGCACTCCACGGGCGGCGTCGGCGACAAGGTGACGCTGATCGCGGCGCCGCTGGCGGCCGCCTGCGGCGTCAAGGTGCCCAAGTTGAGCGGCCGGGCGCTGGCGCATACGGGGGGTACGCTCGACAAGCTGGAATCGGTTCCGGGCCTGACCGTGGACCTCGAACCGGAGCGGTTCAAGCGGCAGGTCCGCGAGATCGGCCTCGCGGTGGCCGCCCAATCGCCGCGGCTGGTTCCCGCCGACAGGGCCCTCTACGCGCTCCGCGACGTGACGGCGACAGTGCCTTCGGTGCCCCTCATCGCTTCCAGCGTGATGTCGAAGAAGCTGGCCGCCGGCGCCGACGCCATCGTGCTCGACGTGAAGGCGGGCCGGGGCGCGTTCATGCCGGACGTGCCCAGCGCGGTCGAGCTGGCCCGCGAGATGGTCGACCTGGGCGAAGGCGCGGGGCGCCGCACGGTCGCCCTCGTGACCGCCATGGACAACCCGCTCGGCCGCACGGTCGGCAACGCTCTCGAAGTGGCCGAGGCCCTCGAGGTCCTGGGCGGCGGTGGCGACGCCGAGCTGCGCGACGTCTCCGTCGTGGTCGCCGGCGAGATGTGCCGGCTGGCCGGGATTGACGCGGACGTGGAGCGGATCCTGGCGGGGGGCGGGGGGCGGGAGACCTACGACCGGATGCTGGCGGCCCAGGCGCGGGTTCTGCTGGCGCTGTCCCCTCACGGCGCGGGCGCCCGTCCGCGGCCGGTGCGCAGGCTGGGCACGCCAGCCGTGCGAGGCCTGGGCGCACCGGGAGCGTTCGGG
>CATPBK010000143.1 GCA_955652705.1 Candidatus Dormiibacterota bacterium | reverse complement strand
TCTGGAGCGCCGCCCACCGGTCCCGACCCTAGAGCCGCCCGGGTCGGGCGCGCTGCAGCACGTGGGCCTGGTGCGGTTCCAGGCGTTTCATGACACGGGAGGCGACCACTCCTTCGCCCTCGCGTTGCTCGATTCGAACGGATCGGGGGTGGTCGTGACCAGCCTTTACCACCGGGAGCGGTGCAGGGTTTACGCGAAGCCCGTCGAGCAGTGGCGGTCGCCGCTCCAGGTCACGGACGAGGAGACAGAAGCGATCAAGCGCGCCCGCGAGGGCGACCGCGCAGTAGACATGGCGACGGGCGGCGTCTAAATTGACGCGGCTATGGCAACCGACGCGTTAAAACGCTCCGCTTCACTGAAAGACAAGAAGGCCAGGACGGCCCGCGGCATCAAACACGGCCACCCGGTCAACATCCTCCACCACGACGAGGCGTCGTTCGGCGAGCGCCTTGCCGACCAGATTGCCGCGAGCATCGGATCCTGGACGTTCCTGATCGTCCAGAGCATTGCGGTCACAGTCTGGGTAACGCTCAATGTGGTCGGCCTTGTGAAGCACTGGGACATCTATCCTTTCGTGCTCTTGAATTTGCTTTTCAGTGTTCAGGCCGCATATACAGGGCCTGTACTTTTGCTGGCTGGAAACCGCCAGTCACAGAAGGACAGGCTCACGCTCGAGCACGCCGCCGAGGAGGCCGAAACGACCGAGCAGCGCACCCTGGCCATCCTGAAAGAGATCCAGAACAACACCGAGATCACGGTCAAGATCCTCACCCACCTCCAGGAGCAGCAGTCGACGATCGTGGAGACCCATCAGCGGATGGCAGCAGTCCACGAGCAGATGGCCAAGGAGCAGCACCCGGGCGCCTAGCGGCGGAAAGCGATCTCCATCAGGGACAGCCGCTTCCGGTCGAGTCCAAGATTCGGATGCTGATGCATCCAGGCGTCGATCACCCGGGCACCAGCGCCGGACTTGGCTAACAGATAGCAGCCGATCCGGGGCAGCGGCTCCCTGCACTGAATGCCGGTGTGCCGGAACACTGCCAGCTTCACAGATGTCAGGAATCCAACCGTTCCCAGAACGCACCAGTGCGGATAGGTCCGCTCGCCTCTTGGATCCAGAGTGAACGAGCCGTCTCCATCGAAGTAACCCAACACATAGGCCCATTCGAGCCCGATCGGAAGATCTTGTGGCCAAGTCAGGAATTGAGTCTTGCGGGGCACCACTCCATGTCTGCAGAGATCCTGTTTGAGACGTGCCGAGCTGAATGTGATGATGCAGTAGGACTTGCCGTTCCGATCGCGTGCCCTGGCCTGGACATCCGGCGCGATTTCGTGGTTGACCAACTCTATAAGGGCTCGATCACGCATCTGCACCTCGAGTCCAATGTGATTCCATTCGGCACGCGAACTCACGGTTCCGTCAGCTGCCAGCAGGCCCAGCAAGTAAGCCTTGGTCGGCGTGTCGATGCGCGCGAAGTAGTCATGGCGGATGTCGCCGGTAGACGCCCAGCGTCGCGCTGTCTTGCGAACGCCGAACGTTCGCCATCGCTCGGCCTGGTAAGCAAGCAAACAGACCTTGCAATAGGGGTGGTAGCCGTCCTTCCAGCCCTTGTTGCGATAGAAGTCCGCTGGCGGCTTGGCTACGCCACAGCGGGGGCAGCGCTTCATCGAACAAATGTACGCGCCGGCGGATTGAGGAGCAAGATGCTTAACAGGGGCGTCCCTATACTCAGCCGATGAGAGTCGTCCTCTACACGGGCAAGGGGGGCGTAGGGAAGACGTCGGTGGCCGCGGCCAGCGCATTGCGCTGTGCCCAGCTTGGCTACAAGACGCTCATCATGAGCACCGACCCCGCCCACTCGCTCGGCGATTCCTTCGACGTCGAGCTCGGGCCCCGGCCGGCCAAGGTGGCCGACAACCTCTGGGCCCACGAGGTCTCGGCGCTCCACGAGCTGGAGAGCCACTGGAAGCGCATCCACGACTATGTGGCCGACGTCTTCGCCACCCAGGGCCTCGACGAGGTGATGGCCGAAGAGGTCGCCACCCCGCCCGGAATGGACGAGGTCGCCTCGCTGATGTGGATCCGTCACCACGCCGAGCGGGCGGAGCACGACGTTCTCATCGTGGACTGCGCCCCGACCGGCGAGACCCTCCAGCTGCTCACCTTCCCCGACGCGGCGAAATGGTGGCTGGACAAGATCTACCCGTGGGAGCGCAAGGCGATGAAGGTGGCGCGGCCCATGCTGCAGCCGCTCATCAAGGTGCCGCTCCCGAGCGACGAGGTCTACGCCTCTTTGAAGGACCTGCTCCTCGACCTCGAAGGGATGAAGAACCTACTCACGGACCCCCAGGTCACCAGCGTGCGCATCGTCTTGAACCTTGAGAAGATGGTCATCAAAGAGGCCAAGCGCGCGTTCACTTACTTGAACCTCTTCGGCTACCTGACCGACGCCGTGATCGTCAATCGCGTCCTGCCCGAAGGCCTGCACGACGACTTCTTCAAGAACTGGCACCGCATCCACGAGCGCTACCAGGCCGAGGTCGAGAAGTCGTTCGAACCGCTGCCCATTCTGACCGTCCCGCTCTTCGACACGGAAGTGGTCGGAATCCGCATGCTGACGAAGATGGCGAAAGCTATCTACGGCGACATCGACCCCGCCGATCGCCTCTACCTCGGCAGCCCGCAGCGTGTCGAGAAGTCCGGCGCCGAATACATCCTGGCGCTGAAGATCCCGTTCCTGGACAAAGCCGACATCGACCTCGCCCGTCAAGATGGCGAGCTGCTCGTGACAGTCGGCAACTACCGGCGGGAAGTCGCGCTGCCAAGGGTGCTCGTCAACCGGCCCACGATCGGGGCGACCATGGACGGCGACGAGCTCAAGGTCCGGTTCGGAAAGGCGGGCGGTTGAGCCGGCGCCCAGCCTCTGACACGGAGCGGTTGATCCACTTCGCGATCGACGTCGGCGGCCGTCTTTCGCACGCGCTCGGCGAGCGCATCCCGGACGACGCCAAGAGCCACCTTCTCAATGCTCAGCGAGAGCTGATCACAGCACTCGTGATCATGTACGAGCAGCAGGCCGGGATGCGGCGCCGCGCGACCCGAGACGGCAATGGCTCCCGCCGCAAGGCGGCGCAGTCTCGCCGCGCCCGTACGACCAGGATCCCGGTCGACTAACCGAAGCTCGACCGAGTGATCCTCAGCAATCCGTACGCCTTCCTGGTCTCGACTCTCTTCCTGATCCCGGGTGCGCTCATCGCGGTGCCCGTGCACGAGCTGGCTCACGGTTTCGCCGCCTTGCGGATGGGCGACGCCACGCCTCGCAACCGGGGATTCCTGAACCCGGCCGAGCCGCGCAAGTTCTTCAGCCTCTACGGCACGCTGGCGCTGCTCTTCTGGCGGGTCGGCTGGGGCCAATCGGTCCCGATCAACGAGTCGCGCCTCAATAGCCTCGGCCAGAAGGTCATCTACGCACTCGCCGGCCCGGTCGCCAACCTGGCACTGGCGGCCGTCTTCGGCCTCGCGCTGCGAACTCTGGTGGCCACCGGATCTCAACCCGACCCGGTCAGGCTCATCCAGCCGCCGATCGACCTGCTGGGCGTCGTCGTCTGGGCAGCCTTCTTCGTGAACCTCGCGATGTTCGCCTTCAACCTGCTCCCGATCCCGGGACTGGACGGCTGGCGCATCGTCGACGCTCTGTTCCGGCGTCGCAACCCGCGCTTCTTCTTCGAAGCCGACATGAACCGCTACCGCATCGTCCAGTTCCTGATCATCGGCTTCGTGATCATCTCGTTCGTGCCCGGCATCAACCTCCTGAACGTCGTGCTGCTGCCCATCTACGCCCCCGCCTCATACCTCATCCTTGGCCAGTGCGTCGCGTATCCCGGGCTCAGCCCCTGCCCGCAGTTGGGCGGCTTCTGAACGAGCCGGGGTACGCCCGGCTCAAGGAGCGCTACACGCACGGCCTCGTCGCGGTCACGCTCCGCGAGCAGCTGGCCGCTGAGCGGGCGACCGGCGCCGCGGGAGCTGACGAGCGCCTGGCCCAGGTCGAGGCGAGGCTGCGCGAGCTGGTCGCCCCTCGGCTCAAGCGAGTGATCAACGGAACCGGTGTCGTCCTCCACACCAACCTCGGTCGGGCGCCGCTCTCCGCGACCGCCCGGGCCGCCGTGGCCGCCGTCGCCGGCGGCTACTCGAACCTGGAGCTGGAGCTGGCCGGCGGGAAGCGCGGCGAGCGCGCGGCGCACGTCCGGGACCTGCTCACGCGCCTGACCGGGGCCGAATCGGCTCTCGTCGTCAACAACAACGCCGGCGCGGTGCTGCTCGCCCTCAGCGCGCTCTGCAAAGGACGCGAGGTCATCGTCTCGCGCGGCCAGCAAGTCGAGATCGGCGGCTCCTTCCGGATGCCCGACGTGATGCGGCTCTCGGGCGCCAGGATGGTCGAGGTCGGCACCACCAACCGCACGCGCGCGGCCGACTACGAGGAGGCGGTGACCGCCCGGACCGCCGCCCTGCTCAGGGTCCACACTTCCAACTTCCTGGTCACGGGCTTCACCGAGTCGGCTCCCCTGGAGGAGCTCGCCCAGGTCGCCCGGCGCCGCCAGCTGCTGCTGATCGACGACCTCGGGTCCGGCGCCCTGCTGGAGGAGGCTGGCGAGCCTTCCGTCCGCGAGTCTGTCCAGCTGGCCGCCGTGAGCTGCTTCTCGGGTGACAAGCTCCTGGGCGGCCCCCAGGCCGGCGTTCTGCTCGGCCGCGAGGAGCTCGTGAGGAAGCTGGCCCGACACCCGCTCGCCCGGGCCTTGCGGGCCGACAAGCTGACGCTGGCCGCGCTCGAGGGCACGCTCCGGGACCGGCTCCTCGACCGTGAGCTGCCGGTGGACCGGATGCTGCGCCTGGCGCCGGCCGAGCTGCGCCGGCGGGCGGCCTGGTGGACTGTCAAGCTGGGCGACCGGGAGATCCGGAGCCGGCTCCTGGAGGCGGAGTCGGCGGCGGGCGGCGGCAGCCGGCCGGGGCGCGGGATGCCGACCGTGCTGCTGGCGATCGAGGGGCCGGCCTCACGACTGGCCGAAGCGCTTCGCCAGGGCGATCCGCCGGTCATCGCCAGGATCGAGCAGGACTTCTGTTGCATCGACCCCCGCACGGTCCTGACGGGCGAGGACGAGCCGCTTTTCGACGCGGTGGAGCGCGCCTTCCGATCAGTGCAAGCCATCTGACATGAATTTCGTCGTCGGCACCGCCGGCCACATCGACCACGGCAAGTCGACGCTGATCCGCGCCTTGACCGGCATCGACCCCGACCGCCTGGCCGAGGAGAAGCGGCGGGGCATGACCATCGACCTCGGCTTCGCCTACCTGACGCTTCCCAGCGGCCGGCTGGTCGGCATCGTCGACGTGCCCGGCCACGCGCGTTTCATCCGCAACATGCTGGCCGGGATCCACGGGCTCGACGCCGTGCTGCTCGTGGTCGCCGCCGACGAGGGCGTCATGCCGCAGACCGTCGAGCACCTGGAGATCGTTCACCTGCTCGAGGTCTCGCGCGGACTCGTGGTGCTGACCAAGACCGACCTGGTCGAGCCGGACTGGCTGGAGCTGGTCAGCGCCGAGGTCGCGGAGCAGATGGAGCGCACCTCTCTTGCCGGCGCCGAGATCGTGCCGGTCTCGGCCCAGACCGGCGCGGGGCTCGACCTCCTGCCGGGCAAGCTCGACGCCCTGCTCGACACGACGCCGGCCCGGCCCGATCTGGGCCGCCCCCGGCTGCCTATCGATCGCGTTTTCACAATCGGCGGGTTCGGCACTGTCGTGACCGGCACCCTGGTCGACGGGTCGCTCCGCGTCGGCGAGGAGCTGGAGGTGGTACCGGGCGAGCGCAAGGTGCGCGTCCGCGGCCTCCAGCAGCACAACCGCAAGGTCGAGGTCGCCGCGCCGGGCAGCCGCGTGGCCGCCAACCTGGGCGGCGTGGAGAAGGAGGAGCTGCATCGGGGTGACGTGATCGCCCGGCCGGGGACCGTTAACGCGACCCGCCGGGTCGACGCCCGCGTCAGCGTTCTGGCCGGGGCCGGCCGCCCCCTCCGCCATGGCTCCCGGCTCCAGCTCCACACGGGGACGGCCGAGGTGGCCGCCCGGGCGATCGTTCTCGAGTCGGATCAGGTCGCGGCCGGCGAGGAGGGTTGGGTGCAGCTCTACCTGGCGGCGCCGATCGCCGCGGCCGCCGGGGATCGGTACGTGCTGCGAATGCCGTCGCCCTCGTTGACGCTGGCAGGCGGCCGGTTCGCCGACGTGGCCCCGCACCGGCATCCGCGCCACGACGCCCAGGTGCCGGCATCGCTCGAGCGGCGGCTCCAGGGCGGCGTGCTCCAGGAGGAGCTGGCCAAGTACCCGCGCGGCGTCACGGAGGCGACGCTCCTGAAAGCGACGCTGGCCTCCTCCGCCGGCCTCGGCAAGCTCGACGCAAGGCGGGTGGGCGCCTGGCTCTTCGCCCCTGGCGCCTGGCGGGCGATCGCTGAGCGCACGGCCGCGCACTTGGCCGGATATCACCAGGCGCATCCGCTCCGAGCCGGAATGCCGCGCGAGGAGCTGAAGAGCAAGCTCGGCCTGCCCACCGCGACGTTCGGGCCGGTCCTGGCGGAGCTGGTGCGGGACGGCGCGGTAGCAGAGCGCGGGGGGGACCTGGCGCTACCCGGCCACGAGGCCAGCCTCGACGGCGGCGAGCCGGCGCGGGCTCTGCTCCAGGTGCTGGCGGCGCAGCCGTTCTCGCCGCCGTCCCTCCCCGAGGCCATGAAGCAGTCCGGAGCCGGGCCAGAGGTGCTGCGGGCGCTGGTGCGCAGCGGCGAGCTGGTCCGGCTCTCGCCAGACGTGGCTTTCACGAAGGGCGCCTACGAGCGGGCGCTGGTCCTGATGCGGGAGATCATCGCGGCGGAGGGCGGGGTGACCGTGGCCAGGCTCCGAGATCAGATGGCGGCCAGCCGGCGGCCGGTGCTGGCGCTGCTCGAGTACCTGGACACCCAGAAGATCACCCGCCGCCAGGGAGACGTCAGAACCCTCCGCTAACCACGCGCGCAAAATGGGAAGGCCCTCATGGCCTCCAACCCGAACCCCCCACCGCAGCGGACCGGCACGAAGCCGCCCGCCCCTCCGCAGAGCCCCTGGGCGCAGTTCCGCACCGTCCGGTTCTGGGTGTGGCTGCTGATCTTGCTGGCCTTCAACATCTTGATCACCAACGTCCTCTTCGCGCCCGCCCAGCCGCCCACAGTCACGCTCCCCTACAACGTCTTCAAGCAGCAGGTCGCAGCCGACAACGTCATCAGCGTCATCACGACCGGAGACACGATCACGGGGACGACCAGGACGGCGGTCAAGGTCGGCTCAGACAAGGCGACGCACTTCACAACCCAGCGGCCGGCCTTCGCCACAGACGACCTGGAAGCGCTGCTCGAGCAGCACAACGTCACCACCAACGCCAAGCCGGACAACCCGGGCCTGCCGTTCTGGGAGCAGGCGATCCTGAGCTTCGGCCCGACGATCCTGATCATCCTCGGCGTCCTCTACTTCAGCCGGCGGCTGGCGATGAATGCCGGTGGCGGCGCCGGCGGGATCCTCGGCGCTTTCGGCCAGAGCCGGGCCCGCGTGTACGACGCCGAGCGGCCGCAGACCACCTTCGCCGACGTCGCCGGCATCGACGACGCCAAGCAGGAGCTGCAAGAGGTGGTCGACTTCTTGAAACAGCCCCAGAAGTACCAGCGCCTAGGCGGCACCGTGCCCAAAGGCGTCCTCCTGGTGGGACCGCCCGGAACCGGCAAGACGCTGTTGGCGAGGGCCGTCGCGGGGGAGGCCGGCGTCCCCTTCTTCAGCCAGTCCGCCTCCGAGTTCGTGGAGGCGATCGTGGGCGTTGGCGCGGCGCGCGTGCGCGACCTCTTCGCCAAGGCCCGGGCGGCGGCGCCCGCCATCATCTTCATCGACGAGCTCGACGCCATCGGCCGCAGCCGCAGCGCCGCGCTCCGGATCGGGGGCAACGACGAGCAGGAGCAGACGCTGAACCAGATCCTGACCGAGATGGACGGGTTCGACTCCCGCGAGGGCGTGATCGTGCTCGCCGCGACCAACCGCGCCGACGTTCTTGACGCGGCTTTGCTGCGGCCGGGGCGGTTCGACCGCCGCGTCATTGTGCAGCCGCCCGACCGGCGCGGCCGGGCCGCCATCCTGCGCATCCACTCGAAGAACGTCCCGCTCGCGCCAGACGTCGACCTTGACGCGGTGGCGGGGCAGACGCCGGGCCTGGTGGGGGCCGACCTCCGCAACCTGGTCAATGAGGCGGCCCTCAGGGCGGCTCGCAAAGGTGAGGCGCAGGTCACCATGGCCGACTTCTCGGACGCCCTCGAGAAGATCCTGCTGGGCAGCGAACGCAACATCATGCTGAGCCCAGTCGACCGCGAGCGCATCGCTTACCACGAGTCGGGCCACGCCATCCTGGGACTGATCGTCCCCGGCGCCGACCCGGTCCGGCGCGTCACGATCATCCCGCGCGGCCAGTCGCTGGGCGTGACCGTCCAGAGCCCGGTCGACGACCGCTTCAACTACGGCGAGGACTACCTGCGGGCGCGCATCACCGGCGCCCTCGGTGGCCGGGCCGCCGAGTCGATCGTCTACGGCGTGGTCACCACGGGCGCCGAGAACGACCTCCAGCAGGTCACCCGGATCGCCCACGAGATGGTGGTGCGCTGGGGCATGAGCGACAAGGTCGGCCCGCTCAACTATGCCCAGGACGGTTCGGACGGCGCGTTCGCGATGCAGCGCCCGTACAGCGAGGCGACTGGGAAGCAGATCGACGACGAGGTGAAGCGGATCGCGCTGGAGTGCTTCGAACAAGCCACCCGGCTGCTGACGCAGAACCGGGCCAAGCTCGATGCGCTGGCCAAGGCACTGCTCGAACACGACACTCTCGACGAGCTGGAGATCCTGACCGTGACCGGATTGCAGTCGCGCAACCCAGCAGCCGGGGCGGCGAGCGCCGCGGCCACGTCCGCGACGACCGTCAAGCCGTAGCCTTAGCCCGCCATGCTTGGCGGCATCGATCTCGGCGGCACCCAGGTGCGGGTGGCGGTGGCGCGTTCTGACTGCCGGATCGAAGCCGGCTTGCGCACCCAGACGCACAACTTCAAGCGACCCGAGGAATTCGTCGAATGGTGCGCCCGGGCGTTCGACCGCCTCACTCATGGGCGGCGCCTCGACGCGGTCGGGATCGGCGCCCCCGGGCCTTGCGATCCGACCCGCGGCATGCTCCTGAACCCGCCCAACCTCGGGTTTTGGAAAGAGAACCTGCCGCTCGGGCCGATGCTCGCGGCCCGGATCGAAGCGGCCGTGCACCTCGAGAACGACGCCAACCTGGCGGCGCTCGGCGAGCATCGCCGGGGCGCCGGGCGGGGCGTCCGCAACCTCGTCTACATCACCTGGAGCACAGGGATCGGGAGCGGGATCATAATCGAGGGCCGCCTTTTCAGCGGCAGCCACGGGACGGCGGGCGAGCTCGGCCATACGATCGTGGTGCCCGACGGGCCGCTCTGCGGGTGCGGGCAGCACGGCTGCCTTGAGGCGGTGGCGGCCGGCTCCGGAATCGAGCGGACGACCGGCCGCCCGGCGGTCGAGGTCTTCCAAGCCGCGGCGCACGGCGACCGCGCGGCCCGGGCTCAGGTCGCCAAGGCGGCCCGGACGATGGGCGTGGCCCTCGTCAACCTGGCCAACCTGCTCGACCCGGACACGATCGTGATCGGCGGCGGCCTGACCAAGAGCTGGCGCCTGGTGCTGCCCGATCTGGTCGCGCCGCTCCGGGAATCGCCCTTTGTCAAGCCGTACCGGCGGCCAAAAGTGGTTCGCGCCCGCCTGGGCCAGCGGGTCGGCCTGGTGGGGGCGGTCGAGTGGGCGCGCGAAAACCTCTAGACGAACTCGACCCCGCCTTTCCGCTCCTCGAGCAGGCCGCCGGCAAGATCGGCGCCCAGGCTTGGGCCGTAGGCGGCTACGTCCGCGACCGCCTCCTCGGGCGTGACCACCCGGACCTCGACATCGTGGTCGCCGGCCAGAAGGGAGCGGACCTGGCCCGGGCCTTCGCTGAGCAGGTGGGAGCTCCGCCCCCCGTGCTCTTCGAGCGCTACGGCACCGCCCAGGTCAACTGGCAGGGGCGGCTCATCGAGTTCGCCTCGACCCGCGCCGAGAGCTACGCGCCCGACTCCCGCAAGCCCGCCGTGGCGCCGGCCACTATAGACGAGGACCTCCGCCGCCGCGACTTCACGGTCAACACCCTCCTGATGGACTTCCAGGGCCACGTCGAAGACCGGCTCGGGACCGGGCTTCGCGACCTCGAGGCCAGAGTGCTGCGGACGCCCCGCGACCCGGAGGCCACCTTCGCCGACGATCCCCTGCGCATGCTCCGCGGCGCGCGGCTGGCGGCCCAGCTCGACTTCGAGCTGGCCTCTGACCTGCTGCCCGCCATGCGCAAGGCGCGCGAGCGCTTGCGGCCGCCGGTCCTCTCAGTGGAGCGGACCGCCGACGAGCTGCGCAAGATGCTGCTCTCGGAGCGGCCGAAGCTGGCCCTCCAGCTGCTGGACGAAGGCGGCCTCCTCGAGATCGTGCTGCCCGAGGTCTGGAAGTGCCACGGCGTGCGGCAGGGCGGCTGGCATCGCTTCGACGTCTACGAGCACACGCTGGAGGCCGTTGCCCTGGCGCCGCCCGACCTGCTGACGCGGCTCGCCGCGCTCTTCCACGACGTCGGCAAGCCGATCACCGCCACGCCCGACGGCTACTTCCTGGGACACGACAAGGTCGGCGCCACGCTGGCCCGCGACGCGCTGGCCCGGCTCCGGTTCTCGAAGGAGGTCGGGGAACGGGTCGCGCGCCTGGTGGAGCTGCACCTCCGGCCGGCCTTCTACCAGCGCGAGGAGTGGGGCGACGGGGCGGTCCGCAAGCTCGCTCGCGATGCCGGCGAGGACCTCTGGCGGTTGCTCGACCTGGCACGAGCGGACATCAGAGCCTCGGCCTTCCCCGACCCCGCCAAGATCGACGAGCTGGAGAACCGGCTGCGCGAGGTGCTGGCCGAGAAGCCCAGCCGTTTCAGCCTGCCGCTCTCCGGCGAGGACATCATGCGGGAGCTCAACCTGCCGCCCGGCAAGGAGGTGGGCCGGGTCAAGAGCCGGCTCCAGGAGCTGGTGCTGGAGGGCCGCCTGCCCCCCGAACGAGAGGCATTGCTGGAGTACCTTAGGGCCCATCCGAACGAGCGCTGACCGGCTGGCGGCCTGGGCAGCCGGGTTCGAACCGAGCGCGGCCGACCTGGCGCTGGCGCACCGCTCGCTCGTGGACACGGTGGCGGTGGCGGTGGCCGGTCGGGGCGAGGCCGTGGCGCGCATCGCGGCAGCGGAGGATGAGCCCACCCACTGGGCTGCCGCCGGCCACGCGCTCGACTACGACGACTTGCACCTGGAATCGACTGCGCATATCTCGGTCGTGTGCCTTGTCGCGGCCCTCGCGGCCGGCGGGGGCGCTCAGGCTTACCTGGCCGGCGCGGGCGTGATGGCCAGGCTGGGCGCGGCCCTCGGCTGGGAGCACTACCGGCGCGGCTGGCACGCGACCTGCGCGGCGGGCGCCCCGGCCGCGGCCGCGGCGGCCGGGGTCGCTTTCGGCCTGGATGCCCCAGCGCTGGCCCACGCGCTGGCCCTGGCCGTGCCGGCGGCGGGCGGCTTGCAGCGCGCCTTCGGCACCATGGCGAAGCCGCTCCAGGTCGGCTTCGCCGTGTCAGCGGGCGTGCGTGCGGCGCGGCTGGTGCGGGCCGGGGCGAACGCCGACCCGGCCGCGTTCGACGACTGGATCGAGCTGCTCGGCGGCAGCCTTCGGCGAGTCGAGACCGACCCCGGAGAACCGGCCGTGCCGGGCGGTCTGGCGATCAAGCTCTACCCGTGCTGCTACGCGCTGCAGAGGCCGATCGCCGCCACAGCCACGATGAAAGTCGATCCGGAGGCGGTCGAGGCGATCAAGGTGCGCACGCCTGAGGCCAGCCTGCAGCCGCTCAACCGGCACCGCCCGAAGACCGGCCTGGAGGCCAAGTTCAGCCTCGAGTACGGGATGGCCGCGGCCCTCCTCGACCACCCGGTCGGCTTCGCCAGCTTTAGCGACGACTGCGTCGCCCGAGCGCAGGCCCAGCGGCTCCTGCAGCTGGTCGAGACCGAGGCCCGGCCCGGGGGCTCGGGCCTCCTGGACGGCCACTGCGAGATCGAGATCCGGACGCCGGTCGCGACGCGGGTGGCCCGGGTCGACCTGCCGCCAGGGGCGCCCGGCCGTCCCGCCACTGACGACGATTTGAAAGCGAAGGTGGCCGACTGCTGCGGGGAGCTGGCCGAAGAGGTGCTCGCTCTCGACTGGCCGGAGGCGGCCGCCTTCCTGCGCCGGGCGCTGGCCGTCCGGCCTTAGACTCCGAGGGCAAGTAGACGGTTTACGCGGAGGAGAAGCGCATGCGCAGGATCCGATTTGTCAGCGGCCTCGTCGCGGCCGCTTTGCTGGTAGCGGCTTGCGGCGGGACCACCGGTGGCACCAGCGGCAGCTGCTCGAAAACCTACAAGGTCGGCATGGTGACCGACGTCGGCAAGCTCTCGGACAAGTCCTTCAACTTCGACGCCTACGAAGGGGTGAAAGCGGCTCAGGCTGATTCCAGCCTCTGCGTCAAGGGCGCCGCCATCGAGTCGAACTCGGAGGACGACTACGCGAAGAACCTACAGACCTTCCTCGACCAGAAGTACGACATGATCATCGCGGTCGGCGCAAAGCTGGGTGACGCGGCGACCAAAGCGGCCAGCGCCAATCCCAACGTCAAGTTCGCGATCATCGACTATGCGCCCAAGACGGCACCACCAAACATGGTCGGCTTGACGTTCCGAGAAGACCAGCCCGGGTTTCTCGCCGGGGCTGTGGCCGGACTGGTCACCAAGACCAACGTGGTCGGCGCCGTCGCCGGGCTCGAGGTCGTGCCTCCGGTGGTCCGCTACGTGCAGGGCTACGAGAACGGGGCGAAGTACACGAACCCCAAGGTCAAAGCCTTGCACATCTACCAGCCCGAGAGTGGCGCCAAGGACTTCAACGACCCGGACTGGGGCAAGCAGCAAGGGCTCACCTTCATCGGCCAGGGCGCCGACGTCCTCTTCGGGGTCGGCGGCAGCACCGGCAACGGCGGGCTGATCGCCGCTAAAGAGCAGGGCAAGATGTGCGTCGGTGTCGACGTCGATCAGTACATCACCTATCCCGAGATCAAGGGCTGCTTCATCACCAGCGCGGTGAAGCTGGAGCACAACGCCGTAAAGACCGCCATCGCCAACATGGTGCATAACACCTGGAAGACGGGAGTCATCGAAGGCAGCGTTGCCAACGACGGGGTCGGCATCGCCCCTTATCACGATTTCGACTCCAAGATTTCAGCTACCGCGAAGGCGAAGATCGATGAAGTCAAAAAGAAGCTCAAGGACGGCTCCCTGAGCACGGGGGTCACCGCGTAACCGCCTCCGGTTCAGCCCTCGGGCTGCGAGGGATCGTCAAGGCCTTCGGCGAGCTGAGGGCCAACGACAGCGTGGACCTGGACGTCGAGTGGGGCCAGGTCCACGCTTTGCTGGGCGAGAACGGCGCCGGCAAGTCAACGCTCATGAATGTGGTCTACGGCCTCGTCAGCCCTGACTCCGGCGAGATCTTATTCGACGGCCGGCCAGTCCAGATCAACGGTCCCCAGGACGCGATCCGCCTCGGCGTCGGCATGGTGCATCAGCACTTCATGCTGATCCCGCCCTTGACGGTGGCGGAGAACATCGTCCTCGGCCACGAGATTGCCAAGGCGGGCGTGGTCGACCTCGAGCGCTCCTACCGGACCGTCAGCGAACTCTCAACACGGTACGGGCTGGAGGTCGATCCCAAGCAGCGCATCCAGGATCTCTCGGTTGGCGTGCAGCAGCGCGTGGAGATCCTGAAGGCCCTCTACCGCGGCGCCCGCCTGCTCATACTCGACGAACCGACGGCGGTGCTCACGCCGCAGGAGATCGAGGGCCTCTTCGACATCGTGCGCGCGCTGACCGCGGCCGGCAACGCTGTCATCTTCATCACCCACAAGCTGGCTGAGGTGATCGAGATCGCCGACGCCATCACGGTCATGCGCCGGGGCAAGGTCGTCGGCGTTACGACACCCGCGGAGTCCAAGCCGGCCGACCTGGCTCGGATGATGGTCGGCCGCCCGGTCCTCCTGCGGGTCGAGAAGGCGCCAGCCAAGCCGGGTCCTGAGGTGCTGCGGGTCGAAGAACTGGTTGTACAGGACGATCGCCGCCAGGTCACGGTCGACCAGGTCAGCCTCGCGGTGCGGGCAGGCGAGATCCTGGGCGTCGCCGGCGTGGAGGGAAATGGCCAGAACGAGCTGGTCGAGGCCATCGTCGGACTCCGGCCGGCGCGGTCGGGCCAGGTGCTGCTCGAAGGCAAGGAGATCACGAGGCGGCCCACCCGCGACCGGCTGCGGCAGGGCGTCGGGCTGATTCCGGCCGACCGCCAGAGGCAGGGCCTCATCCTGGAGCTGCCCATCGCTGACAACGTGATCCTCAGTGACTACGACCGGGCTCCCTACCAGCGCTGGCTGGTGCGTCAGTTCAAGGCGATTCGGGAGGCCGCGCAGCGCCTGGTCGAGACCTTTGACATTCGAACGCGGAGCGTCGACGACCCGGCGGGTTCGCTCTCCGGCGGCAATCAGCAAAAGCTGGTCGTCGCGCGCGAGTTGGGGACGGCGCCCAAGGTGCTGGTGGCGAGCCAGCCGACGCGCGGCGTCGACGTCGGATCGATCGAGTTCATCCACCGCCGCCTCGTGGCCGAACGCGACGCCGGCCTGGCGGTGCTCCTGGTGTCCTCCGAGCTTGATGAGATCCTCTCGCTGGCCGACCGGGTCGCGGTTCTCTACCGCGGCCGGATCGTTGCGGTGCTGGATGCCGCCGAGGTCGAGCGTGAGCACATCGGCCTTCTCATGGCAGGGGCGGCGTGAGCTCGACTGCGCGCCGTTTTCTCGTGACTTCAGTGCTGCTGCCGGCAGCGTCTATCACCTGCGGCTTCCTCGTCGGCGCGGTGGCCATCATCGCGGCCGGAGCGGATCCGCTGCAGGCTTACAGCGCGCTCTTCGCGGGCGCCTTTACGAACAACAACGCCTTTGCAGAGACGCTTGTCAGCACCACGCCATACGTGCTGCTCGGCCTGGGCTTGGCGCTTGGCTTTCGAGCCGGTCTTTTCAACATCGGCGCAGAGGGTCAGTTCTACATCGGCGGGCTGGCCGGTGTCTTCGTCGCCTACAGCGTCCACGGCTTGCCGGCATTCGTCGAACTGCCGCTGGCGTTGCTCTGCGGCGTGGCGGGCGGCTTCCTCTGGGCGGCCATCCCGGGCTTCTTGAAGGCTCGCTTCGGGGCGCATGAGGTGATCACCACGATCATGCTCAACTACGTCTCCTTCCTGGTAGCCAGCTACCTGATCGACACGCCCGGACTGATGCTGGCACCGCACGTGTCGACACCCAAGACGCCTGAGATCGACCCTGGCGCGGCGCTGCCCATCATCGTGCCCGGCAGCCGCCTTCACCTAGGCCTCATCCTCGCCCTGCTCGCGGTGCCGCTCGTCTGGTTCTTGATCGAGCGCACGACTATTGGTTTCCGCATCCGAGCGGTGGGTTTCAACCCGGGCGCGGCGCGCGCCGCCGGCATCTCCGTGGGCCGCACCATCGTGCTCACGATGGGTCTTTCGGGCGCGCTCGCCGGGGCTGCGGGTATCGTGCAGGTGCTGGGCGTCAGCCACCACATGACCGACACCGTGGCGGCCGGCTACGGGTTCGACGCCATCGCCATCGCGCTGCTGGCGCGCAGCAACCCTTGGGGCGTGCTCCCGGCCGCCTTGCTCTTTGGAGCGCTCCATAACGGCGCCGGCTTCATGCAGCTGGAGACGCAGGTCTCCTCGGACCTGATCTCGATAGTGCAGGCCTCGGTGATCATCTTCGTGGCGGCGCCCGCGATCGTACGCTGGGTCTTCCGGCTCCGAGAACAGCCGGTCGAGACCGTGCAAATCACCCAGCGCGAGGTGGAGACACCGGTCGGATGACGACGTTCCTGCACCAGCTGGATCCGGTCAGCCTCGTCAGCATCATGCTGATCACGGCCACGCCCCTGGCGCTGGCCGCGCTCGGCGGCATGATGTGCGAGCGCTCCGGCGTGGTGAACATCGCCCTCGAGGGCATCATGCTGACGGGCGCTTTCATCGGCTACTTCGTGGCCTTCTTGACGCACAGCTTGTGGCTTGGACTGCTCGCGGCGGTCGTCTCCGGGATGCTGATCGCCGGCCTGCACGCGGTCCTCTCCATTTCCTTCCTGGTGGACCAGATCGTGAGCGGGACGGTGATCAACATCCTGGCGGTGGGGGTCACCGGCGTCTTCTATCGCACCTACTTGGAAACGGCGACCACCGCCGGGCCGGGCACGCTGCCGCACTGGAACCTGCCGGTGCTCTCGAGCCTCCCGGTTCTGGGCCCGATCCTGTTCCAGAACCAGCTCGTGACCTACGCCATGCTGGTCCTCATCTTCGTGGTGCATTTCGTCCTCTTCAACACCGTCTGGGGGCTGCGCACGCGAGCCTGCGGCGAGAACCCCCGGGCGGCTGAAACGGCCGGCATCAACGTCTACTTCGTGCGCTACGTGAACGTCATCGCATCGGGTGCCCTGGCCGGACTCGGCGGCGCTTACTTCAGCCTCCAGCAGATCGGCACTTTCCTGCCGAACATGACAGGCGGGCGTGGATTTATCGCGCTCGCGGCGATGATCTTTGGCAAGTGGACACCGGGTGGGGCGTTCCTCGCGTCATTGCTTTTC
>CATPBK010000142.1 GCA_955652705.1 Candidatus Dormiibacterota bacterium | reverse complement strand
CTCCACCGCGCGCGCCTCCTCGAAGAGGTCGATGAAGGCATTTGAGTCGCTGCCGAGGGAGAGGCGGGCTCCCGAGTCGCGAAGCCGGCCGGCGGGAGCGATTCCGTCGGCGAGGTCTCGCTCGGTGGTTGGGCAGAGGCAGACTGTCGATCGCGTGCCGCCGAGGAGCGCGATGTCGGTCTCCGCCAGGTGAGTGGCGTGGACGGCCGTGAAGCGGCGGCCGAGCGCCCCCGCCTGGTCCAGCAAAGCCGCCGGGGTGAGCCCGGTGGCAACCAGGCAGTCGCGGTTCTCGGCCGGCTGTTCGGAGACGTGCGCGTGCAGCGGCGCCTCCTGGGCGGCTGCCCAGCGGACGACCTCTGCCATCCCGGCCGGATCCACGGCCCGCACGCTGTGAATGGCGGCGCCGACGCGCAGCCCGGGCCGCTGGCGGAGGCGGCCGGCGCGCTCGGCCCAGGCCGCGGCGGAACCATCGCCGAAGCGGAGCTGGACGCCCTCCAGCGGGCGACCGTCGAGACCCCCGCGGAGGTAGCAGGCGTCGAGCAGCGTGAGCCGGAGGCCGGCCGCCTCAGCGGCGGCGACGAGCGCCTCTCCCATCGCGTTGGGGTCGCTGTACGGCTTGCCGCCGGGACCGTGGTGCAGGTAGTGGAACTCGCCGACGGCGCAGTAGCCCGCCAGCGCCATCTCGCCGTAAGCGGCGCGGGCGAGGCCGAACAGCAGGTCGGGGTCCAGTGCCCCGGCCAGGCGGTACATCAACTCGCGCCAAGTCCAGAAGTCGCCCAGGCCCGTTTCCGAGCGGCCCCGGAGCGCTCGCTGGAAGGCGTGGGAATGGGCGTTGCCGAGGCCGGGAAGCACCAGGCCGGGCAGGCGGCGGGCGCCCGCCGGGGGCTCGGCTTCGGCCTGGACCGAGACGATGCGGTCTCCCTCAGCCTCGATCAGCACCCTCTGCCGCAGGCCCTCGGGAAGCCAGGCGTGCCCCGCGTGCCAGGCGATGGCCGTCGCCTTCAGCGGTTCTTCAGCCTGATGACGAACTGGAGGCCCGACCAGCGCTCGTCGAGGGCGGCCACCTTGTTGTCGACCAGGCCGCTCGGCAGGATCACGTCGCGGAGCACGTTCTCGGTGATGTCGGTCTCGATCTGGGAGGCGCGCTTGGGCCAGCCGATCCAGAGCCGGGCGTTGGGCTCCATCAGCTTTCGCAGCTCCGGCAGCTCCGAGGCGACGTCGCGCCAGCGGGTCGCGAAGAACACGATCACGTCGTAAGGCCCCTCCACCGGCTGTTCGACGCCGGCCGCCAGGACGGCGACCTTGGACTCGTCCTTGATGCCCAGCTTCTGGCCGAGCGAAGTGCCCGAGTAGCCCGCCATTAGGCCGGCCGCGCGTAGGTGATCGCGTGGTGGGTCAGGAGCCTGCCGTCGGCGCCACTGCATTCGGCTAGCCCATAGATCAGGCGGCGGCCAAGCTTCAGGACTCGCGCCCGGCAGCGAATCTTCTCTTCGCGGGCCGACCCGAGGAAGGCCGTCTGCAGGGAGCTGGTCACGGACCGGTCCTCGATTCCGAGCCTGGTCAGGATGGCCACCCACATGGCGACGTCCGCCGCGCACATGTAGACCTGGCCGCTCAAGATGCCGCCAGGCCGCTGGTGGCGGACCTGGTAAGGGACCGCGAGCGTGGCTTCGCCGTCGCCGAGCTCTTCCACGTCGAAATGGAACTCACTCGAAAAAGGCACCGTGTCCAGGAGGCGCTGCACCTCGGCGACGCTGAGAGCCGTCTTCACCGGCTGATCGTCAAACCGATCAGGCCGTGGGCCGGCTTGGGGTCGCTGTAGACCCGCCGTCGCGGGTCGGCCTCGGAGATCGCCGAGGTGTCCCAGAGCCGGTTCTGCGCGGTGAAGGAGACCTCGGAGAGCTGCGGGTAGCGGTCCAGCAACCGGGTCCCGAACTCGTTGAGCAGGTGCTGGATCGACCTGCTGACGAAGCTGTCGAAGACGGCGCAGACGTCCGTCCTGACGTCCTCGGGAAAGACCGGCCGCCCGCGCTCGACGTAGCGCCAGTGAACGTCCAGGTAGATGTAAAGGGGCCGGTCCTCGCGGTCCGGCAGGGTCGTGTACCGGTCTCTGGCGAACTCGGCGAAGGCGCTGCCGGTGAGCTTCACCAGGCGGAGGTCGACCGCCCCCGCTCGCAGGTCGCGGACGCCCTCGCGTCCGATGTCCATGTCGATGGTGCCGTGCCAGTCCCGGCCAGGGCCCTGCAGCAGCTTGTCGCTCTGTTCGACAAAGGGCAGGTCGTGCTCCCGGATGCGCAGCCACTCCATGTCCGCGTACGTCTCCAGGAAGCGCCGGCCGACATGCTCGCACCAGCCCTCGTGCGTCTCTCCTTCGTACTCCAGGAGTGCCGCGTAGACGAAGTTCTTCATGGTGTCTGTAGCGACGACATTCCGGTTGTCGCCCTCGGTGTAGGCCGCGAGGAAGGTCTCGCCGAACACCTCGACGGTGATCTCGGTCCCGAAGAGAGGACTCGAGCCGCCGGAAGCGCGGTAGCACCTGATGCCGGCCTTGCCGTAGCGGATGGAGCGCTTCAGCGCAGCCGGTCCTCAGCGATGGCGAGAACCGCCTCCAGGCCGGCCTCGAGCTCTTCGCGGCGGCCCGACTGCAGGCGCTCCCTGAGCACCTCGGCGACCTCCGCCTTGGAACGGCCGTGGACGAAGACCACGAATCGGAAGCCGAACCTGGCCTCGTATTCGGCGTTGAGCCGGTCGAGCTCGGGCAGGCGCTCGGCGCCCTGCTCGCTCAGCGAGAGCGCTGAAAGCCGGGCCGGGTCCTCGCCGATTCGGGGATGAGCGTTCAGGGTGGCGATCTGGTCGGCCTCGCTGAGGTCGCCGGCCACCTTTCGGGCTCGGGCGATCATCGCCGCGCCTGACGCGAACGGCGCCTCGGCGCGGAGCCTGCGGGCGAGCGGGGTAGAACCCTCGAAGAGCAGCTCAACTTCCACGGTAGGAGGTGCAGCTGTAGGCCGAGACCAGGAGCGGCACGTGGTGATGGCGAGCCTCGGAGACCGCCACGTCGAGCGCGATGCGCGTGAAGAAGTGCTGGTGGCTGCCGAAATAGGCGCCGACGTCGAAGACGAGCTGGTACCAGCCCGGGGAGAGGTCACCCTCCAGCAGGTTGGCGATCCTGCCGTCGTCGCCGGTCGTGCCGGAGCCGACCCGGCGCAGGTCGGAGCCATCGCGCCGGTAGAGAGTCACGGGCACGCCCGCGGCCGGAGCTCCACGGGTGGTGTCCAGCACGTGGGTGGAGATTCCCGGTTCAGTCATGGAAGATTCTTGGGGTGCTCAGGATCACCGTCGGGTCGCTCACGTTCGAGGCTCGCCTGGAAGAGGCGGCCGCGCCCAAGACGTGCGCAGCGGTCCGCCGGCTCCTGCCATTGCGCTCCAAGATAATCCAGGCTCGCTGGAGCGGCGAGTCCGGCTGGGTGCCCCTTGGCGACCTCGAGGCGGGGGTCGGCTTCGAGAACCACACCAGCTACCCGGCCCCGGGCGAGCTGCTGCTCTACCCGGGCGGGCTCTCCGAGACCGAGATCCTTTTCCCGTACGGTCCGACCAACTTCGGCAGCAAGATGGGCCAGCTGGCGGGCAACCACTTTGCCACCATCGCCAGGCCGGACGGCCTCTTGGAGCTGGGGCGGATGGTGCTCTGGGAGGGCGCCCAGGACATCGTTTTCGAGTTGGAGCCATGACGCGGTTACTGATCCGGGGCGGCACTGTCGTGGCCGAGAGCGGCGAGCTGGAGGCCGACGTGCTGGTAGAGGACGGCCGGATCGCCGAGGTGCGCCGCGGCATCCCAGGAGATGGCGCCATCGACGCGACCGGCCTCTACGTACTGCCTGGCCTGGTCGACCCGCACACCCACTTCGCGCTCGACACTGGGACCGGGCGCACCGCCGACGACTTCACGACCGGCAGCGCCTCGGCGGCCGCGGGCGGCGTCACGACGTACATCAACTTCGCGATCCAGCACCAGGGCCAGGGCTTCGAGCAGGCACTGGCCGCGGTCCGGGAGGAGGCCGACGGACGCACGCACGTCGACTACTCCCTGCACCTCAACATCACGCACCTGGATCCGGGTTGGGAAGCCGAGCTGGAGCGCGTCGTCGATAACGGCGTCAGCAGCGCCAAGGTCTACACGACGTACAAGGGCACTGTGTTCTACGTCGACGACTTCACGATCCACCGGCTGATGGAGCGCTCGGGCCAGGCCGGCCTGCTGGTCCAGATGCACGCCGAGAACGACGACCTCCTCGAGGGTCGCAAGCGCGAGCTGGCGGCCGCCGGGCTGACCTCCTTCGCCTACCACGCCGCCGCGCGCCCCGCGGTCGCCGAATCGGAGGCGGTGAGCCGCGGCCTCTTCTTCAGTCGCGTGACGGGCAGCCCGATCTACTTCGTGCACCTGTCCAACCCGCTCTCCGTGGACCTGGTCAGCGAGGCCCGAGCGCGCGGCCTGGCGGCGGTGGCGGAGACCTGCCCGCACTTCCTCTGCCTGGATGACTCCGTGTACGCCGGTCCCGATGCGATCCGCTACCTGATGACGCCGCCGATCCGCGACGAGGAAATGCAGGCGGGTATCTGGGCGCGGGTCGCCCGGGGCGAGATCCAGACCGTGGGCAGCGACCACTGCGGCTACTCGCTCGACCAGCGCGGGAAGTCGGCCGACTTCCGTGAGGTCAGCCCGGGGATCCCCGGCGTGGAGACCACGCTGCCGCTCCTCTACACGTTCGGCGTGGACGCCAACCGGATCACGCTCGGCGACCTGGCCAGGCTCACGTCCACCGGCCCGGCTCGGGTCTTCGGGCTCTACCCCCGCAAGGGCCGGATCGCGCCCGGCGCGGACGCCGACCTCGTCCTCTTTGACCCCGCGGCGCGGGGGCCGCTGACCGACTCCGAGCTGCACACGGCCGCGGGCTTCTCGCCGTTTACCGGGCTCGAGCTGCGGGGCCGGGTGCGGACCACCATCTCGCGGGGCGAGGTCGTCTACGACCGGGGCCGGGTCCTCGGCTCGCCGGCGCACGGCCGCTACCTCGAGCGTTTGCCATTTGACACCGGGCATCTCGGCTGAACGGCTGCTCGGCGACCTCGCCGAGCTGGCCAGGATCGGCAGCCGGCCTGACGGCGGGGTGGACCGGGTGGCCGGCTCTGAGGCCGACGTGCGGGCCCGCCATTGGCTGGCGGAGCGGATGCGTGAGGCCGGCCTGGAAGCCTCGCTCGACGAGGTGAACAACGTCTTCGGGCACCCGCCCGGCCGGGGCCCCTGGCTGCTGCTCGGCTCCCACACCGACACCGTTCCGGCCGGCGGGCGCCTGGACGGCTCCTACGGCGTGGTCGCCGCGCTGGAAGTCGCGCGCACCCTCGGCGGCCGAGTCGCGGTGGCCAGCTTCCACGACGAAGAGGGGGTGACCGGGCACGGCTTCGCCGGCTCGCGGTGGTTTTGCGCGGGGCCCCAGGTCGATCTCGTCTCCGGCTACCTGGAGCTCCACATCGAGCAGGGGCCGCGGCTGGAGGCCGAAGGGCTGGAGCTCGGCGTAGTCGAGGCGATCGTCGGCATCGATCGCTTCGAGGTGACCTTTCGAGGCGCCGCCAACCACGCTGGGACGACCCCTTTCGCGATGCGTCGGGACGCAGGCCGAGCGGCCGCGCGCAGCATCGCCGGGCTGCGCGAGCTGGTGCTGGCCGTCGATCCCGAGATGGTGGCCAATGTCGGCCAGGTCGGCTTCGAGCCGGGAGCCCCGAACGTCGTACCGGCGATCGCCCGCTTCCAGGTCGAGATGCGCGCGTCGGCGAGGCCGGCGCTGGAGGCTGGCGCCGAGAAGCTCCGCGCCGAGGTGGCGCGGATCGGGTCCGAGGAGGGGTGCCATGCCGAGGTCAAGGCGGCCATCTCCTGGCCCCCGGTGGCCATGTTCGAGGGCTATGTCGCGGCGTTGAGCCGGGTTTGCGAGCGAAGCGGCCATCCCTGGCGGCGACTCCCGAGCGGTGCCGGGCACGACGCGGAGATCCTCGCCGCGCACGTCCCCGTCGGGATGCTCTTCGTGCCGAGCCACAAGGGCGTCAGCCACTCGCCCCGTGAACACACCGACGACCGGCTCCTGGTCCAGGGCTGCCAGGCCCTGGCCGACTCGGTCCTGGAGATCCTCGGACCTGAGCAGGGTGCTGAAAAGGGCGTCGAGCGCTGAGCCCGATCCTGGCGAGCCGAGCCGGCGAAGGCGACGGAGCACCGGAGGGATCGCAGCCCAAGCTGCCTGACTGAGGAGCGGACGAGCCGACTGACGGATCGGCCGTCAGGCGACTCAGCGCCGACGCACGGCCCGCAGGGCCCGGGGAACTCTTTTCAGCAGCCTGCTCTAGCCCGGCTGACCGGGCGAGGCTTACTTGCCCTGGAAGATGTAGAGGCGCTGGACCTCGAACGCCGCTGCCTGGCTGGAGTCCTCGTTCCGGATCGTGAGGGCCACCAGCCCTTCGCTGAGCGCCTTGCTCGTGGTGGTCGTGGCCAGCCGCTTCCCGTTCAGGTACGCCACCACCGTCTGGCCGTGCAGGTAGAGCAGCACCCGGTTGGCCTGGCCCCGCCGGAGCGCGGCGTTGCCGGTGGCGATGTTGGAGAACTTGCTGTCACCAGTCCCGTAGTGGGCGATGGCGAAGGTTCCGTCGTTCCAGAGGGCCAGGCTCAAGCAGGCGTCCATGGCGCAGCGGGCGTCCATGAACACCGTCGCGGCGGACGAGCCCGGCGTGAAGTCGGCGATCACGACCAGGTCCTTGGGCTCCAGGGCGGTCGAGCGGAGGCCAGACTCGACGCCTTGCATCGAGGCCTGGAGGCGGCAGCCGCCCGCGGACACGGTGGCCGGCTCCTGCGTCTGGTTGCCGCTGGAGTCGAAGCTGATCGCCTTGATGTCTGCCGGCAGGGTCGCCAGGCTGCGGCAGTCGATGGACAGCCGCCGGGAGCCGAGTGTCACGCCGCAGGCCGATTCGCCTTCGCTGACGCGCCCCGCCGGCTCCATCATGGCCTGCGAGCAGTTGGGCGAAACCAGCGCGGCGAGGGTGCCGAGGCTGCCCACGCCCCGGGCCGCGTTGGCCGGATCGAGGTGGAAGGCGAAGAGCCCGGTCGCGCCGAGCAGGCCGGCGGCAAAGACCGGGTAGACGATCGCCGCGGCGACCAACAGCTTCGAGATTCCGCGCGCAGAGTCGGCTCCCACCTTTCGCTCCCAGGCCCATCTTAAGTTCGGGCGGGCGGGTGCGTCCGCCTCACACGGCGCAGCGCTGGCCGACGTCCACCGCGGTGCTCCGGTTCAGCGCGCCGCTGATGGCGCCTGCCACCTCGTCGTCGCTGAGGGCGTAGGCGCGGTCGGGCTGGCTCGTGGAGGCCGCGAAGACGACGCCGAGGACGTCCCCGTTCAGGTCCACGAGGGGGCCGCCCGAGTTACCGGGCTCGACCTTGGCCCCGATGATGTAGATCTGGCGGTCGACCAGGTTCTGGTTGTAGATGTCGCGGCCTTCGGCCGTGACCCTGTCGTCTACCACCGCCGGACCGGTCACCTCCGGTCCCCCGCCCGGGTAGCCGATCGTCGCCCCCTGCGTCCCGCGGTCGCCCGGGCTCTCCTTGAGCGGCGCCAGTCGGAGACCCTGCACGCTCAGGATCGCCACGTCGCGGTTCGGGTCGAACCAGATCACGGTCGCGGCGAAGGACCCGCTGCCGGTCACCACCTCGGTGTTGCGCGTGCCGGCCACGACGTGGGCGTTGGTCAGGATGTGATTGCCGGCGACCGGGTAGCCGCTGCCGGTGATGATCCCGCTGCAGCCGACGCCGCGGCTGCGCACCAGCACGGTCTCCTGAGCCGCGTGCTGGACGCCGGGCGTGTCGACCGAGGCGGGCGGCGGGTAGGAGCCCACGATCGGCTCCAGGCCGGAGAACGTGGCGGGAAAGGAGACGCCCGCCAGCACCTGCTCGACGCCCGCCAGGAAGCCGGGCGGGCGGGGAGCCAGCCGGTCCAGGTAGCGAAGGACGGTCGAGTTCTGGATCAGGCGGCTGACCGTGGGGCTCGGGCCGCGCGAGAAGCTCAAGCCGAGGAACCAGCTGACCGCCAGGACCGCGACCATCGAGAAGGCCGCGCCGACCAGGCTGTCGAACTCGCTGATCCGGGCGGCCGCCAGGATGTGAAGGCGGATCGGCTCGCCCAGCCAGTAGCCGAGGCTGGAGCCGGCGCTGCCCATCACGAAGAGGAGGATCACGCCCACGAGCGGCTTGGCCGGCGTGGTCTGGACACCGAGGAAATCGGCGATCGGCGGCGCCAGGGCGGCCCCCAGGACGACCCCGACCACAAGCCCCATGTACTGCGCGAGCGAGAGCCAGAACCCTCGCTGGTGACCGTTCCCCGCAGCGATGAGCACGGCGACCACGATCACGAAGTCGATGACGTTTATGGCATAGAAGCCTATCTAAAGAGGCCCCGCCGAGGCGCTGCCGCCCCCGGCCCGACGGCGGCCATAATTACTCCTCGGATGCTCCTCGACGTCAACACGACGACCAACCTCGATGCCGTGGCGCTCCTGAGCGTCGTGTTCTTCTTCGCCCTGCTCGGCGTCTTTGGGCTGGGGGCCTACGTGGTCTACTGCGACCGCCTCAACCGCCGCAACGAGCTGGCCGCGATGGAGGCGGAGGAACACCCGGTGCTGGCCGAAGAGCACACCTCCGGCCCGGAGGCGACGGCGGCGGCGCCGGCGTCCGCCCAGCCTGCTCGGCCCGCTCGCCGGGCGCGTAAGCCGGCGGCCGAAAAGCGGCACTAAGTGGGCAGGGCCATGAGAACGGATTCCCGCCCGCTGCGCGGTCGGCATCGGCGCTCCAGCGCCCTGGCGGCCGATCCCCATGTCGGCTCGTCCGGTCCTCAGTCACGAAATCGTCGGATGCGCTCCTTCCGGTCCTCCATCGCCTCCTCGGGCTCGGCTCGCCAGGATCGCGGGATCGCTCGACGTCCGTTCTCATAGCCCAGCCGCTTCTTTCGGAGCAGCGGTGCCGGACCTAGCCAGGCTGGCCTGGCCTTTCGACCCCTCCGTCTACGTCGGCTTGGCGGCTTTCGTCGTCGCCTACGCGCTGCTGGCACGCGACCGCACCCGGCTTCAGAGCGCGTTCTTCGGCCTGGGCGTCCTGGTCGCCTGGATCGCCCTGGAGACGCCGATCGACACGATCGGCGACTGCTGCCTGCAGAGCGTCCACATGGTGCAGCACATCCTGCTCGGGCTGATCGCGCCGCCGCTCTGGCTGCTCGGGCTCTCGCCCGGCAGCGCCGCCCGCCTGACCCGGCTCCTGCCGGGCCTCCGGCTCGCGACCGAGCCGCTGCCGGCCCAGGTCATCTTCGCGGTCCTGATGCTGGGCTGGCACGTGCCCGTGCTCTACGACGCCACCCTCGCGTCGGAGCCGCTCCACATCGTCGAGCACCTCACGTTCATGGCCGGCGGGGCGCTCTTCTGGTGGCCTGTCCTCCTGGCCACGTCGGCGACCGCGCGCTGGCGGCTGCGGGAGGTCGGCAAGCTGGTCTACCTGGTCGTCGGCACCCTGCCCCAGGACACCGTCTCGCTGATCCTGATCTTCTCTCACCAGCCCTACTACGAGCATTACGCCCTGGCAACCAGGGCGAGCGCGGGGGTCGACCCGCTGACCGACCAGTCGCTGGCCGGCATCGCGCTCATGGCGGCAGGGAAGATCAGCTTCCTGGTCGCGGGGGTGAAGATCTTCTTCGACTGGATGATCCGCGTCCGGGCCGAGGAGGCTGGGCCCCGGCTGGTCGGCGGCTAACGAGCCAGCGGTTAGTCGACGGTCCCGGATGGGACCACCCACTCGACTGGCTGTCGCGTCACTGCCGCGATGCTGTCGAAGTGATGGTCGTAGTGAAGCACCGCGAGTCCCGTGCGCTCGGCGGCGGCCGCCAGCACAAGATCAGGCAGCCTGGCGGCCCGATGGCTTCCTCTTCTGGCCAGCAGCTCCATCACCTCACTCGCCCGGTCGAAGTCCTGCTGGCCGATTGCAACCAACTGCAGGCCGTGCAGTTCCCGCCTCGTCGCGACCAGCTCGGCGTGGTTGCGGGCAGTGAAAAGGACCTCCAGCTCCAGGATCCCGCAGCGTGCGACCGCCCCACCAACGATCAGGGGCTCTAAGCGCTGCCGCACCGGCGCGCGATCCATTCGCGCCAGCGCGCTGGTATCTACCAAATAACTTGGGTCAACGGACGCCAAGCGTTATTCGCCCCAGGCCTCGTCGAGTATTTCGGGTCGGTTGAGGTCCAGGCCCTTCATGTCTTTTAGCCTCTCGACCAGTTCGAGCCGAGCCTTGAGCGCCAGTACCGTGTCGAAGCTGCGGTCGACCGTCGCCTTCAAGCCTCGCGTACCGAGCGCCTCCTCGACCCTGGACTCTTTAGCCTCATCGAATTCAATAGTTGTCTTCTTCACGATGTCAGTATACCCAGTGCGTAACGATTTGGGTATACGCCTGGACTGGAATCGCCCACAAACGGCCGAAGCGGAGGAGGCGTGCTACTCGGCGGGTGCGGGGGCCGGCGTGCCCGTGCGGGCCGCCAGCTTCATGTCCTTCCAGGGCTCCCGGCTGTGCACTTCGGGGATCCGCTCGAAGTTGTAGGGCGGGGGCGGTGAGCTGACGCTCCACTCCAGCGAGTTGCCGTCCCACGGATCGGGGCCGGCCAGCTCTCCGCGCTTGCGGCTGTAGAGCACATTGATGACGAAGATCAGCACCGAGACGGCGATCAGGAACGCCGAAACCGTGATCACGAAGTTGGTCGCCGCCCAGTCCTGGCGCGCGTAGGTGGCGATGCGGCGCGGCATGCCGTCCAGGCCCAGCGTGTGCATGACCAGGAAGGTGCCGTTGAAGCCGACGAAGAGCGTCCAGAAATTCCAGTTGCCGAGGCGCTCGCTGAGGATATGGCCGGTGATCTTCGGGAGCCAGTAGTAGAGGCCGGCAAAGATCGTGAACACGCTGCCCCCGAAAAGGACGTAGTGAAGGTGGGCGACGACGTAGTAAGACTGGTGGAGCTGAGTGTCCACCGGCACCGCGGCCAGGTAGATGCCCGTGATGCCGCCGATCAGGAAGGTGGCCAGGAACCCGAAGGCGAACTTCATCGGCGTCTTGAACTCGACGGCCCCGTCCCAGGCGGTGCCCATCCAGTTGAAGAACTTGACGCCGGTGGGCACGGCGATCGCCATCGTCAGCGCCATGAAAAGGGTCTCGACGTAGATGTTGAGTCCGACCGTGAACATGTGGTGCGCCCACACGCCAAGCGAAAGGAAGACGATGCCGAAGAGCGCCAGCACCATCGACTCGTAGCCGAAGATGGCCTTCCGGCTGAAGACCGGGATGACCTCCGAGATGACGCCGAAACCGGGCAGGATCATGATGTAAACGGCCGGGTGCGAGTAGAACCAGAAGAGGTGCTGGAAGAGCACCGGCCGGCCCGCGGTCGTGAAGAAGTTGGTGTGGAACTCGCGGTCGATCAGGAGCAGGATCAGGCCCGCCGCGAGTGACGGCGTGGCGATCAGCAAGAGGATCGAGGTCGAGATCGACGCCCACACGAACAGGGGCAGGCGCGTGAGCTTCATGCCCGGCGCGCGCAGCGCCAGGATCGTCGTCAGGAAGTTGACCGCGGCCATGATCGAGCTCAAGCCGAGGATGGTGATGCTCACGCACCAGAGGTCGATGCCGACGCTCCCGTTGTACTTCAGGTCGGAGAGCGGCGGGTAGCCGGTCCAGCCGGCGTTGGCCAGGCTCGGGTCGCCGCTCGTGAAGCTGTTGGGGATGAAGAAGCCCGCGTAGTAGATGAAGATCGAGACCGGGATCAGCCAGTAACCGAGCGCATTCACGCGCGGAAACGCGATGTCGCGCGCGCCCACCATCAGGGGCACGAAGTAGTTCATGACCCCGGTCATCATCGGGATCGTGAAGAAGAAGATCATCGTGGTCCCGTGCGCCGACATCAGCTGGTTTTAAATAACGTTGTACCCCTTAAAATTAAAAAAAAAAAGGGGGGGGGGGGGGGGGGGGGGGGGGGGGGGGGG
>CATPBK010000141.1 GCA_955652705.1 Candidatus Dormiibacterota bacterium | reverse complement strand
CGGCGGCGGCTGGCCGCCCTTCGACTCCCAGGTGTTGAACCCGAGGTGATGGTGGTAGCCGCCGGCTGAGAGGAAGAGGGCGTCGGGCATCTCGACGACGACGTCGAACCCGAGGATGTCGACGTAGAAGTGGCGGATGCGCGCGATGTCCGCGGTCTTCAGGTGGACGTGACCGATGTCAACGCCCGGGTCGATCGGCTGCTCGCTGCGCGCGCGGGGGACGACGCCTCGCTGCACTGTCGACTTGCCCGCCATGCCGCAAATGCTAGCTTCGTTGCTGTGACGGCCGTGTATATCGAGGCGGGCGCCAAGCGCGCCTTCGCGGGAGCGCTCGACTGGCCCGGCTGGATCCGCGCCGGCAAGGATGAGAAGCTGGCCCTGGCAGCCCTGGACGCGGCGGCCACCCGCTATGCCGTCGCAGCGGACGCGGCCGGCCTCCGGTTCGACCCCGGGGATGGCTTCGAGGTGGTGGAACGGGTCCGCGGCAACGCCACCACGGACTTTGGCGCGCCCGGCATGGCGGCGAAGCGTGACGCGGAGCCGCTCACGGCCGCGGAAGCCAAACGGATCGCGGACTTAGTTGAAGCTTCCTGGAAGGTCTTCTCGAAGGTCGTCGCCTCGGCCCCGGCCGAGCTGCGAAAGGGCCCCCGCGGCGGCGGCCGGGACCGCGACAAGATCGTCGCGCACGTGCTCGGCGCGGAGAGCGCTTACGCCAGCAAGCTCGGCATCCAGGTCCGCGAGCCCAACCCGAGCGACAAGGCGGCAGTCGCGGCTATGCGGAACGCGATCCTCGACGTCCTGCGCAAAGCCCGCGCCGGCAAGCCGGTCAAAGAGAAGGGCTGGCTGCCGCGCTACGCAGCCCGGCGCATCGCCTGGCACGCCCTCGACCACGCCTGGGAGATCGAAGACCGCAGCTAGCTTGCGAGCCAGTCAAGCACGGCGGTGGCGCAGAGCTCCGGATCGTCCCAGAACATCGTGTGGCTGACACCCGCCAAGCGAACCACGTCGTAGCCGGGCGGGACGGCCACCTCCGCGCCGGCTGAGAGCAGCAGCAAGCTGGGAACCGCCGGCGGGTCCACCGGCCGGAGGTCCGGCTGCTCGCCCTGCATGTCCGCCGCGAAGGCGTCCATATCCCAGCGGCGGATGCCCTCCAGCATGGCGTCGATAGCACCCTCCGACCAGCGCGGGTTGAACGCGCGCCACTGGTCGCGCGTGAAGGTCGTCAGCGCCTGGCGGCCGGCGGCCACCTGCTCTGGCGACATGTCGATCTTCCAGGCTGGGTCGGCGTGAACGATCGCCCCTGGCAGCAGCCGGTCCAGCGCTAGGGTCAACACAGCACCGCCCAGCGAGTGGCCCAAGGCCAGGTCGGGGCCGGCCAGCACGCTCTCGACGACGTCCTCTGCCATCTCGGCGAGGCTGTAGTGGCCCCGCGGACTCTCGCCGTGGCCGCGCAGGTCGGGGGCGACCACCCGCCAGCCGCGGCCAACCAGCTGCTCTGCGAAGGCCGCCCAGCCCAGGGAGTCGGCGGAGACCCCGTGGATCAGCAGCGCCCAGCGCTGGCCGGCGCCCCACTCGCGTACGTGCAGGCGCATCAGACCCTCGGCTTGCGGCGGATCACGAGGTCGGCCACGAGCCCGGTCCAGCCGGTCTGGTGCGAAGCTCCCAACCCGGCCCCGGTGTCGCCGTGGAAATACTCGTGGAACGGGATCAGGCCGTGCCAGGCCGGGTCGGCCTGGAAGCGCTCAGAGTCGCCGAAGACCGGCCGGCGGCCGCCCTCGTCCGTGAAGATCGTGACCAGCCGGCGGGCGAGCTCGTCGGCGACCTGGTCCAGCGTGAGCATCGTTCCCGAGCCCGTCGGGCACTCGACCTTGAAGTCCTCGCCGAGGTACCGGTGGTAGGAGCGCAGCACTTCGACCAGCAGGTAGTTAATCGGGAACCAGATGGGGCCGCGCCAGTTCGAGTTGCCACCGAAGAGGCCGCTCATCGACTCGGCCGGCTCGTAGTCGAGCCGGGCAATGACGCCGCCCACGTCAACCTCCAGCGGATGCTCGAGGTGGTAGCGGGACAGCGCCCGCACCCCATGGTCGGAAAGGAACTCAGCCGGGTCCAGCATCCGGTTGAGGATCCGGCGCAAGCGGTCGGGCGGCGCGATCGAAAGCATCCGCCAGCCCCCGTGCGACTCGTGATGGATGTCCTGGATGACAGTCATCGCCTCCGGCCGGTTGTGGATGAACCACTCGGTTCGCGCCTGGAACTCGGGCAGGCGGCCGAGGGTCTCCGGGCCCAGCGTGGTCACCGCGAAAAGGGGAATCAGGCCGACCACCGAGTGCGCGCGCAGCGGCATCACCGTGCCGTCCGCCAACTTCAGAACGTCGTAATAGAAGCCGTCCTGCTCGTCCCAGAGACCCTTGTCATTCAGAGCCGAGGCGATCAGCGCGAAGTGCTCGAAGAACTTGATTGCCATGTCCTCGTAAGCGCGGTCGTGCCGCGCCAACACCAGCGCCAGCTCGAGCATGTTCTGGCAGTACATGGCCATCCAGGCGGTGCCGTCGGACTGCTCGAGCCGGCCCGCCAGCGGCAGCATCGAGCGGTCGAAGGGACCGATGTTGTCCAGGCCCAGGAAGCCGCCCTCGAACACGTTCTGTCCCTCCGAGTCCTTGCGGTTGACCCACCAGGTGAAGTTCAGAAGCAGCTTCTGGAAGACCCGCTCCAGGAACTCGTGGTCACTGTCGCCGGCGATCTCGAACACGCGCAGGGCGGCCCAGGCGTGGACGGGCGGATTGACGTCGCCGAAGTCCCATTCGTAGGCCGGCAGCTGGCCGTTCGGGTGCATATACCACTCGCGGCCGAGCAGGATCAGCTGGTTCTTCGCGAACTCGGAATCGACGTGCGCCAGAGCGACGCAGTGGAAGGCCAGGTCCCAGGCGGCATACCAGGGGTACTCCCACTTGTCGGGCATCGAGATGACGTCGCGGTTGTCGAGGTGGGTCCAGGCCGCGTTGCGCCCGTGAAGCCGCTCCGGCGGGGGCGGCGGACCGGCCGGGTCGCCCAGGAGCCAGAGCTGGACGTCGTAGTGATAGAACTGCTTCGACCAGAGCATCCCGGCCAGCGCCTGGCGAGCCACCAGCGCGTCTTCCGGCGGCGTGCCCGCCGGGAAGAGGGCGGCATAGTACTCGTCGGCCTCGGCCTCCCGGCTGGCCAGCAGCTGATCGAAGTCCGGCCCGGGCGGGCCCCCTTTGTCGGCGAGGCGGAGCTTGATCACCGCGGTCGCACCGCCGGCGACCTGCAGCCGGTAGCGGAGCGCCGCCTTGGTGCCGGTGAGCCCTGGGTTGACGGTCGCCGCACGGAAAACGACGTGGTCGTTGATGCCGTCTTTGGGAAAGGCGGATCGCCCCGGCACGCCCCAGAGCCGCCCGGTGTTGGTCTCGTTGTCGCAGAAGAGCGGCTCCGGCGCGACCGGCCGGCCGTCGCCGGCCAGCGTCATCCGGCCGAGGCTCGGGTGGCTCGCCTCCAGCGCGCCGCCGACACAGCTGATCTCCGGCTTCTCGTCGCCCAGCCCCCAGGACCAGTGGTTGCGGAACCAGAGCGTGGGCAGGACGTCCAGGTGCGCAGGCTCTCGCCCCGCGTTCCGGATCGCAACCCGGATCGAGATGTCGTCCGGCGCCTGCTTCGCGTAGTCGGCCGTGATCTCCCAGTAGCCGCCGTCGAAAACGCCGGTGTCGAGAAGCTCGAACTCAGGGTCGGCGCGGCCGCGGGCGGCGTTCTCGGCCACCAGCCGGTCGTACGGGAACGCGGCCTGCGGGTAGAGGTATCGCCAGCGCATCCAGGAGTGGGTCGGCGTCGAATCGAGGTAGAACCAGTACTCCTTGACGTCCTCTCCGTGATTTCCTTCGTGGCCGTTCAGCCCGAACAGCCGCTCCTTCAGGATGGGGTCCGCGCCGTTCCAGAAAGCAAGGCCGAAGCAGAGGAGCTGGCGGTCGTCGCAGAGGCCGGCCAGCCCGTCCTCGTTCCAGCGGTAGACACGCGACCGGGCGTGGTCGTGCGGGAAGAAATCCCAGGCTGAACCGTCCGGGCTGTAGTCCTCCCGCACGGTGCCCCAGCCGCGCTCACTCAGGTAGGGCCCCCACTTCCGCCAGGGCGCCCGGCCGCGCGGGACCTCAGTCAGACGGGCGCGCTCAGCTCCGAGCACGGCTCAAAAGTAATGGGCCCGCGGGCGGTCAACCCACGGGCCCTTCGTTACTGATCTTGCCTTACGAGCTTGGGCTCATCTTCACGATGGCGAAGACGGCGCCCACCGGGTCGGAGACGACGCTGAACCTGCCGCCGGGGAAGTCCTGCGGCTCCATGTTCACCTTGCCGCCCAGGTCTTTGACCTTCTTGGTGGTCGCATCTACGTCGGACGACCCGAAGTACACCAGCCAGTGGGGCGGGACCTGGGACGGGAGGTTGATCCCGCTCGGCCCGATCTCCATGGCGCCGCCGATGGTCTTGCCGCCGAGCTGCCACTCGGTATAAGGCGGCTGGCCCGGCTGCGACTCGCTGGTCTTGTCACCCCAGCCGAAGACCTGCTTGTAGAAGGGCTTGGCCTTGTCGACGCCGCGCGTGTTGAGCTCGGCCCAGGCCAGCGTGCCCGGCTCGTCGATGAGCTCGGCGCCCTTCATGTCATACGCCTGCCAGACCGAGATGAACGCGCCTGTCGGGTCCTGGAAGACCGCCATGCGGCCCGACTTCAACACGTCGAAGGGCGGCGCGATCACGTTGCCGCCCGCCTGCTTCACCTTTTCCGCGGTCGCGTCCGCGTCCTCGGTGGCGATGTACACGGCCCAGGCCGTGGGCTGGTTCGGATCCTGGGTCGGACCAATCCCGGCGACGTCCTTGCCGTTCTTCTTGAAAAGGCGATAGCCGCCTGCATCCGGCCCCAGCTCTGGCGCCTGCCAGCCGAACACAGCTTCGTAAAACGCGACAGAGCCCTTCACATCCTTGGTCGACAAGTCGATCCAGGTTGGGGTTCCCGGTGCAGATACCGCTACTTCTGCCATCTCAAATACCTCCAGCCTTCAATCTGCTTTCGTAAGTCGTGCCCCAGTCTGCCAGAAGTGCAGTTAGAGGCGCGGTTAACGAATCGCCGTGTAATTTCAGCGCGCCCGCATGCGGTTGTTCTTCGGGTTGTGCTCGACCTCGGCCAGGCCGAGCTCTTCGAGGAGCGGCGGCATGTACATGCCGAAGCGGCCGCGGAGGCCCTTTTTCAACCCGTACCAGCCGCGGACCGGGTTGTCCTCCGAGCGGCCCCAGGCCTCCACCGTTCCGGAAGCCGCGGGCTTCTGCTCGTCGGCGCTGCCGAGCGGCATCCAGTCACCGTGCTTCTTCAGCATTGCGTGGAGGTCGTCGATCGCGCTCAAGTGGTAGCGCAGCTCGGTCTTCCCCACCGTGCAGACGATGGCGGGCGGGCTGGCCGACTCATCCCGGTACATCTGGTATTCGGAGCTGCCGCTGGGCGTGGTCAGGTTCCAGGGGCTCTCTTTGGTGCCTTTGCCGCTCATCCGCTTCGGCCCTCCCTATCGGTAACCGGATTGTGACTAACCGGGAGTCTAGCGTCCTGAGTCGGAGGTTCGCACTGCAGACCGCGGCAGGCGGCCGTCAGGACGCCGGTCTGGGCGTCGCTGCCAAGGCAGGGGTGGCCCGAGGCGGAATGCATCTCTAGATGCTTGAGCACTCGGGTCGGGGCCCCTAACACCGGCAGCGGCGTCCAGAGCCGATGAGATGCCTGCGAATTTCCGACTCGGGACGCTGAGCGAGTTCAGAATGGAGGCGATATGGAGATTCAGATCCCCGGCATCCACCACGTGACGGCCGTTACCGGCGACGCCTCCGGCAACGTCGCCTTCTACACGCGGGTGCTCGGAATGCGTCTCGTCAAGAAGACGGTCAACCAGGACGACGTCTCCGCCTATCACCTTTTCTATGCGGACCGCCGCGGCAGCCCGGGGACCGACCTGACCTTCTTCGACTGGCCGCAGTCGCCGCCCGCCCGGCCCGGGGCGACGACCATCGCCCCGATCGGCCTTCGCGTCAACGACGAAGCCGCGCTGGAGTGGTGGGCCAAGCGCTTCCAGGAGCACGACGTAGCCCACGGCGCCATCGTGGAGGACGGCGGCCGGACCCTCCTCGTCTTCGCCGACCCTGAGGGCCAGCGCTTCGAGCTGGTCGCCGACCGCGGCGTGCCTGGTGGCGAGCCCTGGCCGGAGAGCCCGGTCCCGCCGGAGTTCGCGATCAAGGGCTTCTACGACGTGACCATGACCTCGTCCCGTCCCCCGTCGACCGCTGCCATGCTCACGAACGTGCTCGGCTTCCGAGCGATTGGAGAGTACGGGCGCGAGGGCGGCGGTAGGGTCACGGTCTTCGAGACCGGCAAGGGCGGACCGGGCGCGGAGGTTCGCGTGGTCTCACCCGAGGACGGCCAGATCGGCCAGGTTGGGATCGGCGGCGTCCACCACGTCGCTTACCGCACGCCTGACGCCGATCAGCAGGTTGAGTGGCGGGAGCGCGCGCTCGAGGCGGGCCTCCAGGTGACGCCCGTGATCGACCGCTTCTACTTCAAGTCGATCTACTTCCGGGAGCCCGGCGGCGCGCTCTTCGAGATCGCCACCGACGGGCCGGGCTTCACGGCCGACGAGCCGGAGAGCGAGCTTGGGCGGCATCTCGCCCTGCCGCCGTTTCTGGAGCCGCGGCGCGCGGAGATCGAAGCCGGCCTGAGGCCGATCGAGGTAGCCGCCGAGTCAAACTGACCCGGTGGCCGACGCTCGCGAGAGCCTCGAACGGGTCCGGCGGCTCTGCCTCGCGTTCCCAGAGACCAGCGAGCGGCTGAGTCACGGCTCGCCCGCGTTCTTCGTGCGTGACAAGAAGAACTTCGTCTCCTTCCTCGACAACCACCACGATGACGGCCGGCTCGCTCTCTGGTGCGCCGCGCCGCTTGGCATGCAGGAGGCGCTTGTCGGCGCCGACCCCGAGCGGTTCTTCCGGCCTCCGTACGTCGGGCACCTCGGCTGGCTCGGCGTCCGCCTCGACCGCGACCCGGACTGGGCGGAGATCGGGCGGATCATCGAGCACGCCTACCGGGCGGTCGCATGAACGAGACCCTTGTCGTCGCGGGCCGAGAGGTGGCCGTCAGCAATCCGGACAAGGTCTACTTCCCGCGCACCGGCCACACCAAGCTCCACCTGGTCCGTTACTACCTGGCCGTGGCGGAGGGGGCGCTCCGCGGCGTGGCCGGCCGGCCGATGGTGTTGAAGCGCTTCGTCAATGGGGCCGAAGGCGAGGTCTTCTTCCAGAAGCGGGCGCCGGCCAAGCGGCCCGACTGGATCGAGACGGTCGAGCTCAGCTTTCCGTCCGGCCGGACGGCCGTCGAGGTGGTCGTCAACGACGCCGCCCAGCTGGTCTGGGTGCTGAACCTCGGCTGCATCGACCTGAACCCGCACCCGGTGCGCGCCGTCGACCTCGACCATCCGGACGAACTGCGGGTGGACCTTGATCCAGTGCCGGGGGTGCCCTGGAGCCAGGTACGCGAAGTCGCGCTCGTGGCGAAATCGGTCCTGGAAGACTTCGGCCTGGCCGGCTGGCCGAAGACCTCCGGCTCGCGCGGCTTCCACGTCTACTGCCGGATCGAGCCCCGCTGGACGTTCACGGAAGTCCGCCGGGCGGCTGTGGCCCTAGCGCGGGAGGTGGAGCGGCGGGCGCCCGACCTGGCGACCAGCAGCTGGTGGAAGGAGGAGCGGCACGGCGTCTTCGTCGACTACAACCAGAACGCCAAGGACCGGACTGTCGCCTCTGCTTACTCGGTACGGCCGACGCCTGACGCGCGGGTGTCAGCCACGCTCAGCTGGGCGGAGGTGCCCGGCTGCGAGCCGGAGGCGTTCACGCTCGAGACCATGCCTCGCCGCTTTGCCGAGGCCGGCGATCCCTGGGATGGCATCGACCGCGCCGCCGGCTCCCTCGACTCCCTGCTCGAGCTCGCGGCGCAACACGCGGCCGCCGGGCTGGGCGACGGCTACTGGCCGCCTTTCTACGGCAAGCAAGAGGGCGAGCCGCCGCGTGTCCAGCCCTCGCGGCGGCGGGCCGGGCGGGACGGCGAGGTGCCCGCGCCGGCGCCGGGCAAGAGCAGCGGCCCGACGGGGCGGCGTCGCACCACCGTGCCGCTGGTCGAGATCGCCCGGGCTGCCAAGGAAGCTGAGGCGCGAGAGGGCCTGGAGCGCTGGAAGCAGCGGCACCCCGAGGTCTGGAAGCACCTCGGCCCGGCCGACGTCCTGGTCGACTCGATGCGCGGGCGGAGCTCGACCTGGACCAGGATTCGCGTCAACCTGAGCAAGGTTCCAGAGGCGCAGCGGCCGCCCCAGGAGCCACTCGAAGTCGACTTCGATCCCTGGCGGGGAATCCGGCCCTCCTGACCGACCCCGCTAAGGGGTGCTTGCCCGTATGTTCAGTTGCCGGCCAGCCGCTCGACCACGGGCGCCAGCTCGTCGATGCCCCCGGTCATGAAGGAACTGATACCGAGGGTCCTCCGGATCGCTTTGAACTTCTCGGCCAGGTCGGCGGCCGAGCCGATGAAGACGTGCGACGACTCCAGCAGCTCCTCCTGGGTGAGCTCGACGCCGTAGCGATCCTTCAGTCGCTGCGCGAGCTCTCTTAGCGGTCCTTTGGGGTCGTCGGTCACGATCGACCGTCCCAGCGCTTGATAGGTGTTGAGCTCGATGTCTTTGAACCGATCGCCCGCGGCTTCCTTGACCCACCGGACCTTCTCAGCTGTCGCCTCAACCGTGCAGGTCCGGATGTCCGCCTTGCTCGTGCCGGGCATCAGTCTGGGGGCGAAGCCGACGATGCTGGCCTCCCGCCCGGCCAGGCTCAGCAGCCTCCGCCCGCCGCCGCCGACCAGGATCGGCGGGTGCGGCTTCTGGACGGGCTTTGGCAGGCCATCCATCTCGACGATCGTGTAGTGCTCGCCTGTGAAGCTGAAGGGTCCGGGCCCGAACAGTCCCTTCAGGACCTGAATCGCCTCCTCCAGCCGCTTGACCCGCGTTCCGCCGGACTCAAACGGAATCCCGGTCTTCTCGTATTCGGGCCGATTCCAGCCCGCCCCTATGCCGATCTCCAAGCGCCCGCCACTGAGCACGTCAAGGCTGGCCAGGTCCTGGGCCAGCACGGCGGGGTGCCGCAGATCGTTGTTGAAGACGAAAGTGCCGACCCGCAGCCGCTGGGTTGCCGCGGCCATGACGGCCATCGCCGGAATGGGAGCCATCTGGTTGATGAGGTGGTCGGCGATGACGAAGACGTCGTAGCCGATCGCCTCCGCCCTCCTGGCCTGATCCGCTAACTCCCGCCCGTCGACCAGACCTCCGGCGGCAGCCAGGAATCGGAAGGGCCTCGTCACACGCCGACGCTACCCGAAAAGCAATACTGAGCCAGTCAGAGTGGGCCGCCTCAAGCGGCAGCGAGCAGCTCGACCTCGTCGTGACTGAGCCTGATGGCCGCGGCAGCGATGTTTTCCTCGAGGTGCTCGACCGACGACGTCCCCGGGATCGGCAGCATCACCGGCGACCGCGCCAGCAGCCACGCCAGCGCGATCTGGCCTGGCGTCACGTCGTGCTCTGACGCCAGCGCCGCGATGCGGGTTCCGGAACGCGTCAATTGGGAGGCCGCCAGCGGATACCAGGGCAGGAAAGCGATGCCCAGCGACTCGCAGCGAGTGAGCACGCCTTCGGAAGCTCGATCCGAAAGGTTGTAGCGGTTCTGGACGGACACGATCTCGGTCATCGCAACCGCCTGCGCCAGCTGCTCCTCATTGACATTGGAGAGCCCGATGTGCCGGATCTTGCCCTCGTCCTTCAGGCGCACCAGCTCACCCACCGAGTCCTCGAACGGGACCGCTGGGTCGGGGCGGTGCAGCTGGTAGAGGTCGATGCGCTCCACGCCAAGTCGCTGCAGACTGCCCTCCAACGCTTTCCGGAGATGGCTGGGACGGCCGTCCGGGCGCCAGCGATCTGGCCCGTCTCGCAGCTGGCCGCCCTTGGTGGCGATCACGAGACCTGCCGGGTAAGGCCGCAGTGTCTCGGCGATGAGACGCTCGCTGACCTCCGGCCCATACGAATCGGCCGTGTCTATGAAGTTGACGTCCAGCTCGAGGGCCCTCCGCAGAACGCGGCGGGCCTCTTCGGGATCCCGCGGCTCTCCCCAGATGCCCGGACCGGTCAGGCGCATCGCGCCGTACCCCATCCGATTCGCCGTCAGGTCTCCGAGCGTGATGGTTCCGGCTGCCCTCGCTGTGGTCTTGCTCATGACTACTTGAACCCCGGAAACCCGCCGGCTATTTGCCGGGACCTTGAGGTCTCAACCTGACAGGGTCTTGCGCTGTGGGTAGACGGTTTCGCCGCGCGCGAGCATCGCCACGAAATGCTCGATCCGACGGAGCCGCGTCTCCGGGCGTTTCGCGTCCTGGATCCTGTACAGCACGGCGTAGCGGTTCGTCGCCGAAAGGATGGCG
>CATPBK010000140.1 GCA_955652705.1 Candidatus Dormiibacterota bacterium | reverse complement strand
GGACCTGGTAGTCGCCGGCCGCGAGCCTGGCCGTGACCTGGGGGCTCGACATCACATCGAGCCGGAGGTCGATGCCGAGGTGCTGCCGGAGCTGAGCGGCAGCGAAGTCGGCCACCGCCCGGTCCCCGGGCGTGTCGCGAACCAGCAGGTGGACGTCGGTCAGGTCGGCGGCCGCCTCGCCGGAGGCGTCCAGCGTGTTGCGGGCCCCCTCCCCGCCGTAGGCCTGGGCGCCGAGCCCGCCGTCATAACCGGCCATGCCCCGGGGCAGCAGGGCTTGGGCAGGGACCGCCCTGCCCTTGAGCACGTCGCGGGCTAAGGCGGTCCGATCGATCGCCTGGCTCACCGCCAGCCTGACGCGGGGATTGTCGAAGGGAGGCCGGTTCACGTTGAACTGCAGCCAGAAGGTGCGCAGCAGCGGCTGCCGGAGCAGCTGGCCCGTGAGGCTGACGTCGCTGGCGGCGTCGGCGGCGTCGGCGGCGGTCACGCCCGCCAGCTCCGCCTGCCCGCTCCGGTAGCGGGCCACGCCCCCACTTTCCAGGTGGATTTTGGCCAGCTTTGTGCGCGCCCCCCGATAGCTTCGGTTCGGCACGAGGGTCAGCGGCTGACCGCCCGCCACCTGGAAGGCGCCGTTGCCGATCGCCAGGTCGTCCAATTCCGGCGCGGTCTCCGGCATCGTCACTATCCATTTGAAGTAGGGAGACGGGTGCGCGAGCTGGACCGTGAAAGTGCGGGCGTCAGGAGCGCTGAACCCGAGCCCGTCGAGGAAACCCGGGATCTTGGCGACGTCGTCGTGCGGATCCAAGTCGGCGTACGCGCCAGCACCCTTGACCTCCCCCGCCAGGGCCGGGGCGGCCGGGCTGGAGGTGCGCGGGTCCAGCACCCGCCGCCAGCCGCGGACGAAGTCGGCGGCCGTCACGGGCGTGCCGTCGCTCCAGCGGCCGGCCTTCTGGAGCACGAACGTGTAGGTGTGCCCGTCGGGCGAGACCGTGTAGGACTCGGCGGCGCCGGCCTGGACGTCGGTGAGGTCGGGCTTCGGCTTCAAGAGGGGCTCGAAGGTGAGCCGGACCACGCCCGCGTCGTAAACCGGGACCGTGGCCGGGTCGCGACCGGGCAAGGCCCCGGGCAGCTCGACCCGAAGAGTCTGGTCCTTGGCGAGCCCGCTCGTGAGGACGCCCGGCGGGCCCGCCTGGCAGGCGGCCAGCAGGAGGACGACGACTATGGGCAGCCGCCGAAACATCAAGCTCACAGTAAGCTGCGGCCCGACAAGCGTTCCACCAGCAAGATGGCAGCCAGCGCCAGTAGGATCAGGCCGGCCCCGCGCTCGGACCACTCCCGCCCACGCTCGCCGACGCGGCCGCCGAGCCGGAGCCCGAGCTGGGTGGCGAGGGCGGCCTGGGCCGCCACCAGCACCGCCACCAACAAGATGGGCTGGCGCAGGAGGCCGATCGCCACGCCCATGGCGAGCTCGTCGAGGCTGATGCTGAGCCCGAGGCCGAGCGCGGCCCAACCACGGGCCCGGCCGAGGAGCCCCAGGCGGGCTGCCTCAGCCTCCTCCGAGCGGGGCCAGAGGAGGTAAAGGCCGATCCCGGCCAGGAGCGCGATGGCCAGGAAGTCGGCCGCGGTTCCGACCACGCCACCGGCCAGGTCGCCGGCGGCGTAGCCGGCCAGGGGCATCGCGAACTCGAAGCCGGCGAAGAGCAGTGTGACCCGGACCCGGTCGCGCGGTTGGAGCCCCGCCAGGCCGAGGGCGGCCGCCAGGGCGAAGGTGTCGAGGCCGAGGGGCAGGACGAGCGCCAACACCTTCATTCCAGGCGGGCTTCCCACCCCCACCCTCCATCCTCCCTCCCCTCCGAGCGGGGAGGGAGGATGGAGGGTGGGATAGCAGCTAGCCGGCGCGGCGGAACCAGTCGGCGGCGTTCCAGATCGACCCGTTCAGGTTCCCGTTCGGCGCGTAGTTCCCGAAGTGCGTCGCGCGCGTCGAGATCACGGGCATTTCGAAGAGGTCGACTGTGGCGCCGAAGTCGCGCCACTCGGCCTGGACCTGCTTGTAGATGTCGACGCGGCGGGCGATGTCGACGGTGCTCTCCCCGTCCTGGAAGAGCCTGTCCAGCTTGGGGTCGCTGATCCGGCCGTAGTTGCCCGCGCTGGGGTTGGTGTCGGAGGGGATCTCGCTGCTGAGGGCAAAAGATGCCCAGGTCGAGGGGTCGGGCGACCAGATGTTGCCGTACATGGCCATGTCGAACTGGCCGGTGGCGAGCGTGCCGCTGGCGTGGAAGCCGGCGAAGAACACGCTCGCGGAGACGTACTTCACTGTCACCGAGGCGCCAATCTCCTTCAGGTTGTTGACGATGACGTCCTGGGCCGCCCGCAGCGGATTGCCGATCGTGGTGCTCAAAGTCCACTGCAGCCGCTTGCCGTTTTTCGCGCGGATGCCGTCCGAGCCGGCCGCCCAGCCGTCGTCGTCGAGCAGCTTCTTGGCCGCCGCGACGTCGCGCTTGAACTTGGCGATGTTGGTGTCGTACCAGGGCGCCAGGTTGTGCGGGAAGGGGCCGTTCATGACCACGCCGGCGCCCTCCACGACCTGCTGGTTGACCGCCTCCTTGTCGACCGCCAGCCCGACGGC
>CATPBK010000139.1 GCA_955652705.1 Candidatus Dormiibacterota bacterium | reverse complement strand
GGCGGGAACATGGACGTACCTGACGTGTGTCCTGGCAACACCGTCTACCTCCCGGTTTGGAACGAGGGCGCCCTCTTCTACACCGGCGACACCCACGCGCGGCAGGGCCAAGGCGAGCTCTGCGGCGTAGCGCTCGAGATCACCTCGAAGGTAACTGTCGTCTTCACCGTGATCAAAGGCCGCCAGATCTCCTGGCCAAGGATCGAGTCGGCCGATCGAATCATGACCGTCGGCAGCGCGCGGCCGATGGAGGACGCCGCGCGCATCGCCTACGCGGAGTTGGTGGAATGGCTGGCGACCGACTTCGGATGGCAGCGCGAGAACGCCTACCAGCTCCTCACCCAGGCGGGAGGCCTCTACGTCGGCAACATGGTGGACACCACCTACTCGCTCGTCGCCTCGGTTGAGAAGCGTTACCTGCGCCCGGGCGCTTGACCGGCGTTAAGGCCGCTGTCCGTATGTCTCCGCCGCCGCCCGCTCGCTGATGTAGCCCTCTTTCAAATCCGCCAGGACCTTTTCGCGCGATCTCTGTCGCGGCTCGCCCCAGCCACCACCCGTCCCGGTGATCAGCCGCGCGATGTCCCCTTTAAGGAGGTGGACGCGCGCCCCCTTGCCAAAACGTTGCGGCGGGCTCCCGTCGGCCCGGATCACCTCGACGTAGTTGGGTGAGCCGCTTTCGCCGCCGGCGACGCCCCAGGGCGGGTATTTGAAACGTCCGAACGTGGCGGTCAGGAACATGCCTTCGTCGCCCAGGATCCGGTAGTCGCGGACAAGCCCGAGTCCGCCCCGGAACTTGCCGGCGCCGGCGTCCTGCGGGTTCAGCGCGTACTGGTCGACGGCGATCCCGTACTTCTGCTCGCACACCTCGGCCGGGATGATGTACGTCTCGCCGTCGCCTATGCAGACCAGCCCGGATTCGCCGTCCTTATCCACCCCGGCGCCCCAACCGCCGGCCTGCGGCTCGACCAGGATCGCCAGTTCCCCGGTGTCGCTGTGCGGCCCGGCCAGGATCAGCCCGCAGACCGAGAGGAAGTGCCCGGCGGTCATCCGCTCGGGCATATGCGGTGCCAGCGCCTTCCAGACCAGGTCGACCGAGTTGAGCAGCGTCTCCCAGTAGGTGGAGACGGGCGCCGGGCGGACGGCCGAGAAGACGTTGCCCTCCGGGCAGATCACTGTCAGCGGCCGGAAGCCACCCTCGTTCACCGGCGTGTCCGGGTTGGTGATCGCCTTGAAGATGGTGCGCATCCCGCCCATCAAGCCCGTGCGGGTGCAGTTGATCGGCCCCCTGGCCTGTGGCCCCGACCCGGTGAAGTCGGCGATGAACTCTTTGTCGGTGATGGTGACCTTCACCTTGATCGGGATGGGTTCCTCGCTGAGGCCGTCGTCGTCGATGAAGTCCTCCGCGTGGAAGGTGCCCTTGGGCAGCTTCTGCATGTCCAGCCGGACCTGGCGCTCGCCCTGTTCGAGCAGGTAGTCGATCCCGGCCTTGACCTGCTCGGCGCCGTGCTTCGAGCACATCTCTCCGAAGCGCCGCGCCGCCATCCGCAAGCCGGCGGCCTGCGCGTACATGTCGCCCAGGCTCATCTCCGGCGTGCGCACGTTGGCGCGGATCATGTCGACGAGACTGGGCAGGGGCTGGTTGTCGATGTACAGCCGCACGCAAGGAAACTGCAGTCCCTCCTGGAAGATTTCGGTGGCGTCGGTGGTCCAGCTGCCGGCGTCCTTCCCTCCCACCTCGGTCCAATGCGCCTTGTTGGCCGCGAATCCCAGCAGCTTGCCTTCGAAGAAGAGGGGCATCACCATCGCGACGTCGGAGAGGTGCGTGCCGCCGCCCGTGTAGGGGTCGTTGGTGCAGAAGATGTCGCCTTCGCGAATGCTCTCGAGGCCGAACTTGTCGAGCACCGACTGGACGGTGAACGTGAGGATGCCGGCAAAGGCGGTGACACCGTTCGTCTGCGCGATGAGCTGCGCTTTCTCGTCGGTGATTCCGCAGGCGAAGTCGAGGACCTCGTAGATGATGGTGCTCTGGCTCGTGCGCTGGAGGGATACGAACATCTCTTCGGCCACCGCCACAAGGGATTCGCGGATGATCTCCGCCGCGAAGGGGTCGATCTTGGTTCGGACAGCCATCTCTACACTCCCGTGTGGGGGGGAGTTCCCCCCTTGAGCCGTCGCTCCGGGCGGCCGTTCGCGACGGACCCCCCCGTTGCGATGACGAGGTTGCCGATTCGATCCACGCTGACCCGCTGACCCGGATAGACAACGGTGGTGGAGGCGGCCTCCTCGATGACCGCGGGGCCTACCACCTCGTCTTCCAGGCCCAATCGCTCTCGCTCGTAAAGCGCCGCCTGATGGATGCCGTCCTCGTCGAAGTCGACCTTGCGCCGGCCCTTGCCGGCCGCACCCGAGCCTGAGGGCGGTGCGAAGGCGGAGAGGTCCGGGTTGGGGACCCTCACCAGGCCGGTCAGGTGGAGATTGACGAACTCCACAGGGCCCTCGAGGCGGAACATGAAGGCGCTCTCATGTCGCTCGTGGAAGCGAGCCGCGACATCGGCCAATGAGGGCTGCCCGGTAGGCACGGGGACGCGCACTGTGTGCTCCTGGCCGGCGTAGCGCATGTCGGCCGCGCGGACGGTCACGACCTGCCCGGCGTTGAAGCCCTCCCGCGCGAAGAATTCCAGGCTCTCGCGTTCGAGCTCGCCGTAGCGGCCGTAGATGAGCTCCATCGATTCTTCGCCGGCCCGGACCACGCTGGTGCGCGTGAAGTCCTGCTTGTAGTCGGTGGTCAGCATGCCCCAGGCGCTGAAGTTGCCCGGCGCCGGCGGGATGACGACCTTCCCGATGTGCAGCTCGCGGGCGAGCGCCGTCGCGTGCATCGGGCCGCCGCCACCGAAGGCCACCAATGCGTACTCCCTGGGATCGTGGCCCTTCCGGACCGAAACGAGCTTGATGGCGTTGACCATGCTGGCGTTCGCCAGGCGCACGATGCCCCGCGCCACCTCGTCGACGGTCATCCCAAGGCTCCGGGCCAGCGGATCGGCGGCCGCGCGCGCCCGCTCGACCGAGAGCGGCATCTCGCCCCCCAGGAAGTACGCCGGATTGATGCGGCCAAGGAGCAGGTTGGCGTCGGTGACCGTCGGTTCGGTGCCGCCCTGCGAATAGCTGGCGGGACCGGGCACCGCGCCGGCGCTGCGGGGACCGACCCGCAGGGTCCCGATCGGATCCAGCCAGGCGACCGAGCCACCGCCGGCGCCGATCTCCACGATGTCTACGACCGGGATCTTCACGGGATAGCCGGCATGCCGGCCGTCCTGCTCGATCCTGTACTCCGTGGTCACCTTGACCTCGGCGCCTTCGATCAGCGAGGTCTTCGCGGTCGTTCCGCCGATGTCGAGAGTGATCAGGTTGCGCTCGCCGATCTCGAGCCCGATCGCGAGCGAGCCCACCACGCCCCCCACCGGGCCCGACTCGATCATGTGGATGGGCTGCTCCTTGGCGAAGGCGAATGAGGCCATGCCGCCGTTGGACTTCATCACGTTCAGGGACCCCGGTATCTCGAGCGTCCGGAGGTCTTTGAACAGCGAGTCGAGGTAGCCGCTCGCGGCCGGCCGCACGTAGCTGTTGAGCACCGCCGAGGACATCCGCTCGTACTCGCGCCACTCCTGCGTGATGGCATAAGAGGGCGTCACCAGGACGCCCGGCAGGAGCTCCTCGAGCATCTCGGCGCAGCGCGCCTCGTGAGCCGGATTGGCGTAGCTGTGCAGGAAGCAGACCGCCACCGCGGAGACGCCGGCGGCGCGAATCCGCTCCGCCGCCTCCCGCACCGATCCCTCGTCGAGCGGCGTCATCACGTCCCCCTTGTAACCGACGCGCTCGTCGACCTCGAAGCGGAGGTGTCGGGGCACGAAGGGCGCCTGCTTTTCGAAGCGCAGGTTGTACATGTCGGGACGGTTCGCGCGCGTGATCTCCAGGACGTCCCGAAACCCCCGCGTCGTCACGAGCGCGGTGGGCGCGCCCTTGCGCTCCGTGAGCGCGTTGATGACCACCGTCGTGCCGTGCGCGAAGAAGGTCACCGACCGGGGATCGAGGCCCGACTTGCGAATCGTGTCCGCCAGGCCGCGATGAAACTCGGGCGGCGTCGAAGGAGACTTGGCGAGCGTGATCTGGCGGCTCTCCTCCTCGAGCGCCACCAGGTCGGTGAAAGTGCCGCCGATGTCGGTGGCCATCCGGATTCGCATCAGCCCGTCTCCCCATCGACTGCCACGGCCGTGGACGCGCGCGCAGGCACGTTGCGTCGCCCAGCCTCAGCGGCGAAGGCGCGCAGGAGGTCGTCGAGCCAGCGCGCGAAGGAAGCCCGGTCCGCCATGACGTTGTACTTCTCGCGGTCGATGGCCGCCTTCATTTCCTTAAGGAAGCTGTCGCCGGTCTGGCCCTCCAGCATCCGGCTGACGCCCTCGATCATCCGGAACGGTCCGTAGATGAGCGGCTCATCGAGACAATCCCGCGCGCTGGCGACCAGGTAGAGCGCCGTTTCGAACGGAGTCGGGCCGTTCGATCCGCCGCGGATCGGCGCTGTCTTCTGGGCCGTCGACGCTCCCGACCGCGGGTTCCAAACGCTGCCGAAGCGATCCCGGTAGACCACCGCCGGCGGGTTCTTCATGGCCGGCGAGGGTGTCGGAGCCGGGTGGCCGACGGCGATCAGGATGTCCGGCCGCACGGTGCCCGGCAGCTCCAGCACCTCCTGGAGCGCGACGTCGTTGGAGCTGCGCACGAAACAGGTTGCGAGCCCCAGCGCCACCGCCGCCAGCGCCACGTTCTCCGCCGCGGCGCCCGCATCGACGAGCGAGAGCACGTCTCGCCCCTGGATTCCCATGGAGGCTTCGGCCCGCTCGAGGTCGGTGCAGATCACGAGGACGGCGGGCGCGTTGGCCAGGAAGCTGGGGGTGACCTGGCGCACGGTCCTCACGACAGCGGGATCGGTCACCAGGACGATTCGCCGCACCAGCTCGTTGCCCCCCATCGGCGCCCGGCTCGCCGCCCAGACCAGCTGAGCCAGCGCGTCCTCGTCCACCGGCTCGTCGGTAAATGAGCGGTGGAACCGGCGCTTGCGAATCGACTCGGTGACATCCATGCCGCGCCTCCTCAGCTCAGCTGCTCGATCGGCGTGAATTCGTGGTCAAGACCGAAGGCTCGCGGCCCGAACACGGCGAGTGCCTCCGGCGTGCGCATGATGTCGGGCGTCGACACCACCATCACCTTGACGCGCTGCCCGTAGCGGATGCCCTCGGTGGTGATCGGCTCGGCGGTCTCCGCCTCCAGGATGCAGATCAGGTCCGGGACGATGCCGCGGATCTGGCCGTCGACCCGGGCGATCAGATGCTCGTTCTGGAAGGTCAGCTCGAGAGGCGCACCGCCGTTGACCGGCTCGATGGTCGCGTTGCCCTTGGCGAAACCTTCGGTGGTGCGCCGGTAGATGTCCGACACCTTGCCCTCGAACACCACCCGGCCATAGCGATAGGGCGTGTCCTTGAGCATTTCCACCAGCGTCTCGAAGGGGTCCTGATGACGCTCCCTGGCCTCGCGCAGGCAGCGGCCGATCCGGATTCCGAGGCTGATGGTGCCGTGGATGGAGGTGCGCTTGGCCGTGGCGCCGTCCATCGAGTATTCGGCGATGTAGGCGGCGCCGCCCATGCGGATGGTGATGCCGCGCGCCAGCCATTCCATCGCCTTGTTGTCGTGCGCGGTGACGATCGTGGTGTCGCCGTACTCGTTGGTGATGGCCATCGGTGTGCCCGGGACGCCGTAGACGTGGAACGTCTCCATCTGCAGCTCTGGGAACGCCCGGCCCATCCCATCGGCGTCGACCACCGGCAGGCCGAGCCGGGCTCCGACCACCAGCGGCATCGTCGAGTTGATGCCTCCGCACTCGATGGGCATGGTGGCGTAGGCGCTGCGGCCGAGGTGTGCCTCCAGCGCGCGCAGCGAAGCGACCGCCTCGTCGCCAGCGGGGATCTTCTCCACCAGGACCGTCGGCGCGCCCATCATCGCGGTCGGGATGACGAAGGCGTCGTCGGGCACCTCGTCCGGCGAGATCAGCGTGAGGCGACCGCCCGCGGCCAGCGCCTGCTCCACCATCAGCCGGCCGACGTAAGGATCGCCGCCCCCACCAGTGCCGAGAAAAGCCGCCCCACGGGCGAGATCGCGGAGATCCTGGCCCGAGACCTCGAAGCCCATCGCCTCAGCGCCTCGCTGCCGCGCCGAAGCGTTCTTCCACCGGCACGTAGTCGATGTCGTAGCCAAAGTAGCGCGGGCCCACCAGGTCGATTCCGGCCTTAGTGCGCCACTTGGGATCGCAGGGCGTCGCGATCACCGTCACCCGAAAGCCGTAACGCAGCTCTTCGGTGGTGATCGGCTCGCCGGTCTCGGCGCCGAGCACGATGATGAGGTCGGGCACGGAGGCCACGATCTCGCCGTCTCGGATCGCGACCAGGTGCTCGTTCTGGAAACGGATCACGAGCGAGGCGCCGGCGTCGCCCTCGACCCCGTCGATGCGCGCCTCTCCCTTGGCGAAGCCGGCCTCGGTGCGCCGCTGGACGTCGGCGATCTTGCCCTCGAACACGCGATAGCCCCGCAGCCTGTCGAGGATCGCTTGGACGGCGTCGCCGTGGGCGGCCCGCGTCTCCCGGATCAGGCGGCCGAGCTCCTGGGCGAGGCCGATCGTACCGGGCACCATCGACTCCTTGAGCTGCTTCCCGGACAGGACGTAGAGCGCGATCATCGCGGTGGCGCCCATGTCGACGGTGATGGAGCGGGCGAAACGCTCTGTCCAGCGGTTGTCGATGGTCGCGATGAGCGCGATGTTGCCCTTCTCGTCGGCCAGGGCCATCGGCGTGGCGGAGACGCCGAACAGGGTTGGCGTCACCATCTGGATCTCGGGAAAGGCCCGCCCCATGCCGTCGGCGTCGACGAGCGGGATCTTCATCTGCGCGGCGACGCCGAAGGGCGTGGTCGAGTTGAGCCCGCCCGCCTCGATCGAGACCGTGTGGGTGATCGGCCGCCCCAGGTACTCCTCCAGCGTCTTGAAGGCGCGGATGATCTCGTCGCCGCGCGGCAGCTTCTCCACCATCACGGTGGGGGCGCCCATCATCGCCGAGGGCACGACGAGGGCGTCGTCGGGGACCTCCCCGACGTCCACCAGCGTGACCGGCCCGTGCGCGCGGATCGCCTGCTGGGCGAGCAGCTTGCCGATGTAGGGATTGCCACCGCCGCCAGTACCGAGCACGGCTGCGCCGACCGCCAGGTCCTCCAGGTCCGTCTCATCTACCTGTCGCAACGCTTTCAGCCTCCAGCTCGAGCTCGCCCACCGCCTTCACCCGGATCCGCGTGGCGTTGCTGGGGAGGTAGCTCAGCGGCACCTCTTCCACGTCGACCACGTGCACGGTGCCGGGGCTGGCCCCGGCGGCCACGGCCTTCTCCGCCGCCTCCCGCTTGGCCTCCTCCAGCGTCTCGTCGCGCGACTTCTTGTCGAGCGAGAAGATCCGGTCCACCTCGCCCCCCACCTGGGCGATCGCCGCCCCGATCGCGTTGGCGACCGCGAAGTGCTCGGGTTTGACCAGCTCGGACGCGCCCGGGAGGCTGTCGCGGATCAGGATGCTGCCGCCCCCCACCACCACGATGGGGATCGCGCCGGCGCTGGTCTTCATCCTGTCGACCGCCTGCGCGATGCGGTCCTCCATCATCTGCAGCGAGCGCTTCACCAGGTCTGGGGAGAGACCTGCGACCCGGCTGCGATCCGCGATGTCGGCAAGGCCGCCCGCCACTGCGATGTCGGTGGCGGTGAGCGTGTCGCCGCCGAAGCAAAGGGCCTTCGAGGTGAGCTCGTAGCCGACGCTTTCGGGCCCGATCTCGAGCTCGCCGTCCTCGCGAACCAGGCTTCCGCCGCCCAGCCCGAAGGAGAAGACGTCCGGCATCCGGAAGTTGGTGCGGACCTCGCCGATCTCGACAGCGATCGAAGCCTCCCTCGGAAAGCCGTGCTGGAGCACCCCGACGTCGCTGGTGGTGCCGCCCACGTCGACGACCGCGCAGTCGAGACAGCCGCTGAGGAAGGCCGCCCCGCGCATCGAGTTCGTCGGTCCGGAGGCGAAGGTGGCGACCGGATAGCGCTGCGCATAGTCGACGCTCATCAGGGTCCCGTCGTTCTGGCTCAAATAGACGGGGGCCTCGATGCCGACCTCGGCCAGCGCGCCGTGAAAAGCGTCCACGATGTGGACCGCAAGGTCACGCAGGCAGGCATTCATGATGGTCGCGTTCTCGCGCTCGAGGAGGCCGATGCGGCCGATCTCGTGCGAGAGGCTGATCATCACCCCGGGCAGCTCGGACTCCAGGAGCTTGCCGGCCTCCTCCTCGAACTCGTTGTTGACCGGCGAGAAGACCGAGGAGATGGCCACTGAACGGATGCCCTTGCTACCGATGTCCTCGGCCGCCCTGCGCAGCTCGCCGGGATCGAGCTCAGAGATGTGGCGGCCATCGAATTCGTGGCCGCCGTGGCAGAGGTAGACGTGGCCGCCAAGTGCCTTGCGCAGGCGTTCGGGCCAATCGACCATCGGCGGTAGCGCCTGGGTCGCGGGCAGCCCGAGGCGGACCGCCGCGGTCGGCATCAGACGCTTGGCCTCCACGACGGCATTCGTGAAGTGGGTGGTGCCGATCATCACCGCCTGGACGTGTCCGGGCTTCGCCCGCTGTTCTCCGACCAGGTTGCGCAGCGCGGTGACGACGCCCGAGGTGACGTCCGCCGTGGTGGGCGTCTTCACCTCCGCGATGACCTTGCGGCCGTCCATCAGGACGGCGTCGGTGTTGGTGCCGCCGACGTCAATGCCTATGCGCATATGCGTTGAGTCCTCCTCACACCTCCAGGGCCAGCCGCGTCCGTTCGAAGTCTTCCGGCGAGATCTCGCCCTCGGCTGCGCGCCAGCAGGCGACCAGATGGTCGGGTTCGACCGGCCGGAGCACCTGCTTCTCCTCGCGGCAACGGTCCTTCACGAAGGGGCAGCGGGGAGCCAGCCGGCAAGCGGGCGGCGGGTTGATCGGCGAGGGCACCTCGCCGGGCAGCATCAGCCGGGTCCGGCGATCGAGGAGATCCTCACCCGGGACCGCCGACATCAGCGCCCCCGTGTAGGGGTGCCGGGGCATCAGGAAGATCTTGGCGGTGGGTCCGAGCTCGACGATCTCGCCCAGGTACATGACGGCCACCCGGTCCGTCAGGTACCCGATCACGGAGAGGTCGTGGGAGATGAAGACCTGCGTCAGGTCGAAATCCTCCTTCAGCCTGCGCAGAAGATTTATCAGCTTGGCCTGGACGGAGACGTCGAGGGCGGAGGTCGGCTCGTCCAGGACCATCACTTCCGGATGCGGCGCCAGTGCTCTCGCGATGCCGACTCGCTGCTGCTGGCCGCCCGAGAGCTCGTGCGGATACCTGTCGAGCAGCTCGTCCGAGAGCCCGACCCGGTCGAAGAGCTCGCGCACCCGCGTCCGAATCTCGCGGGGGGCAGCGAGATGGTGCAAGACCAGGGGCTCGGCCACCGTCTGGGACACCTTCATGCGCGGGTTGAGGGAGCCGAGGGGGTCCTGGAAGACCATCTGCAGTTTGGGCCGCAGATGGCGCAGGGGACGGCCGCGGAGCCGGGTCAGGTCGACGTCCCGATAGCGGACCGCGCCGGAGGTGGGCGGCTCCAGGCGCAGCGCCACCCGGCCCAGCGTCGACTTCCCGCAGCCGCTCTCACCGACCAGGCCCAGCGTCTCCCCGCGGCGGACGCTGAAGGAGACGCCGTCGACGGCCCGGACCTGCTCGGTCCGGAAGGCGCCCGTCTTGATCGGGTAGTGCTTGACCAGCTTCTCCACGGCCAGCATCGGTCCCGCCACCGCCGCTTCAGCCACTGGCGGCCAGCTCCTGGCGCTGGGGCATCGGGTTATGGCAGGCGACGCGCTGGCCGGGATCCATCGGTTCCAGCGGCGGCTGCAGCTGCGCGCAGACCTCGGTCGCATTGGGGCAGCGCGGGTGAAACCGGCAGCCGCCGGGCGGCCGCATCAGGTTGGCCACGTTCCCGGGGATGGTGAGGATGTCGCCCTGGAGGCCGAGGCGGGGCCGCGAGGCGAGCAGCGCATCCGTGTACGGGTGGCGCGGCGAGCGGAAGAGGTGCCGGATCGGCCCCACCTCCGCGATCCGGCCCGCATAGAGCACGGCCACGCGATCGCAGAGCTGGGCGGCCAGCGCCAGGTCGTGCGTGATCAGCAAGATCGCCATCCCGGTGCGGTCGCGCAGCTCGCGCAGCAGCAGCACGATCTGGTACTGGGTCGTAACGTCGAGGCCCGTCGTGGGCTCGTCGGCGATCAGCAGCCGCGGCTCGCAGGAGAGCGCAAGCGCGATCATGATGCGCTGCGCCATTCCTCCCGAGAGCTCGTGCGGATAGGAGTCGAGCCGGCTCTCGGGATCCGAGATATAGACGCTCTTCAGGATTCGGATCGCCTCCGCGCGCGCGTCCCGCCGGCTCATTCCGCGCCGGATCCGGAGGACCTGCGTCAGCTGCCGGCCGACCGTGATGACCGGGTTCAGCGCCTCGCGCGGGCTCTGGAAGATCATCGAGATCTCCTTGCCGCGGATCTCCTGCTCCAGCTCCGATTCCCAAAGGCGGACGAGGTCGCGACCGTCCCACATCACCTGTCCCCCGACGACGCGCCCGGGCTCTTTCAGCAGCCGCGTGATCGAGTAGGCGGTGACCGACTTGCCCGACCCCGTCTCGCCGACAAGGCCCAGGACCTCGCCCGCCTCGATCTCGAGGCTGACGCCGTCGAGCACGCGCAGCTCGCCGCCGCGGAGAAAGAACGAGGTCCGGAGGTCGGAGACCTCGAGCAATGCCATGGTTAAACCCTTCGCCGCTTGGGGTCGAGGATGTCCTGCAGCCCGTCACCGAGGAGGTTGAACCCGAGCACCGCGAAGGCGATGGCGAGGCCGGGGAAGGTGTAGATCCACCAGTGGCCCTGGAGGAAGTCCTGCAGGCCCATGGCGATCATGACGCCCCATTCGGCCTGCGGGACCCGGACGCCGAGGCCGATAAAGCTGAGCCCGGCTGCCTCCAGGATGGTAAAACCGCACTGCAGCGTCGAGAGCACGATCACGGGTGTCAGGCAGTTCGGAAGCAGATGCCGCCAGAGCAGCCGCCAGCGAGAATTGCCCACGGCCACCGCTGCCAGCGCGAACTGGGTCTCTTTCACCGACAGCATCAGGCTGCGCATGAGGCGGGCGTAGCCGGGGATGTTGATCGCGGCGGTGGCGACGATCACCGTGACGATGCCGGGACCCAGCGCCCAGGCCACGGCCATCGCGAAAACGAAGCGCGGAAACGCCTGGAGAACGTCCTGGCTGCGCATGATCCCTTCATCGAAGAAGCGGCCGAGGAAGCCGGCCACGGCGCCCAGCGCAACCCCGATCAGCATCGAGATGCCGACCGCAGAGAGGACCATGAACAGGTCGAGCCGGGCGGCGACCACCACGCGCGTCAGGATGTCTTCACCGTACTGATCGGTTCCGAAAGGATGGGCGAGCGAGGGGCCCACCGCGGATTGGCCAAGGTCCACCGCGTAAGGGTCGTAGCGCGCGACCACGGGCCCGAGCAGGGCCGAGAGGACGATGACCACCACGATGAAGAGGCCGGCGAAGGTGGCCGGGTTGCCGCGCAGCTGGTAGACGAAATCGCTGAAGCGGCCGACCACCGGCGGCGCCGCCGTCAGCCCCGCGCCCGGGGCGATGAGACTCCGTTCCTCGATGGCCATCAGTAGGTGTCCCGAGGCAGAGGTTCGAACTGCAGATCGCGGCAGGCGGCCGACAGGG
>CATPBK010000138.1 GCA_955652705.1 Candidatus Dormiibacterota bacterium | reverse complement strand
TCCCGCACCAGCCCCAACCCCGCCTCCTCGACCGGCTCATCAGCCCGCGCAGCCGGCGCCCGCTGCCCCGGCCCCGGCTCCCATCCCTGCCACGCCTCCCCCACTCCCCATCCAGCCTTCTCGGCCCGCCTACCAGCCTGCCCGCCCGATCACGCCGGGAGTGTTCGGGGAAGACCGGGAGCCGGTGCTGGCCGGCCGGACCCGCTTCATCGCGGGCGCCCTGGCCCTGCTGCTCATCTTCGCCCTCGGCGCCGGCGGGGTCTGGGCCGCCCGCGGGTTGCTGGCCCAGCCGACGTCAACTGCCGTCAATTCGCCAAGCCCCAATCAGCCAACTCCCTCAGCCGGCTCCTCTCCCGCTCCCACGCGCAGCCCGGGTGCGGCTGCTCTGCCCAACCTGGGACCGGCCGCGGCTGGAATCATCACCGGCGTCGACGTCAAGCCGGATGGAGCCTGCGACGTCGGCGGCTCCTGCCGACTCCAGGTCGACATCCACGTGACGCCTCAGCCCGCCGACCACGACGTTTCCTGGGCGTTCAAAATCTTCAATCGCTGCACATCTGGGCTCACCGACGCGCCCGGCAGCACGTTCACGGCGAAAGGGCCCTGGAACCTGCTGAGCGTGAGCAGCAGCATCACGCTGCCTGCGAGCCGCGGGCAGCTGGCTGTATATGCCGTGACGACCTCGCCGAGCACCGCCTACACGGCGAGCCCGCTCTTGCTCGGAAACCTGGCGGGCTGCTGAGAGAGGGTTCCTCGACCCTGCGGGCCGAAGCTCTCAACACCCCACCTGGCTGTTAGCGGATGAAGGAAGCGATGACCGTCATCATCGCGGGCCCGAGGAGCACGATCCAGATGGTCGGGAAGATGCAGCCGACCATCGGGAACACCATCTGAAGAGAGGCCCGGGCGGCCCGCTCCTGGAGCTGGCTGCGGCGGCGGCGGCGGAGCTCGTCCGACTGGATGCGCAGCGACTTGACGATGCCGATGCCCATCTGCTCTGACTGCGTGATCGCCTGCACCAGGTTGTGCAGCTCCGGCACTCCGCAGCGACGGCCCATGTCCTCCAGCGCCGGCAGCCGTGGCCGGCCGAGCCGGACCTCGCGCAGCACCTTGGCGAACTCGTCGCCGAGCGCATTGTTGAAGCGAGCGGTGATGTCGGCCATCCCGGCATCAAGGGTGAGACCCGCTTCGACGGCCAGCGTGAGCAGGTCGACGGCGTCGGGCAGGCTGCGGTCGATCTCGGCGCGACGCCGCTTGACCAGCCGGTCGAGCCCGATCGCCGGCAGGAAGTAGGCGACCACCCCGGCCACCGCGCCGACGAGCAGGGCGGACATCGGCCCGAAGATGATCAGCCCGGCCACCAGTCCAAGGAGGGCGGCCAGCGCGGCGGTCGCCCAGCGCGCCGCCTCGAACCCAGCCGGAGTCAGCTCCCATGGGTTGCCCGCCTGGTTGAGCTTGGCCTGCAAAGCTTGCCGCCGCTCGACCGGCATCTGCCGGGCGAAGATGCGGCTGACGCGGTCGAGCCGGTAGCCCAAGGTGCGGTTGTGGGCGCCGTTGGCGTGGGCCTGGGGGGGCCCGGGACGCCCCTCTTTCCGGATGACCGGACCGGCACGCTGCACCCGGGAGAAGAACATGAAGACCGCGACCGCGCAGACGAGGCCGGCCATCAGGCCGAGGTTGCCACTCACGCGCGTTCCTCTTCCGGCTCAGGCATCGACGGCCGCCAAGCGCCGCATGATCATGTTCCCGAACACGACCAGCCCTCCCGCGATGCCGATCAGGATCCAGCCGAGCGGGTTTGTCAGCATGGGCCGGAAGTAGGCCGGCGTCAGCGTGTACATGATCACGGCCAGGACGACCGGCAGAAACGAAATCAGGCTGCTCGACGCGCGCGCGTGCGCCGTCATCACATTCATCTCGCGCTTGCTGCGCACGCGTTCGCGGATGGTTTCGCCGATGTTGTCGAGGATCTCAGCGAGGTTGCCGCCCAGCTTGCGGTGGAGCAAGACGGCGACCACCACGAAGTCCAGGTCAGGACTGTCCACCCGCTTTACCAGCGCGGAGAGCGCGTCCTCGATCGAGGTGCCGAGGTTGATGGAGGTCACCACGCGGGCGAACTCATCGCTCACGGGGGGTGCCGCCTTGGTCGCGATGATGTCGATGGCCTGGCCCAGTGAATAACCGGTCTTCAGCGCGTTGCTGAGGAGGGTCAGCGTGTTGCCCAGCTGGGAGTTGAACTCGCGCTGGCGCCGTCCCTGGCGGCTGTGCAGATAGATCAAGGGGCCCATGAAGCCAGCCAGGCCCAGCAGGAGGAAAGCCGGTCCGAAGCCGAAGCGCCAGAGGCCCAGCACGGCAAGGCCGGCACAGAGCACCGTTTGGAGGAGGAGGAACTCGGAGCTGGTGAGCTGGAAGCCGGCCATGGCCAGCTCTTCAGCGAGGGGTCGTTTACCGCGCCTGCGGTTGCGGTCGCTGAGGATGTCCGCGATGGGCGCCATCACCCTGTCGACGGCGTGCCGGAGTTCGGCCCGGCTCGCCCGGCGCCGCGCGGGGAGCGGCATCAGGATGTCGTCGGAGAACGCCAG